>JAUUZN010000053.1 GCA_030589945.1 Gammaproteobacteria bacterium | reverse complement strand
TCTCACACCGCCCATACATCAGGACCTGTACCCTTTATCTATCATGGCCGTGACGCGCGGATGATTATTAATGATGGCGTGCTATCTGATATTGCGCCAACATTACTGTACTTGATGAATCTAGAGGTTCCCAGTGAAATGACCGGTCGCCAACTCATCGAACTGAAGAACTAGCGCAGAGTGACTTGCCGTTGATGAAAAATATCACCACTGTACCTTTAATGGTACTCCTCTTGGTACTTTTTGTTCCCAGCCATCAGGCTGCTGAGGATGATGATCGCAGTAAACGTCGAGAAGCGACGGAAAAAGAGCTTTCTAAACTGCAAATAAAAATTAAAGAATTACAGACTAATCAGAAAAAAAACCGTTCATCACTGACCATAGAACAACAGGCCCTGAAGAAAACAGACCTTTTGGTTGGGAAGTCGCGCAAGGCTTTAAATAGCATTAATCGAAAGTTGAGGAAAAGTAAGGCTCGATTAAAAGCACTGAATACTCAACGAAATCGTCTCAATAACGACAAAAAATCGCAGCAAAAATCCTTAAGAGAACAGATCCGCGCAGCACATGCTGGAGGCAAACAAGAATATTTAAAGTTGTTATTTAATCAGGAGGATCCCAGTCAAGTTGGGCGTACATTGGTTTACTATGATTATTTAAATAAGGCACGGCTAGAAAAAATAAAGGAATTAAATCTGACATTGCAAAAATTAAGTCAGGTAGAGATTGAAATTATCAAAGAGCAGTCTGAGTTACAGCAACTTGCTAATCAACAACAACAGGAAAATAATCGACTTAACGGCCTTAAGGACAATCGTCAAATAGCCATTGCACAATTGAACAACTCGCTAAAGAGCAATTCAAAACGATTAGCAGAGTGGCAAGCCAATGAAGAGGATTTGAAGTCATTACTCGATGCATTGAAACAATCGGCAGCAACACTCATTCCAGAGGAGTCACTGGATGGACTGGATCATCTTAAAGGACGATTAACCTTGCCGGTGAAGGGGCGAGTTAAGGAAAAATTTGGATCACGGCGTGGCGACCAACAAATGCGATGGTCCGGTGTGCTCATTGCCTCAAAGGAAGGTAGAAGAGTGAATGCAATTCACCATGGCCGTGTTGTTTATTCAGACTATTTACGCGGATTTGGGCTCATAAGCATCATCGATCACGGTGAAGGCTATATGAGTTTGTATGGCCATAATGAGGCTCTCTACAAACAGCCCGGTGACTGGGTTGAGGCAGGAGAACAAATAGCAACGGTCGGTAAGAGTGGCGGTTATCCTTCCTCGGGACTTTATTTTGAAATCCGCTATCGAAGCAAAGCGATGAATCCCATGCATTTTGTTAATCGTAAATAAGGTCCGTCGAAAATAAGCCATTTATCGACTAAATAATCGCAGTGAGTCATATATTTACAGCATTCTAGGCGCTTTGCATTTATAGTAGTATGAAGTTTCAGTTGATTTAGATTTTAGCCAAGGCACATGAAAATGATTTTTAATTTCAAAATTTCAAAATTTGCACTTTTAGCAATGATCCTTTCATTGGGCTCAATAGCAACTGCAGAACCTTCAAAATCAGAAAAAAACACTTCTGAACAAACAGAATCTAAATCAAAGGATAGCGATTCTTTGCCCATTGAACAATTAAGAACCTTTGCTGAAGTTTATAATTTAATTAAAAGCACCTATGTCGACGAGGTTGATGATGAGACCTTAATAAAGGGTGCGATTTCCGGGATGCTCGATAGTCTTGATCCCCACTCAACCTATCTTAACGAAGAATCCTACAAGGACATACAGGAATCATCGGCAGGTCAGTACGGCGGTCTTGGTATTGAAGTTATACCCGATGGACATGGTATTAAAATCATCACTCCCATAGACGATAGTCCAGCAAAACGAGCAGGTATTTTAGCGGGCGATCAGGTTGTTAAAATTAACAACACTCCACTTCGAAATATTAAAGCAGATGATGCTATGGAATTAATGCGCGGAGAGCTTGGAGAAAATGTGCTACTCAATATCCGCCGCAAAGGACAGACCGAGTTGTTAGAGTTTAACTTGGTGAGAGAGCTTATCCAGCTAAAAAGCATTCGTAGCCAGTGGCTTGGTAATGGTATGGCATACGTGCGAATTACCCAATTTCAAAGAAGAACGGGCTATGATCTCGTCGATGCTATTGAGCGATTACGTGAAGAGCATGATGGAAAAATCAGAGGTCTGGTACTTGATTTACGTAATAATCCCGGCGGTGTATTAACAGCGGCCCAATCAGTTTCTGATGCTTTCTTAGAAGATGGACTAATCATTAGCACTAAAGGCAGAGCCATATTAGCCAAATATGCTTATAAAGCACAAAAAGGTGACATTCTTTACGGTGCTCCCATTGTTATTTTAATTAATGGCGGCTCTGCATCGGCAGCCGAAATTGTTGCAGGAGCATTACAGGATAATAACCGCGCAATCATCATGGGCACTCGTTCTTTTGGTAAGGGCTCGGTCCAAACATTAATGCCGGTAACATCAGAGACCGCTTTGAAATTAACAACCGCTCGATATTACACACCTTCGGGTCGCTCAATTCAGGGCAGTGGTATTAAACCCGACATTAGGGTCGTGCAGCGGGAACTCAGTGAAATATTCAATGACGAAAATACTGATGACGAAATCCATGAGTCCGATCTCGATGGCGCTTTAGTTGCTGAACAACTAGCGAAAAATATTGATGACGAATCAACAAGAAATACAGAGTCTGATGATGTTGATATTCGCTCGGTGCTTGCCAGTGATTTTCAGCTCTCAGAAGCAGTAAATTTATTGCGTGGAATAAGCATATTGAGTATGAAGAGTAACTAACGACCAATCGAATATGCATACTATAAAAACAACCGCCAAATCGTTTCTAACACTCATCAGTTTACTGAGTTTGATGTCTTTAACATCTTTAGCAGAGGAGCGACCAATAGTAAGACCAACGATCACGGTTATTATTGACGATATTGGTGACAACCAACGCCTCGGATTACGAGCGGCTAGATTGCCCTCAAAGGTGGCGTTGAGTATCTTGCCACACACACCATTCAGTAAAGAGGTTGCTACCTACGGCCATGATAGAGGTCAGGATATTCTTCTCCATCAACCCATGGAATCCTATAAGGATAAGCATCTTCTTGGTCCGGGAGCTCTGTTTAAAAAAATGGGCCGGCAGGAGTTTTCATTAATCCTTGAAAACAATATCAGTGCTGTTCCCTATGTGGTTGGTATTAATAACCATATGGGAAGTTTATTAACCAAGGATGCTGAGAAAATGGGCTGGTTAATGGCCGAGCTTAGACCAAGAGAATTGTTTTTTATTGATAGCCGAACTACCTCAAAATCAATTGCTGCTAAAACCGCCGATCTCTGGCAAATTCCCAATATGACTCGTCGCATATTTTTAGATCACACAGATGACAAGGTTGAAATTAATAAACAATTTCAAAAACTATTACGCCTCGCTAAAAAGCATGGACATGCAACTGCCATTGGTCATCCGCGTATCAATACCTTAGAATACCTGGAACAAATGTTACCGAAACTTCAAAACGCAGGAGTTGAAATTATTTCAGCTACAGAAGTGATGGATCACCATCAATATGCATCTCGCTCAAAACACATAAAAATGGACGGGCATAGTATCAGTGGTTATCCTTGCTATTTAGCGGGAAACAAACAGGAGTTTGAAGCGGTCTTGCAGGGTATCGTTGCTAATTATAATTGCGATTTTGTGAGATAGATTAGTGGGGTTGTTGCTATGAAAATAAAGATGTTTGTTACCATTTTAATACTCTTAGCTTCTGCTTTATCAAACCAAAACTCTGTTGCTAGCGGAAATTATTATCAAGGTGAACCGCTTAGTCATCGCATAAAATTAAAACAACTTGCTAATGAATTTCATTTAAAATTACCCGAACGACAATTATTAAAGGCGCAAAAAACTCCGTCAAAAAAGCAGTTTAAACCTTTATTAATTTCGCAAGCCTCTAACATTAATCAGTCCTTCAAAACGTTGGGTGAGTTGCGCTCAGAAAAAAACCAATCCATTTGGCGACTCACAATTAATTCAAAGACTGCGAAACATTTGAACCTAGGCTTTAGTCAATTTCACCTTCCGAGTTCTGCGATTCTTTATATTTTAGATGCGGATACCGGCGAGATCCTTAAGCATTATTCTGAGCGAGATAATAAATTTCACGGTGAGTTATGGACGCCTATCTTTGATACGAAAAATATAGCCCTTGAGTTGAATATTTTAACCACAGAACTCACAGGTTTAAACTTACACATCCAACAGGTTTCCCAAGGCGTTATTGATTTTAATAAAGCCGCCACCAATACAAAATCAGGCTCATGCAACATTGACGTCGTTTGTCCTCAGGGAGATCAATGGCGAGATGAAATTAGATCCGTTGCCAGGTACACCATTTCCACAAGCGAAGGAACTTTTGTCTGCACGGGATCATTGCTCAACAATACTAGCCTAAATCTTGATCCACTTTTTCTGACAGCCGCTCACTGTTTAGTCTCTGACACAACGGCATCTTCCATGGTTTTTTATTGGAATTATCAGACATCAGTATGTGATGGTACTCCAGACGGAACACTGTTAGAAACTCAAACTGGAGCGAGTTATATTTCTCGGTGGGAAGGTATTAATAATGCATCAGACTTTGCTCTGGTACGTCTAGACGCTTCGCCTGAGATTAATTTCAACGTGCATTATGCGGGTTGGGATAATCGTGATCAGACTCACATCGGCGTTCGTTCACTGCATCATCCATCGGGTGATGAAAAACGAATAAGTATTGATGACGACCCTTTAACCATTACCGATATCAGCAGCACCACGGTTAATGCTCAGAGTCATTTCTTACGCATTGGTGCTTGGGATGAGGGCACAACAGAAAGTGGATCATCGGGTGCAGGACTTTGGAACCTCAACAAACACATCATTGGTACACTCACCGGAGGAGACGCTTCTTGTTTGGCTCCCACAACATCAGATTGGTATGGTCGGCTAGCAAGCCACTGGTTTGGTAATAATTTTAAAGGTAATCAGCTCGCGCCATACCTTGCAGCTGATAATACATCAACCAGTGTTCTTGATGGACTAGAGCCCTGTGCAGTTCCAGAGGTGACCATAACTCCAAGTACATTCTCTCCCGCGATTGATGAACAATTTAGTATAAGTTCTACAGTACTGGCTGGCTCAGGAGGTTATAGTTATCAATGGGATTTTGACGGTGATGGTCAGATCGATAGCATCGATGCGAACCCACTGCACACCTATGATTCTGCTTCCTATAATCGAGTGACGCTTGTTGTTAGAGATGATCAACAGTGCCCTGGAATTGCTCGAATAGAAATATTAGTGGAAGATCCGAATGAAGTTTATTTAAAGGATGCTCAAGTTCCTACCGGTTACGCCAAACGACCGTCTTCAGTGGGTACTTGGACAGTGAGTGACGATCAAGCCAATGAAGGTCAATTCAGTTTAAAATCAGAAATTGTTAATGGCAATGAAGACAGCAGTATTGTTCTCAGCGGTAACTTCAATAAAGGTTCAATTAGCTTTGATCGAAAAGTGTCCAGTGAAGTCAATTTTGATTTTTTCAAGTTCTACATTGATGATGTTGAAAAAATGAGTATTTCAGGAGAGCAGGATTGGTCGAATGTGTCTTATTCTTTTAATGGTGGCAACCATTCCTTTCGCTGGAGTTTTGAAAAAGATGTTGGAGTGAGTGGTGGACAGGATGCAGCTTGGATTGATGATGTAAGTTTTGTTGAAGATACTACTCCACCCCCACCGCCGCCTCCAACTCCACCGCCTGTGAAACCGTCAGGTGGAGGAGGTTCAATGAATTATATATTGATTATTTTGTTAGGGTTGCTTGGAGGCAGAGTATTACGAGAGTCATGATCGGCATTATCCCTTTAATAAAATGGCTATCGTACCGAGTAATTTATTGATATCGATAGGCTTTTCAAAGAAAGGAAGACCGAGTTTAGCTGCTTTGATAGCATCGACTTTATTGCTATATCCACTACAAAGGATCACCGGAAAATCAGGTCTAATGTCTCTGAGTTTACTAATCAACTCTATACCAGTTATTTTCGGCATCGTTTGATCCGTAATCAGCAATGAATATAAATCAGGTTCATTTTTAAATAATTTTAAAGCTTCTGCACTGTCAGCGACACAGGTGGCTTTGTAACCTATTTCATTGATTCTTTGTGAGAGGTAAAGCCCAAGACTTTCCTCGTCATCGACTACAAGAATATTTGAGCCATCCCCCGTTGGTAGTTCAAAACTCTGCTCCTCTTCACTATTATCTAGAATGATATCTTCTTCTTTACTAGGCTGGAATAATAACCTGAAGGTACTTCCTATTCCAAGTTCACTATCGATTAGAATATGACCATTATGGTCTTCCATAATTTTATAAATGACTGAAAGACCCATACCGGTGCCTTTGCCCACCTCCTTTGTAGTGAAGAAGGGGTTGAATATTTTCTTGATATTAGTGGTTTCAATACCTGTTCCTGTATCGGTCACACTCAACTCAAGCCAGTCACCTTTTATGGGTTTGTGTGATACGGGTGATTCGGTGTCTAAGTTAATAGCCCAAGCAAGTTTGATATTCAATTGACCGATACCATCGATTGCATCTCTAGCATTGATCGATAGATTCATGAGAATTTGATGTATTTGGGTTGGGTCAATGAGCACTTTAGGTAGCCCGGGTTCAATATCAGTAACAAGCTCAATCGTACTGGGTAAAGTCGCACGGATCATCGTAATGTCATCTTGGAGCAAGGTTGCCAAGTGAACAGGAGTTTTCTGAATGGCCTCACTACGAGTAAAGGTTAGCATTTGCATAACAAGATTCGTTGCTCTTCTTGCTGCATCTTGAATTTGTATGATGTGATTTTTCAGTTTTTCATCACGACTCGTCTCGCTTCTGCTTAAAGCAAGATCAGAGTAGCCACTGATAATCCCTAGTAAATTATTGAAATCATGGGCAACTCCACCTGTCAGGTGCCCCAAGGATTCCATTTTCTGTGCCTGTTGAAGTTCACGCTCTAGTCGTTCTTTTTCAACCTGCTCAGAAATATCACGGGCCACGCTGATATAAACAGTTTCATTGCTATCTGAAACGGATTGCTTTGTGACGCTAACTTCTGTCATTAGCTCAATTCCAGCGGGTCCCTTAAGACCAATCCGACCATTCCATCGACCCGATCGCTTTATTTTATTCTTTAGTTCATGGATTAAAGACTTCCAGACATAATTATCAATGATAATATTTCTAACATTAGTCCCAATGAGATTTTCTTTGCTCATATCATGCAGGGCTTCTGCTCCCGGATTACAATCTATAATCGTCCCCGTTTCATTGATCAACAAAACGGCTTCTGATACCTGTTGGATAATTCTTGCTTGCGCCCTAGTCTGAGCCTGTGTTTTACATTGACTAATCTTGGCGCTGGTCATCGCCGCGATCGTTGTCAATACCTCTAGATGGCTGTCAGAAAAATAATCCGACTTAGGGTGTTCACTATCAATCACCCCAAGGACTTCTCCGTCGTAGATCATTGGAACACAAATTTCGGAACCGGCTTTATCTATATCCGCCAAATAACGTTCATCTTTCTCAGTATTTGTGACAATAATCGGCTCTTTAGATTTTGCCACCGTACCAGTAATTCCTGATCCAATCGGAATTTTAAGTCGGTTAAGAATGACATTTTTTTCGGGACTTTTTGCACCAATAGCGGCGCGTTGTACTAATTCATTGTGCTCCACATCCACTAGATAGATGACACAATCAACAAAGTCTAATTTGCCGACCACTTCACTAGCAACGTACCAGAGCAACTGATCTACTGTCGATATTTCTATTAAAGTTAGGGCAAACTGGTTAATTGCCCTTAGATAGGATTCTTTAATCTTGAGGTTTACGCTATGCGTTATTGCTGGAGTATTGTGTTGATATCGCTCTACCATGAATCACTCCATACCTAATAAGTTTGTTAGGTAGTTTTGCATATCCGGGGAATTATTACTATATTTCACCTTACATACTGGCAATAAACTTTGACCAATTAACCTCAGAGTCGCCCCATGCAAAAAAATCAGGATTAAACAAACTATCTTTGGTGTTATAGCGAAGAGACTTAAGCTGATGATCGATAACGTCACCTCCCACACAATTTAAGATGCATTGAGCAGCAGCAGTATCCCATTCACTAATTTTGCCATAACGAGGATAGAGGTCAGCTTTGCCTTCAGCGATGTGACACATCTTCAGAGAGCTTCCTAGGCGAATCAACTCATAATTAGTAAATCGTTTATACAGATCATCGAGACTTTGTGAATGACTGCAACGACCAATGACGACACTGTACTTTTGCTTGCCATTAACTAGAGGGATTTTTCTGGGGTGTATGGCAGTGACTTTTTGGTCTTCAATTTTATAGGAACCAATCCCTTTTGCGGCCTGATATGAATATTCTAGAGCTGGTGCGACGACAACACCTACAATCGCTTCGTTATTGTGGATTAGAGCAATGTTTACCGTAAACTCACCATTTCTGTCGACAAATTCATTAGTTCCATCGAGCGGATCAATCAACCAATAGGTTTGCCACTTTTTACGCACATCCCAATCTATTTTGACACTCTCTTCTGATAAAACAGGGTAAGCCGTTTCTGCTTCAAGAGCTTCCTGAATTAAGTGGTGTGCCAGTAAATCGGCTCTTGTAAGTGGCGTGTCATCTGTTTTTAGTGAGACTTCAATATCATCCTCTTGATATACCGTCATGATCACCTCACCCGCTCTTAAAGCAGTTTCGTGAGCAAAGCTCATGAGGCGTTTCAGATCCATGGATTTACAGCTAGTCTATTTCGGATATAGGTGTAGAGGAGGAGCTTGCTAGATAATTTTGTAATAAGTAAAGTGCTGCAATACTTCTAGATTCAGTAAAGTCATCCCGCTCGACAAGTTCGTGAAGTTTATCAATGTCCCATGAGATGACCTCGAGTTCTTCAGGTTCATCACCTTCTAGACGCTCTTTATAAAGATCCGTTGCAACAACTAATGACATCATGTGACTAAAATAGCCTGGTGCGAGACTAAGTTTTTTTAGAAAATGTAGCTTCTTGGCACCAAATCCCACCTCTTCTTTCATTTCACGATTTGCTGCTTCTATAGGTGTTTCGCCTGTCTCAATGAGGCCTTTGGGAAAAGCAAGTTCATAGCGTTCGACACCGGCTGCGTATTCGCGAATTAATAAAATGGTATTGGGATCGGGCATTGGGATAATCATCACCGCACCATTTTTACCTGCCTTAAGTCGCTCATAATCTCGCTCAACACCATTTGAAAATTTCATCTGTAATGATTCAACATGAAAAAGTCGAGTTCTTGCAATGGTTTTAGCTTTGAGGATTTTAGGCAATTCAGGCATTTAGTGCTTCCATTAGAATATAAAGAAGATCATTGAATGTTGATTGTATTATCTATTTTTTCTCAATGATGCCATCTATGATATCAGAAAAGTCATGTAACATTTGATATTTACTCACAGCACGTCTTACCTGTTTACTGTCTGGTGTACCGATGGACAGAATATGACCGATGCCATATTTTGCTGCAGAATCTAATACTGCTTCTGAGTCATCAATAAATAAGGTTCTTTTAGGGTCAAAGGGAAGATCCTTGATCAGCATTTTCCAAAAGTCTTGTCGCTCTTTGATATGGCCATACTGGTGTGAGCTGAATAGTCCATCGAAGTAATGACTGATTTTTGTTTTTTCTAACTTTAATTCAAGCACATCATGATGGGCGTTAGTGATCAAATAAACCTCTTTATTTGAGGCATGAACAGCATCCAAAAAATGACTAACTGCGGGTCTAAGATTAATAAGGTGATCGACCTCTTTCTTGAGAGAAATAATGTCTAACCCAAGTTTTTTAGTCCAAAAGTCAACGCAGTACCAGTCCATACTGCCTTCGGCATTTTTCATAAGCTGCAGTAAATATGTTTTGGTTTCTTCCAAGTCTTTTTGGTAATGCTTTGCGTACACTTTAGGCAAATAGGTCATCCAAAAATAATTATCAAAATGTAAATCGAGTAACGTGCCATCCATGTCGAGTAGCACGGTATCGATGCTTGACCAATCGAGGTTCATTAAAAATTACCAGCGACCAGGAAGGGTGAAGGTGAGACGACCGTTACCATCAGGACGAGCAACGTATTTGATTGAATTTTTGATATTACTTGGAAGATCTTCTTTCAGGCTCACATCAAGTAGATAAGTATGATCGAGTGAAATCTTGAGTGTGGCATCAATATCAAGAACAGAATCGCTGCTAATTAATAACAACAGGTCGTTATTGTCCGTTGTTGGAAAGACATTGATATTGCCAAGAGGGATGTTTTGTCCATTGACCGTCAACTGGGCATTGTTCCAACTGATCTCACCGGAAGCATCAATAAAGGATTGCTCAGTGAAGGAGAGGGCAACATTATTCCAAAGCAGTTCGCCTTCGGGATGAATATATTTCAGTGGCGCCCATTGTGTTGCAAAATGGGCTGTTGACTGCACGGCATTAATGTCAAATAAGCGGGTGGTACCCGAAATACTGTGTTCAATGTTAAATTGTCCATCAAATTTAGGATCGCTAATGTTTAACGTTGCTGCAATCTTCCCCGTTAAGAGCTGAATTAATGAGATATTCCAATGAAGTTGATTTAACTGGCCGCCTTTAAATTTGATATTTTGGAAATCACCTTTAATCAACCCGCCAGATGAACTTGTTATTTTCAAGGTACTGGTATTACTATTAATTCCTTTTTCTAGTATTTCAGCTGGTGCGGTATAGATGATAATTGCCACTATGATGACGATGGCAAGTAGTAGTCGTATCCCCCATTTTTTGATCAAGGCTGACTCCCTTGATCTTGAAATGTTAGATTGACCCCAACCAATCCTTTACTTTGAGTACTGCCTAAATTAATACTGCTAACATGAATGCCATAATCTTGTTGTAATACGTTAAGCCAAGCCATGACATCATTAAATACAGCCTTATCAAGCCAGATTTGGTATTGGTCGTTATCTCTGGGTTGACTACGACTAATACTAATTTTTGAAACACTCGCTGTGGTGTTAATGATGACGTTAAGACTACGACCTCGTCGCTTATCAACACCAGGACTGCTTTTGGTGCCACCCTTGAGTGATGCCACGGATTCTGCCATCCACACTAATAATTCCTGGCTAGATTGATTGCTAGCCTGTAGCTGTTCAATGCTGCTGTTGAGTGGTTTATAAATGAGTGAATAAAGAACAAAAATGACAACAACGATAGCACCTAAAAGAACGATTTTTTGTTCACTATTTTCGAGTGCAAGATATTTTGTTTTGAGCGCGTTGATTTGATCGTTCATTAGCCATTACTCCTAATCATCAGTCGTCCGGAGTAGCGACTACCTTGGGCGCTGGCACCACCAACCTCAATGGTCAGACCCTTTTGCGTCAGATAGTCTTTGAGTTGATCAAGTTCGGGTAGATTTGCAACGGGGATATCTAGCCTGATCTCACCCTTGCGTCCGTCATAACTTAAATTGGTCGGCTCGACATTTGGGATTCTAGCAAGTCCCTCAGCAACCAAATACACCATGATAAAAAACGACTGTGAGGATGCTCCACCTGCATTTCCCTTCGACAGAAGTTGCTGCATTTGTCGCCTTGGATCAACAATACGTGCGCCGGGCGCAACCTGATGGTATAGGTTAGCAATTTCACTTTTAAGGGTTTCTTTTTCGCTGTTTAGGGTATAGATATTGGTCGCCATAATTGCAATCTTGATAAGGATTGCGATTGCTGCAAACATTGCTGCACGTCTCCAGATATTCCAGCCTAGGCTCCAATCGTCTTGAATTTCGAATTCACCTTGGAGTAAGTTAATCTGTGTCGCGCTATACCGGCTCAACAGTGATTGATGCGGATCTTGAACGATTTGACTAGACGATTCAAAGCCAAGCTCGGTTAGCCAGTCTGGCTGTTCATTCGCGCCCCAATATAATAATCCCGGCAATTGGCCATCTTCGAGTTTTTCGATGGATAATCCCAGCATTAATTTAACGTCGTCTTCAGAACCACTCCAACAGGTGCCCCCTTGATTGACGATAAATTCTTCGTTTAGTTTAAAAATACTCCACGCATCCAAAGGCGCTTCTAATAAGGCACTAATGGGTAAAATCGCCGTGGGTATAATTTTTGCCTCACCGAGGATATCTAGATAATGCTGCATTTTAGATTTGGCGATGGCAATAACCGCTAGTTCACCATTTTCACTACGCTTACCAACTGCAAAATGCATGCTTTCAATGTCATCGGCGAGCTGTTCTTCGAGTGCGAAAGGAATTGCCTTCAGTTGTTGTCGCCGCTGGGTAGACGGTATGGTAACGGATGTGACCAGGCAATCGCTCGCAGGTAATAAAATGACAGTGCTGATGGGTGGAAATTGATTTTTTAGATCAGCAAGATCATCAATGGAGTGGCGACCACTTTGGCTAATTTTGCCATCCAAGGTGTGAAACCACTGCAGAAATTCATCACCAGTGGATTGAAATTGTAATATTAAAAGTTCAGACATTTGTTACAACCATGTTAGTTCAGTCATTAATTCCCATCCGGGCCAGTATAATAATATCATTGCTGTCGCCCTGATACTCAAATAAACTTTTTAAATTCACCCTTGTTCGAGCTAACGCAACTTTCGCAGTCATTGAGAAATAGGGACTGGTAAAATCTATTTGTGCGCCTGGATGCAATCTTACATCAGCAGGGAGTTCGGCATTAAAACTATTTTTGTCAAAACCCTTTGCAGGCCGTACAGACAATATACTTGAAGCAGTGTTCTTATCAAGCTTGTCGTAGAAACTGCTGAGTAACTCGGGTTGATCTTTTGCAATGGTGTTTACATTAAGCACTAGATCCGTGACACCTGGAATAATGCATATATAGGGTAAGATACGCGCAATTAGATCACCGTTATAACCGCTGATGGTTGCTAATTCAGTGCGACTGCCAAGCAGTGTATTTGCAGTTCGATAGGGTAAAGTGCGACCTTCGTATTCGTAATCTTCGCGGCCGTCAATTCCTGCAGGCTGTTGATCCTCATCCAACCAGTCTCGTAGAGTCGCAGCGAGAGCTTTGGGATTGATATCCTCAATCTGTAAATCGGTCAATAATTCTGAAAAGACTAGCTCACCCGCTAAAGGTTTATTGGCATCTTGTTTCGAAGCTGAATTATTGGGCTCATTTTCACCCTCACCCGATGAATTCTTTTTGCTAGTGGCGAGCACACCATTAAGGTTAAAACAACTGCGCAAGTCTTTCAGCTCGGCAGTAATGCTGCCGCCATCAATTGGAAACACCACCTGATTAAGTGCCCAAGCCTGTTCTAAATGAACGGTATCTTCATTTTTTAAGCTCTTAACCAATGCAATGGCAGCTAATTTTTCTGCGCCCAATGCAAACTCCCAGGCGTTATCAGAAAGGATAATATTACTGGTACGTCGAGCATGCAAATTTCTCTCAGCAACAAGCTGTGTCGCTATGATCACCATCAAGGCAACAATAATCAGTACCATGATGAGAGCAACACCCTGTTGGTGGCTTGTAGTTGATATTTTAGCTCTCATGGCAAAACCTGATTTTCTTTATCATCGACTTCTGCAAGAGCAAGTTCTACTAAAAGCAGTCGCTCAATGAGTCCAAAGGGTTCAACTTCAAGAGAAATTTTAATGGCCTTGGGTACATTATTTTTCTTTTTATCATCCTCTGTGCTAAAACCAAAATTTGCCCATTGGCTTGACCACTGATTCCCTTTATTTAAAAACTCCATTTTAAAAGAATCAACATTCTCAATAAGAACTCGTTCAACGGATGGGCTATTGGTTGTTGTGTCTAAGAATATTGAGTGATGACGTACCAGTTTGCCCTGGTCAAAATTATAGATGATATGTTGTAAGTTACTGCGTGGTAATTGTAGTGGATTCCGCCAATTGGCTCGGGTTAATTCCATGAAACCCGACTGTCCGGAGAAATCACTCTGAGCTCTAAAAATAGGTAGCTGATCACCCAATTCATTACGAACAGGTCTTAATGATAACATTTGAATATCTTTTTCTATGCTGTAGATGACCCTTTGCAAGACTTCGAGTTGATCAAGTCGTTTTTGTGTCTGGATCTTACTTCTCATGCCAGCATCGAGTACGGAGTAGGCACCTACACTTAATAATCCAAAGATGGCGACTGCAACCAATATCTCGATTAATGTAAATCCACGAGTTCTGCGTGTCATTTCCATTTCCCAGCAAAGGCCAAACGACTAATAAGAGGGGACTCATGATCCTTGTCTAATCGAATCTCTACGGTGATACGTCGCATATCGTCACGTGCAGTCGTTTCAACTTTGGTTAGTAAATACCAGTCACGATCCGACATCTGTACTTCAGAGCGTGTGACGCCAATTTTTGGCCATTTTGATTTCAGCGATAATTCAGTTATGGCGTTACCCGCGATCCAGTGGCTCAGAGTTTTTTGTTCCAGGTTTTCGACAACTCTAGAGGTTGCACCAATGGTATCTAGAATGGCTAGGGCGGCAATTGAAAATACAGACAGTGCAACCAAGAGTTCGAGCAGGGTGAGTCCCTTCTGAACGCTTTTAATGCTCACAATGAACGACCTACTGCATATCTAATGGATTCAAAAAAAGGACCATTGATGGTTATATTGCCATCATAGGATGCCACGAGTTGATAATAAATGGGTTCTTGATCATCATAGCCGATGTATAAATTAAAGGGATTAATTTCACCACTCGACAGCAAATAGACTTGAGGTCTTAAAATCTTTTCATTTTCGTCATCATCCGATGCTCGTTCTGTTTCATCAATGCTTTTAAATAACTTGTTATTATTTTTTTCGTCTTGAAAATGGGCAAAGATACCTTCTTCCTGAATTTGAAGGGTCATGCCTTCAGGTAATTCTTGAGTCACCAGTTGTCGTTCTTCGGCAGGATTAATGAGCGTCCAATTATCTTCTTCTAACACCAAGAAACGATATTGAGCGTGATTAACTTCTAACCCTAGTTGCTGATTAGTGATCACCGCCTCATCCTGAGCGAGGGAAATTCGTGCAGCTAAACGATGGGCTTCAAGCTTGAGGGTATCGACGCGACTATTACTAACAGACATTGTCACCGCAGCAGCCATCACACCAATGATCACTAAAACAATGATCAACTCCAGTAACGAAAAGCCTTTGGAGTGAGTCACAAATTACTCAAGTTCGTTCATATTCCAGCTACCAATGTCAGCATTAACGCCTTCACCACCAGGTTCGCCATCGGCACCTAAGGTATACACATCATAGGGTCCAGTCTGTCCAGGGCTGATGTATTGATAATCATTTCCCCAAGGATCTCTTTGTAACCGTTTGACATAGCCGCCCTGTTTAAAATGCTTGGGTTCGGGAGGAAGGGTTGATTGAGTCACTAGACCATCTAAGCCTTGATCGGTGGTTGGATAAGTAAAATTTTCCATTTTATAGCGCTCAAGCGCATCTTCAAGAGCGCTAATATCAACCTTAACCCGAGTGAGACGAGCGCGCTCTGTTTCACCAAATAGATTAGGGGCAATGGTTGCCACCAATATTCCGATGATGACAACAACCACCATAATCTCAAGCAGTGAAAATCCATTTTGAGAACGAGTTGCTTTTAGCATAAATTATACTCCGACCAATTGATTAAGTTGAAAGATGGGTAACAGGATAGCCAGTACGATTAGCAGCACTAAAATTCCCATGACCAGAATCATTATTGGCTCAAATAAGCCTAGGCTAATTGAAACGAGGGTTTCAAAATCTTGATCCTGATGATCAGCGGTTCGTTCTAACATTTGTTCAAGTTCCCCACTGTTTTCGCCACTGGCAATCATATGCAACATCATAGGTGGGAAATGGCCTGTTTCTGCAAGAGAACGTCTTAAACTGGCTCCTTCTCGGACCATTAAGGCTGCATCAAATACTGCGTTGCGCATCACCAGGTTAGTCATGACTTCACCTGATATCTTAAGCCCATCCAACAGCGGAACACCGCTGGCAGCCATAATTGAAAGTGTTCTTGCAAAACGAGCACTGTTTAAGCCTCGAGTTACTTTTCCGATCAGGGGCAATTTGAGGATCAGGCTGTGCCAAGTCGTTCGTCTTGATTCAGAACGTAACAAATATCGAATAAAGGCAACAAAGCCAATAATTCCAACAATGAGTAGCAGACCCCAACTTTGAATAAACTCACTGAGCGCGATGATGATAATGGTTAAAATGGGCAGTTCTGCATTCATGGTAGTGAATTGTTCGACCACCATAGGTACCACATAGGAGAGTAGGAAAGACACTACAACCAATGCAACAAATACAAGAAATGCGGGGTAGATTAGAGCAACCGTTACCTTGTTTCTGAGATACTGTCTCTTTTCCGTATAAT
The DNA here is from genome assembly GCA_030589945.1 of Gammaproteobacteria bacterium. GTDB lineage: Bacteria > Pseudomonadota > Gammaproteobacteria > Enterobacterales. Next base: position 3,330 of record JAUUZN010000053.1, on the reverse strand, counting down.
CGGCAAGTCGCTGCAGGACTCCCGCCAAAAAGCCTGACTTTTCACCAGCCGCGACCATTGAACAATAAAGATTATCAAAACTGGATGGAAACTCACGCAAGGCATCTGCAAGAGTATGCCCCTCTACCACTCTGGCTCTGACGGCAAGCATCATCGATTTGATCCAATCTTTTTCACATTGTTCAGCGACAGCTTTTAATGATTCTTCAATGGGCAGTGCCGCCTGAACTAATGTTGCAATCTGTCGGGTGAGCAGTGACAAATCGGCTGCCGTTAAGGTTCGATTGGTACTGAAGGAAAACTTTGACTGAGCTTTTTGTTTGCTAATAACCGCTTCCACATTGAGCGGCGTTAAACCTTTATCGCGCAGTTGGTTACGAATTTGTCGCGGCGTATCACCTTCGAGAACACCTTTTTTCTGGCGTCCCGTAGAGTCGAGGGCTGCGTATTCAAAGGCTGCCACTTAGTCTTCCCGAGTCACACGAAGAACTTCTTCGACCGTTGTGAGTCCTGCAAGTATCTTTTCTCTACCATTACTACGAATACTCGGACTGTGTTTGCGAGCCAGACTTTCTACAATACTTTCAGGCTCGCCATTATGAATACATTGGCGAATTTCATCGTTGACGATTAGCAAATCATAAATGCCTGTTCGACCTCGGTAACCCTGAAAATTACATTCATCACAACCCTTAGCCTGATAAATAGTGACCGGTTTAGAATCATCAAAGCCGAATAATTCGATGATCTGTGCAGTCGCCTCGCGAGGGTCCTTACAATGATCACAGAGTTGTCGAACCAGACGTTGCGCCAGCACACCCAATAAGCTTGAAGAAAGAAGAAAGGGCTCTATTCCCATATCTTGGAGTCTCGTGACCGCACCAACGGCGGTATTGGTGTGTAATGTTGATAATACTAGGTGACCTGTGAGACTCGCCTGTACAGCAATTTGTGCGGTTTCTAGATCACGTATCTCACCCACCATGACTACATCTGGATCTTGACGAAGGATGGCCCTAAGACCTCGAGCAAAAGTCATCTCAACCTTGGTATTGACCTGAGTTTGACCGATGCCGTCAAGTTGATATTCAACGGGATCTTCTACGGTGAGTATATTGCGTTCATTGGAATTTAATAATGTCAGGCCTGCATAAAGAGTCGTGGTCTTACCGCTTCCCGTGGGACCGGTGACTAACAATATGCCGTGAGGCTTAAAAAGAAGTTCTTGTAGTTGTGTTTCCAGTTCAGCGGCCATGCCTAACTTTGAAAAATCAAGGCGACCCGCCTGTTTATCGAGGAGTCGTAATACCACACGTTCACCAAAGCTTGAAGGCATGGTGGAGACTCGGACATCAACGGCTCGATTTGCAATTCTCAAGGCAATCCTGCCATCTTGAGGAACACGCTTCTCGGCGATATCGAGTTTCGCCATAACCTTAATTCTTGATACCAACAGGGGAGCAAGATTTCTATTCGGTTGTAGGACTTCTCTTAAGACGCCATCAATTCTAAATCGCACGACTAATGTTTTTTCAAATGTTTCAATATGAATGTCTGAAGCATTTTCTTTGATAGCTTCGGTGAGTAGAGCGTTAATGAGGCGAATGATGGGCGCATCATCCTCAGCCTCTAAAAGATCTTCAGTCTCGGGCAATTCTTCTGCAATACGAAATAAATCGAATTCGTCACCAATCCCTTCCATAGCCTGCATCGCATCGCTGGAGTCAGTTTGATAGGCCTCAGCGAGGATGGATTCAAATGTTTGATCGTCAACCTTGCTGAGCTTAAGACTCTTCCCCGTCATTCGTTGTAATTCTCGAATGCCCATTGCTGAGGCAGATTCTTTATAACTCACGTAAGCAATACTTTCATCCGTATGAGTCAGCACAACGCCCTGTTTTTTCGCAAATAAAAAGGGGACGCGAATGTGTTGGTCATTACCTTCCTCAGGTTGAGGCTCATCCTCATGAATGTCTTCAATGACCTCAACCATCGTTGTTCTCATCCTGAGAGTCGTTTTCAGCATCTTCAAAACTCGGTGGTAAAGCCAATGATGCATTAAACTCTGGGAGCATGGGAGTAACGGTGTCACTAGACATTAAATTAACGCCCTGAGACTTTCTTTGAAGTTGTTGGGCGCGCATATAATTGTATTTGCGGCTGGTTAATTGTGCCATGCTGGATTCATCGCGAATAATTGTCGGTCGTATAAAGACCATAAGATTACGTTTTGTCTTTGTAGTGGCTTTAGAACTGAACAAGTATCCAACGATTGGGATGTCACCCAATAAAGGAACCTTTTGCGTACTTTCCTGGATGTCATCATCAATTAGTCCACCAATCACAATCGTTTTTCCGGATTCAATCAATACGGAGGTATTGATTGTTCTCTTGTTAATGACGATGTCGGTGGCGGTGGCACCTGCGACACTTGAAACTTCCTGAGACAGTTCTAAAATGACCGCATCACCCTCATTAATTTGAGGAGTTATCTCTAGTTTAATGCCAATTTCCTGACGACTCACAGTCTGAAATGGATTGGCGTTATTACTACCAGTAGCAGAACCTGTGATGATGGGAACTTCCTGTCCAACATGAATACTTGCCGTGTGGTTGTCCAGAGCCATTATGCTGGGTGTTGATAGAATGTTTGAGTCGGTATCAGAACCCAGGGCGCGGATAAACATAGCCCAATCAAGTCCGTTATCAACGACACCTAGGGCAAGTCCCTGCACACCTGAAAGCACTTGTCCAAGAGCTGCTCCATTGTCACCGTTGGAATTATTAGTGGTTGTTGTCGAAACTCCAGACTCTGGATTAACGACCGTTGTTGAACCATTGTCAACGCCTCGTCGCGCAGCAGATGCTGCAGCAATACTGATAATACCCGAACCTGTATTGGTGAAATTGGTAGCACCTGCAGGTGCATTTTCTCCACCTGCAAATAACCACTGGACTCCAAGTTGTTTAGACTGATTTTCTGAAACTTCAACAATGATGGCTTCAACCAAAACCTGAGCAAGGCGTATATCAAGTTGGCGGATCACTGATTCGAATGTTTTCATTAGATTAGGTGGCGCAGTAATCACCAATGAATTCGTTGCCTCATGGGCTTCAATAATGTAATTACGATTACTTGTGCCTCGGCGAGATTGTTTCGACTTGGTGCCGGCAGTTTCTTCAGCAACAATTTGTGCTTGCCCGAGTAGTACATTTTTTAAGTCATCAGCCTTCGAATAGCGAAGGTAAAAGACCTTGGTGTTGCCATTGCTCTCAACCGGGGAATCAAGCTGTGCAATCACTGCTCGAATTCGAAGTCTCGAGTTAGAC
>JAUUZN010000170.1 GCA_030589945.1 Gammaproteobacteria bacterium | reverse complement strand
GTTCTAAGCTGCGTTTGTGCAGGGTTAAAATTATTAAATACGGATACCAGAACTATCGCTATGAAAAGCCAGAGCAACATGTTTTTTGCTAAATCGTTCAAACTACACCTCTTATTACATTAACTATATTCACTACATTACCCTATCACAGCAGAGTCATAAAACTGTGATTGGTTACTAAATATTATCGATTAGATAATTAATTAGATCATTAATTAGATCATTTCTTAAAGCCCTTTGCGACAATGTACACTTCCCGTGAACGACCTCTAGAAGCTTCGGGCTTCCTAATTCTAACTGAACTAAAATTAGTCCGGCAATCGGCCAAATAGGCATCAAAGCCTGTGCCTTGGAATACTTTGACTGCAAAGTCTCCGCCAGTGGCCAACACCTGTCTTGCTAGATCCAACGCCAAGTCAGCCAAATACATCGCTTTAGGCTGATCGATCTCACTCATACCACTCATATTGGGGGCCATATCGGATAAAACAAGGTCTGCGCCTTCGTTTCCGATTGCCTGGAGGATCTCCTCCAAGACTGATTCTTCACGAAAATCACCCTGAATAAAATCAACGTCGGGCAAGGCATCCATGGGTAAAATGTCGGTGGCAAGTATATGGGCTTTGCCTCCAAGGTATAGACTCAGCCACTGAGACCAACTGCCTGGCGCTGAACCCAAATCGATGATTCTTTGTCCGGGCTTAATGAGTTTGTCTTTTTTACTCAGTTCTTCAAGCTTGTAGGCAGCGCGTGATCGTAATCCGTCTTTTTGGGCCTGTAGCACAAAACGGTCATTAAAATGTTCGTCGAGCCATTTTTTACTACTTTTACTGCGAGCCATATTGTTTAACCATCAATCAGAGACATCAATCATTAGCCATCAATCATTAGACATCACTGATTAGACGTCAATTTTAGCCTGTTTGGTAGGACGATAAACCAATAACATCATGCCGATGGTTTGCACTTCAAGTGCCGCTGTTTTTTTGCAAATCTTTGCACATATAGCTATACGCTCTTCTTTAGGAAGACGTACTTTTATTTTGATCAATTCATGGGTGTCGAGCGCTTCTTCAATAGCGGCTAACACGGTTTCAACAAGTCCACGATCAGCGACAGTAACAACAGGTGATAAGCCATGGCCTAATGTTCGTAATTTCTTAATTTGTTTTTGATTCAGTTTCACAATTCTATTGATTCCATTATTGCTGGTCGATTATTGCTGATCGACTAATACGGGTCGACTATTTATATTCAACCTGACTAATTTCAAAAGCGATTAGTCCACCGGGTGTCTGAACTTCTGTTTCATCGCCTTCTTCTTTGCCCACCAAGGCTCTTGCAATAGGAGATTTGATGGAAATTAAATTCTTCTTAATATCGGCTTCATCATGACCAACAATTCTGTAGGTTACTTCATCTTCCGTATCGAGATTGACCAGTTGCACTGTTGCACCAAAAATAACTTTACCATTATTAGTGATGTTGGTTACATCGATGATCTGCGCATTTGATAATTTACCTTCAAGATCTAAAATACGACCTTCACAAAAACTTTGCTGCTCACGTGCTGCATGATATTCTGCATTTTCTTTCAAATCGCCATGGGCTCTTGCCTCTGCAATGGATGCAGTAATGGTTGCCCGAGTGGTCGTTTTTAATTCTTGTAACTCATCAGAGAGTTCTTTTGCACTCTGAGCTGTCATTGGTTCTCTTTGCATTTTTCTTACCTTTAATAGAAAGCCTTTAATTGAGACGTTGATGTAGGTCCTGTATTGAAGAAACATGGCATCGTCCTTCAGAAGCCACTGCTTCACAGGTCGCCATTACGCCAGCAAGCGTAGTACTATAATATACTTTTTGTTGAAGCGTCGCCTTACGAATAATGTAAGAATCTTCTTGCGCCATCTTCCCTTCAACGGTATTTACAATGTAATCTACATCACCATTTTTGATCATATCAACAATGTGTGGACGGCCTTCAAGCACTTTGTTCACTCTTGTACATTCAATCCCAGAATCATTGAGGACCTTTGCGGTTCCTCGAGTCGCATAGATTTCAAAACCTAGCTTTAACATTTCCTGAGCGGCTATAACTGCTTTTCCTTTGTCGGCGTCACGGACAGTGATCACAACCCGTCCACCGGTGGGTACCACCTTATTACCACCGCGTTGCGCCTTATGGTAAGCCTCGCCAAAAGTATCAGCAACACCCATGGTTTCTCCCGTTGATTTCATTTCTGGTGATAGCATTGGGTCGGTGCCGTGAAATTTATTAAAGGGAAATACAGCCTCTTTCACACTGAAGTACGGTGGTATAATTTCTTGAGGATTACCGAGTTCTTCTAAAGTTTTACCAGCCATACAACGTGCAGCAATTTTAGCGAGCTGTTGACCGGTTGCTTTTGAAACGAATGGTACGGTTCTTGATGCTCTTGGATTCACCTCGAGGATGTAAATATCATCACCCTTCACTGCAAACTGAGCATTCATCAAACCAACCACTTCCAGTTCAAGTGCCAGTTGACGCATTTGTTCACGAATTTGATCTTGGATTTCAGGTTTTAAACTGTAGGCTGGCAAGGAACAGGCTGAGTCACCAGAATGCACTCCTGCCTGTTCAATGTGCTCCATAATTCCAGCTATCATCACTTGCTTGCCATCTGAAATAGCATCAGCATCCACTTCAATGGCGTCATCTAAAAAGCGATCCAGGAGAACTGGAGCATCATTTGAAACGCTCACCGCTTCTGTCATATAACGTCGAAGTTCGCTTTCGTTGTAAACAATCTCCATCGCTCGACCGCCCAAAACATAAGATGGTCTGACCACTAAAGGATAACCAATTTCGAGAGCGAGGATAACACCCTCATCGATATTACGAGCCGTTCGATTAGGTGGCTGCAAAAGACCTAGTCGTTCGATCACTCGCTGAAAGCGTTCGCGATCTTCCGCTCGGTCAATAGCGTCTGGTGAGGTACCAATAATAGGTACACCTGCTGCTTCGAGATCACGCGCTAATTTAAGAGGTGTCTGACCACCATAATGGACAATAACGCCCACTGGTTTTTCGATGTCGACGATTTCTAGCACATCTTCTAGGGTCAGCGGCTCAAAATATAGTCGATCAGAGGTGTCATAATCCGTCGAAACAGTTTCAGGATTACAGTTCACCATGATGGTTTCATAACCATCTTCACGCATGGCGAGAGCGGCATGAACGCAGCAATAATCAAACTCGATTCCTTGGCCAATACGATTGGGACCGCCACCGAGTACCATTATTTTCTTATTATTAGTTGGATTCGACTCGCATTCCTCTTCATAACTGGAATACATATAGGCCGTGTCTGTGGAAAATTCTGCCGCACAGGTGTCGACTCTTTTATAGACTGGGCGAATATCAAATTTATGTCTACGGCGTCTGACTTCCTGCTCCGTTGATCCCAGAATACTGGACAGGCGACGGTCAGAAAATCCTTTGCGTTTTAACTTTCTAATAAACGCTTTATCGAGACCTGATAAGCCCTTTGCCTTTGCTTCACCTTCAAGTGTGATGAGTTCTTCTATTTGAACGAGAAACCAGGGATCAATGGCGGTGAGTTCATTCACTTCTTCAATTGACATGCCGGCACGAAATGCATCGGCCAACCACCAGATCCGTTCTGCGCCAGGTATTCTGATTTTATGCTTAATAATGTCAGTTAGATCCTTTGCTTCCAAATCAGCCTTTTCATCGAAACCATCGGCACCCACTTCTAATCCGCGCAAAGCTTTTTGCATTGATTCTTGGAAGGTTCGACCAATGGCCATTACTTCACCCACAGATTTCATCTGAGTGGTTAAAGTAGCATCACAGCCAGGAAACTTTTCAAAGTTAAAACGCGGTATTTTAGTTACCACATAGTCAATGCTTGGCTCGAATGAAGCAGGAGTTGCACCACCGGTAATATCATTCTGCAATTCATCAAGGGTGTAACCGACGGCTAACTTTGCAGCAATTTTCGCAATTGGAAAACCTGTGGCTTTCGATGCGAGTGCCGAAGAACGAGAAACTCTTGGATTCATCTCAATGACAACCAGACGACCATCTTCAGGATTGGTTGCAAACTGTACGTTGGAACCACCAGTCTCAACACCAATTTCCCGCAAGACTTTTATCGAAGCATTTCGAAGGATTTGATATTCTTTATCGGTCAGGGTTTGAGCTGGAGCAACGGTAATTGAATCGCCCGTATGAATACCCATAGGGTCCAGATTTTCGATTGAGCAGATGATAATACAATTGTCATTGGTGTCTCGCACCACTTCCATCTCATACTCTTTCCAGCCAATGAGCGATTCATCAATAAGTAACTCACTCGTTGGAGATAGATCTAAGCCTCGAGTACAAATTTCCTCAAACTCTTCCTTGTTATAGGCAATACCACCGCCGGTGCCACCCATGGTAAATGAAGGACGAATGATGCAAGGAAAACCAACCATGTTCTGCACTTCAAACGCTTGTTCCATGCTGTGCGCAATACCTGAAACCGGCATAGCAAGACCGATTTTTTTCATTGCTTTGGCAAATTTTTCACGATCCTCAGCCTTATCAATAGCTTCGCGATTGGCACCGATCATTTGCACATTATGCTTTTCAAGAATGCCTTTTGACGCTAAGTCCAGTGCACAATTGAGGGCTGTCTGGCCACCCATTGTTGGCAAAATGGCATCGGGCTTTTCTTTTTCAATGATTTTTTCAACAACATCCCAATGAATAGGCTCAATGTAGGTCGCATCAGCCATTTCAGGATCGGTCATAATGGTTGCTGGATTGGAGTTCACCAGAACAACCCGGTAGCCCTCTTCTTTCAGAGCTTTACAGGCCTGAGCTCCTGAATAATCGAACTCACAGGCTTGACCGATGATAATTGGACCTGCACCAATGATCAGTATGGTATGTATGTCTGTACGTTTTGGCATGGGCTAGTCCGATGTCCTGTTCTGTTGCATTGCGCTTGTCATTGCGGTAATAAAGGGATCAAATATTGGTGCGACGTCATGGGGTCCAGGGCTAGCCTCTGGATGTCCTTGAAAACTGTAGGCCTGACAATCCGTTCGTTTAAAACCTTGCAGCGAATCATCAAATAATGAACGATGCGTTGTTTCCATGTTATCGGGCAGGCTTGTTTCATCCACCGCAAAGCCATGGTTTTGACTTGAAATCATCACTGTTTTATCAGCAAGGTTTTGTACCGGATGATTTGCACCATGATGACCAAATTTCATTTTGATAGTAGTCGCACCACTGGCGAGACCGAGTAATTGATGTCCTAAACAAATGCCAAAAATCGGCTTATTTGATTTCAGTAATGCCTGAATCGCTGTAATGGCGTAATCACAGGGCTCGGGATCACCTGGACCATTTGAAAGGAAAATTCCGTCAGGATTTAACGCCAGCACTTCATCGGCTGTCGTTTGCGCTGGAACGACGGTGACTTTACAGCCTCTATCGACGAGCATTCTTAATATGTTTCGCTTGATGCCAAAATCAAAGGCCACCACATGATGATTGAATGTTTCAGCAGTTGATGGACTGTTGGTGTAGCCAGTTTCTAAATCCCAGCTGCCTTCTGTCCACTCATAAGATTCTGAAACACTCACTTCTTTTGCTAAATCCATGCCTTTTAGACCAGGGAATTGTTTCGCTAACTCTTATGCCTTTTGCTCATCAATCTGGTCGTTATCGTCGGCAACCATAATACAGCCGTTCTGCGCACCCTTATCACGTAAGATGCGAGTCAGCTTTCGAGTATCGATTTCTGCGATTCCACAGACCTGATTATTCTCGAGGTATTGGCCCAGACTCATTTCATTTCGCCAGCTTGATGCTAAGAC
>JAUUZN010000157.1 GCA_030589945.1 Gammaproteobacteria bacterium | reverse complement strand
GACATTTGTGTATAATAGCCTGTTCCCAACTTAAACGCATTCGATGCGTTTTCTGAATTAAGTAAAATACTGTTAAGCGTCTTAGCTTATTCAATCAATGCATCTGTTTCATTTTTATCATCAGAGTACAAAGGTATTAACACCTCAGACCCATGAGGTTTCACCAAATTTTGCATAATATTCCTAATTTTATATTCTATGGAGTCATCTAGCCCAATGCTTTCTCATAATGACTGATAGGGTGTTACTTTTTAATACACATAAGTGGATACAGGTTCTGAATTTCCTGAAGGGGGTTTTATCTCCGGTTCGTGCTTCGCCAATTTGTGATTGGGAATTTCATGTGCCCGCATAAAACGCTGAATATCGTCATCACTCCAGTTTAAAAGTGGATTTACACGTAGTACGTGACCTTCGCGATCAATTCTGTGATGAACTTTCATGTCTCTTGGTTTGTGGTAAACCGCACTGATCCAACAATCAAAATCTTTTAGTGTCCGGTTCAGGTAAATAGCCTGCTTGATCTGACCACCATTTGAAGTTGACGCCTTTATCCATTCAACATGTTTCTTATGTCCAACTTCGACATTGCTCTCTTCAGCTTGCAAGGCACGGACATCAGTGAGACCGAAGCGGTCAATAATGTAGTCTCGGTATTCTTCGCTTTCAGGGTACAGGGGTCCTGCATGACAAAAAACAACGGGGGTTGCTGGGTCAGCCTCAGAGACTAACTTCAAGGCAACGACACTTCGTGCACGTAAAGATGCAGAAATTATTGTACGACCCTTAAAGTGATCACGAATAAGTCCGTGCAACAGTCCAGTACAATTCAGTTTTGAACTGAACTCGTAAATTTCCTGCAGAGTTTTCATATCATAGTCCCTAGACAAATGCTTATAAGTAAAATTAATACTATGTAGTTTATTATTGTGGGTTCAATAATAACCCCTAGCTAGCAGTTTTTCTATTAATAAGCATTGAAAAGAAGTATTTTTGAATAGTAATGTGTGATATTTGTCAATCTTTTGTCTATCTACAGAAAAACAGACAAAATAGAAACATACTCAGGGATAAATATTTCCGTAAGTTTTTAGTTGAGACAAGATGGTATTAACGGGTTAAAGTCATCGACTCAACAGTACTGACAAAACTGCAAGGTTTCATGCGTAATTTGATTTAATCCTCGATATAGTCTCTGACAGCAATAAATCCAGGATGTGGCATGCCATTAGGACTATCATCAGGACCACCGCTCGTAAATCCCTCACTCGTACAATTGCCGCCGCCATTCTCTTCACCATGTCTGGTCAGAATTTCACCTGGAATCGCCTTGGGTGCATGAATCAATTGGCCGGTATAAACACTGACAATGTAGGCATCATTGAAACGGTTACGATTGTGTCCGTAACCTTCTCTCTCGCACGGGTGAATACCAACTACACCCATAGTTGGATCTAACGCAAAGGATGTCGATGTCCAATAAAATCCTTCAAAAGCTGTAAACGGATGGCCTTGAGGTAAAGATTGTCCTGAACGAGATACTGACTTGAAATCTAGAAGGCTCATAAGTTCATGTACATTGGGCAAACGCCACAGCCCTTGATCTTTAGTTCCATCATCAAGATTACATAGCCAGTCACCAAGAGGAGATACCTGTGGTAACTTTGCGCCTTGTGCGACTGCCACTTCCCAAGTGAGGTTATTCAAACAACCTGCATCCTTGAGCCATACAAGCTTGGTAAAAGTATCAGTAATTGTTCCATCTTCGTTATCTACAAATCGAAATGAGGACGGTGGTGCCAGCCCAGCTTGCTTATCGCCATCCTGACCGGTACTACATTCGGCAGCGACAAAGTGAGGATCTGTAGGTTCAAGAGTAATGGAACTCCAGCATTGATCTTGACCTGTTTGTGGTACGCGATACAGTTTCTTTTCCTGCTCAAGTTCTAGCACATTTTGATTTAGTAAGGCTTCTGTGTTCAGAACCTCTGCGCGTGATTCAACGAGGCTAGCTTGTGTGGTTGCTAACTCCAACTCAGTCGTCGTCAACTCAGATTCTGTTGTTGCCAATTCGTTTTCAGTTAATGCCAGTTGTTCCTCCAGCGTTGCGATCTCAGCAAGGAGCCCTGGTAGACCCGGATTATCTATAATAGCTGGTGTTTCAGCCAACGACTGCCAGGTGAACAAGACAAATAGGGTGAATATTACTGAAGGTAAACTTTTTTTAACCTGTGTCATTGTACTGCTCCTTGATATTATTTTTGTACCGAGTAATTAATGTTAACTCTCTAATTTGTTAGTACCTTTTGCTAAAAACCTTGTTAATAAAATAACACTTAGATGCTTAAAGGTCTGGATAACACTTAATTTTTTTGTTTTAGAATTCTTTATCTCATTATGTAAATTTTTCTCTAGGTAACACCTGAGGATTTCATACTTTTTATCTATTTTTTATCTGTTTTTTATGAGAGCATTGGATTTAGTTAATAAAATAATGATCTTATACAGCTGTTAGACTGCATAATTATTTACATCGAGAGATTTGATGATTTACAAGTTCGACAACATTGAAGTTGACGCTTTGAATTATAGGCTGCACGCAAACGGTCATCTAGTTTCTATAGAACCAAAAGTATTTGACTTACTTTTATACCTAATAACAAATCGGGATCGGTTGGTTACTCGGCATGAAATACTCGATGCGATTTGGCAGAATCGTGAAGTTTCAGATACAGCCTTAAGCAATTTAATCAAATCTGCAAGAAAAGCCATTGGCGATGATGGTAATCAGCAAAGAATCATTAAAACTACCCATGGTCGTGGTTATCAGTTTATTTTCAAAGTTAATATAATTGATGACTCCAGCAGTGCAGATCTTACTCAAAAGTATACAACTAAAGCAGCAGTATCAGTTCTTCTCACAATTACTGCAATTATTTTTATTGTGCTATTTTTATTGAATATGATTTTTAGTGATACAAACCTAGATGATGACAAGAATACCGCTCCCCAAGACGTTGAACAGATACAAAAATCAATTGCAGTACTAGCATTTAGTGATATGAGTCCTAATAAAGACCATGAATATTTTTCTGATGGTATCAGTGAAGAAATTTTGAACGTATTAGCAAAAATACCCAATCTGCATGTAATTTCCAAATCTTCTGCATTTGCTTTCAAGAGTGTAGACACAAATATTTCTGAAATTGCTACAAAACTGGGAGTTAAATATATATTAGAGGGAAGTGTCAGAAAAGCAGGTAGCCAAATACGGATCACAGCACAATTGATAGCTGCAGATTCTGATAAACACCTTTGGTCAGAAACCTATACTAGAGAGCTGTCTACTGAAAACCTTTTTAAGATTCAGGATGAAATTGCCAAAGAGGTAGCCAAAGCGCTTCAAATACAATTACTCGATGTAGCATCGTCAACTAATCCGACTAATATCAAGGCCTATAATCTATATTTGAGGGGTAAACATTTTTCTTCTCGGTCTTCTAGGGAATCTTTGGAATTATCCGTAAAAACCTACCAGAAAGCGATTGATATCGATGGGAGCTATGCCCCTTTTTGGGCAGGTCTATCCAATACCTTGAGATTTCAGGGAATGAATCATTTTTCTAACTACCATGAATCTATGGAAGCCTCACGAAGTGCCGCCATGAAGGCACTGGAACTTGATAGTACACTGGCTGAAGCTTGGTCGTCATTGGCCGAAATACAGCGTCGATATGATATGGACTGGGTCTCAACCGAAAAGTCGACTCGCAACGCATTAAAGTATGGGTCGCAAAATGCGCTTGTACTTCGACGGGCCACGTGGATCCCACTTACACTGGGAGAGTCAGAGCAAGCATTGGCATTGGCTCACCGTGCAGTTGCTCTAGACCCGATTAACCTTTCAGGGCTTGCCAACCTCGCTTCAGCCTATTGGGCTCTAGGCCAAGCAAAAGATGAGGAGCAAACCTACCGGAATATGATAGAACTATATCCGGAATTGATTAGCCTAAAAGCCTTTTTAGCCGCTGCACTGGCTGTACAGGGAAAACCGGAAGAGGGTCTGCAATACCTGGACTACGATTCAGAAAATAAGTGGCAAAAATCCATGTCAACAATAGTTTTACACACACTTGGACGTCATGAAAAAGAACAGCAGATAAGGCAGAGTATGATCGATAAGCATGGCCATAAGTGGGCCTATGTTATCGCTAATTCTTTCGCTTGGCATGGTGACCACGATAAAGCATTCGAATGGCTGAACATTGCCTATGAGCAAAAAAGTAGACTCATGTCCAATATACTGTTCAATCCGTGGCTGGCTCCTCTTCATAACGACCCACGATGGACCCAAAATCTCGACCGGTTTGGATGGCTGGAGTTCTGGCTAGAGCGTAAGCTCAGACAGGAAGGAATTGAAAAATTAACTTCTGAAAACTAAAAAGTCCATCACACCAGTTCCCAGTCCCCGCTCACTGGAAGAGTACTGAATAGCAACAGCCTTTTCAATTTCACTTTTAACGCTCGTTATTTGAACACAAACGACATCAGATAATTCTCATGGAAAGCAAAGTCTGGTTGATACTAATTAATTCTTTCCTTTAACTTTTTAATCTCTTTATCTATAAATATTTGGTATGAAGGCACAAAAACATGTTTGGATAAATTCCAATTGTTAAGCACATATGGAATTTTAAGCCTGTCAAGAAGAGGCATTAAAGCGGATACCAAACGCTCCTTACTAATCGCACCATTTTCAAATTGAAAATAAGCCATGTCTCCATGCCTAAACAATATCCATATATAAGAATCGAGCTCATTTGCCTCTTTCATTGATCTTGAAGGATTATTAATAATGGCATTGAAGTCCAACGAATTATCAATCGATAGTTTGTTAAGATCAACAATTCGACCGATAAGATCCTGATAGGCAGTAATTTTGATTGCCTGCGTGTTTAACTCAGTTTGTACAGAGCTATTTCGAATCTCATACCCCACAAAAGCCAATGAAATTACTACCGCTAATACTGATATTATTTCTAATACGTCCGAAGTTTTCGCATGCATTTTATCGCCTCTTATGTGTATTTGTAATACTGACAGGTTAAATTTTCAAGCTAATAATATCAATATGATTTCAGGTGGAAAACGATAACGTTTATAAATATTCATCCACAGAGTCTACTTTAATTGAAGTTTACTTGTCAGTACCGGTTAGAATTTGGCAAAAACTATCCGCTATTTAACTCTTTTGGTACACTATCACTGTTGTTTATTCTATCAGGGAACTCAAGTAACGTAATATGGAAAACATATGAATACTCTAAAATTATTAACACTCGCTTTCTCACTGTCTCTGGCAACGATGCTTACTAGCTGTAAAACTGCAGAGTTACAGAAAATAGTTGATGTTCTACAACAGCAACAGCAGCAACCTCTCGACAACAAAATGGTAGTTGCAGGTCTAAAGCAGGCACTAAGTGTTGGAACACGAAATACTGTTAGCCAAACCAGTCAGCAAGGTGGTTTTAGTGATAATCCATTAATCCGGATAGCGCTACCCAGTGAATTAAATAAAGTAGCAACCACCTTAAACCAGGTTGGTCTGGGTAGTTATGTTGAGCGTTTTGAATTACAAATGAATCGGGCAGCGGAACTGGCATCGATTGAAGCCAGGGACATTTTCATTGACAGTATTTCACAAATGACCCTAGCTGATGGATGGAAAATTTTACGCGGCGAGAATGATGCTGCAACCCAATATTTCAGACGTACTACTGAAGAAAAATTAATCAACAAGTTTCGCCTGGCGATTACTAATTCAATGAATAAAGTTGGTTTTTATGGCGACTATAAAAAGTTATTAAAAACCTACGATGCTTTGCCATTTACCCAGAAACCTGATCTCAATATTGAAAATCATATATTGCAGCAATCACTCGACGGTCTGTTTACTCTGGTGGCACAGGAAGAACAAAATATTCGACAAAATCCATCAGCTCGTGTCACCGACTTGCTACGTAGAGTTTTTGCTAATTAGCGGCAGTTATTTTTACTCACATCAGATCCAGTTGATAGATCAACTCTTGCAACATCATCCCATAAACCCAAATTCCACCAAATAAAGACAGGACAGGTACAAGAACAGGAACAGGAAATATCCACCAAACATCATAATCAAGCCACCAACATACCCATCAGCCATAAACCAATGTCATTACAATCGATAACAAGCTTTTGCTAGTATTTGCGATTCGTGTGCACAGGATATGCACAGGAGCTTAAATATGAGCCTATAAAAACAATCTTGTTTAGAGTTGGAAATCGGTGTTTTATTGTTAAATATTAATTGCTTAGAGATGGTGCCCAGGGCCGGAATCGAACCGGCACGGTGTTGCCACCGAGGGATTTTAAGAAATTGGAGTCTAAACCCGCAGTTCTTTTAATATCTTTTAAGTACTTTGTTTTTCCTACCTTTTTCTGTATTATCATCCCCTAGTTCTTTTAAGGTCTTTGAGCAAATTGGCCTATATTTGATGCCAAACGTCTACACTGCGT
>JAUUZN010000199.1 GCA_030589945.1 Gammaproteobacteria bacterium | reverse complement strand
TGAAGTTCAATAGCAACAGACGTTGATTTACAGTTGTCCATCAATGCATTACAGGCTTCAAGGATGAAAATTGCCTGTTTTGGAAGGGTGTCCAGAAAAGAAGTGATATCTTTTTCGGTGTTAAAAGCTGATATCGTTCCACAAGATATTTTATTATCACTGGTAAACCGACAATCAAAAGAAGCGATAGCACTGCAACTATAAATCAGCGTAGAAGAACCACAGTTTTGGCTGAAAAACTTAACATCATTCCCGAGTGCATTATCTTCACTTAAGTACAGATCGACATGATACGGATTACTGGAATCCACATTCCAGGCAATAGAAAATGCACCTCCATTTATGCCAGAATTGATTGGGACAATATCGTTCACCGTAGCGGATGTACCCGCTACACTAACTGCGTTAATGGTAGTGTTTGAGTTAACCGGAGTATTGATTTCAGGTATGTCAGACCCGCTGCCACAAGCACTCAGTAAACCAGACACAATCAAGATAAAAATAAAATTGATTTTAAACATTGGAGTCCCTTCCTTTATTTCTGCTTGATGGATTCAACCGTCATCAGGTCTGGGTTCACTCTTTTTGCTCTGACCACCAAACTGAACTGTTCTTCTCCAGACTCTTTATCGGTCCACTGTTTACCAATGATTGATCCGTCTACGGTCACTCGGTTTCCTTTTTTCAGTTTTTCGTGACAGCGAATACCTCGTTTTCCCCAGATCTCTACGTTCATCCAGAAGCCGCCTTTATCATCAAATCCGTCACCCTCTTTTTTGGGTACTGGTTTGTCAAAATAGATTCTGAGATTACAAACCGCTTGATCGTCATCGTTTTCTTCAATGCGTTTTAATTCTGGGTCTACTCCTAAGTTACCTTCACCGTTAAATTTATTTCCCATGACATTTTCTCCTGACTAAATATTTTAAATGAGCTTGTCATTATTCAGAATAAAAAAGGGGAAACCACCGCTTATGATTTATTGGTTAGTTATCTTTTTAGTGCGGGCATAAAAAAGGTCCACCTTGAGATTGGGCGGACCTTGGGATAGTAAAGAAGTGACCAGGGAGACTATTGGGTAATCTCTCTGATGGTTTTCATAATACAGGTATCGATATTATCGGCAAGGTTTTTTATTAACTTAGGTTGATATGTTTTTATCAAAAAAGTCATGTGGTTTTTTTTGAGTCGATTGGCTCAAGATTACTTGTGTTAGAGTCGATTTTTTTTAAGGCACGGTTTAACTGTTTTGATTCGTGTTGAAGCAAAGAGAAATTCAAATTAAATAAAATTCTCTTTTTCTCAAATTGTAACAACTCCGCTTTTACGGTTTGTGGCAAGCGCTCGAGATCATTTTGATAATGGAGCAAATCATAATCGCGCTGCTTATTTCCACGAACTGCGATATTGCGCCAGGCCAATAATCCCCCTGATCGTTTACGAAGTCGCATGGATAATCGTAAGCCGCCAAGTGACTGGTTAAAAGAATCAATCAATCGCTCACGATCAATCGTAATTTTCTGTACCTCTGTCCCAACAGATTCTAATCGATCAAAAATATCCCTGTATTGGCGAAACATCTTTTAATCCTGAATTGCCACAAGTCTTCCCCTTACCCTTAAAGGGTTAATAGAACCCTTTAGCAAAAGAGACTATGCCCTAGTTGCACCAGAGAGGTCATGCCCTGGTTTTAACTGTGGTAGGGAATGGGTTCGATAAGCTTGAAGCAATTTTTTGTTATCGAATTTCTGTAATTCTTGTTGCAATGTGTCCAATATGATTTCTTTTGCAGACAGATTAAGCGGCTTGAAAATTTCTTTTCCGAGCGTTAACTCAACAAGATTTATTGCGGCTGAATAAGCATTAATTTTGTTTTTGATATTTTCCATAATAGTACTCTCCTTTGATTATTTGATGGCGGTGCATTTTTTAATCATTTTCATTCTCTTCATAAATAGCCGTCGGGTCAACCTCTATTTTGTAAAACTGTCTGGCTTTCTTTCATGATATCGTTTATTCATGCCTCTTATGATTATGGCCAAAAAGGATTAGTGATCCATTCAGCAATCAGTTTTCGATCTTCTATATCAATACGAGATACCGCATCAACCAAATCAAAGCCATATTGCTCGTTATGATTAAACCAGATGGCAGCAAAGAATTTGGCCATTTGTACTTCACCATGGCTCATTACACCTAATGCTTGTTCGAATGCTGCAATATTCAAGCTGTTGGTTTCCTGGTCCCACAATTCTGCACATCGTGGCATTTGCTCTAACAAGACAAAAAATCTATCTCTTCCGTTCATACTTTATATCCTATTTACTTTCATTGGCTCAACCAACCGCTTTCAATTTCTTGTCTTGTTCACTGCTGCCGTTGGTTATCTTTGCGGGTTCTCTTTTATCGTATTGACGCAGTTCAGGAGCAAAGTCTGAGCGCCGCTTCATGTTGAGAATATCTTTTGGAATCGCCCCCATAAGCTGTGTCGCTTTTTGTGCTTTTGGGTTGTTAGCCAGAACGTCATTGCGAGTCACTCCTTGTCTCCGGTAGCCGGTACCGGATTGCAAAGCGGCGCGTAAGGCTTTGCCGCCTAGATTGAGGTATCGCTCTGCTTTGACGCGGGTCAGTAACCCGACGTGCCTCATACCTAAGACTTCACAACAAAACCGATCTAACTCAACGACCAGGTAACCCATGCGATAGGCATAAGAGGGTGTGGGAAAATTTAATGGTCTTGATTCGGGTTGAGTCGATTCGGCAGTGTTAATATTGATCGATGGTGAATTAGGGTAGAGATCCTTGAATTCTTCCTGATACTCATTGAGTTTCATTTTAGCGCGATCAATGTGATCATCAATTTTGACTAACCACCAGTCTGCCCAGGGATCATCGGCCATGGCATCTTTGTAGATCTGGTTTACTGACCCTGAGAATCTGGGTACGCCATAGATGGCTGGTTTATTGTCGGTTTCTTTTCGTCCATCAAACACACTCATGGCTTGACGAGTATGTAATAAAATACTGGTTTCACTGGTCAGTCCACCCGGACCGTTTGATTTTTTATCTTTTGTCATGTCTATTTCCTCTTCAATGGTTCTGACTACAAACTATATTCAACAATGCCTTATGAGATTGCTCAATGCAGAATGATTTATGTGAGTGTTAACTTAACTATTCGTCATCAATCAATTCTATTTTAGTTATAAATATTTCTTGGGTGTCACCAGTGGTGACACTACTCAATTTGTTCTCATTGCTCTATCCTGCTTCCTGTTTTAGTCGAGTTAATTCATTAAGTTCTTTTTGCTTACCATTCCGTTGTTCAATTAATGAATTGGGTGGTTCCTGCTCTGGATTACTTTGAAATTGAATCAGCTTATCCAGGTGCTGGATTTCTGAATGCAGCTCGCGAATAGAGAGCTTTAGATTTTTATCAGGCTTTTTGTGTTGTTTTACATGGGGGTCACGAAATGCGGCTTGTTGTGCGCTGTAACTGGTGAAAGTGAACCTCCCTTCTTCGTATAGATTGATGAGGCTTTTAAGGTAACCCACCACGTTTTTAACTTTTTCCATGTTTTTATCCGCCATTCGTCCTGCCAGTTCATCCAACATGGTTTGTTGGTGTTCTTTGGGGAGCGTTGCAATGCAAAGACGGGCAATTTCTGTCTCGTTAGGAAATTCAAATTCTGGAAAGATCAACGATTCTTGTGGTGGCTGATTATCTTTTAAAGTGAACTCGGTATCGTTAGTAGTAGTTGTATTATTAAAAGAGCTACTACTACAGCAGTTCACTTCCTCGTTCATGTCCGCGTTCACTTTATGAACTGCCTGTTCTGGCAGGGTTTGAGCCGAGTTCACTTTATGAACCTGGCTTTTCTTCTCCACGTTCATGCCCGAGTTCACTTTATGAACTTGACTCTGGGCCGAGTTCACTTTGTGAACTAAGGTGCTTTCTTCCGCGTTCATTTTATGAACTTGGCTTATCATGGCGTTATATTCGTCGATGGGTATGCCGTAATAGTGTTTAGGCTCGGGTAAATCGGGATTTACATCCTCTGGGAATAAACGCTGCTGGATAATTTGATTGGCTTGTTGACGTGTTTCGACCTTCTCAATGTGAGTTTGAGGTCTAAAGGGATCATCAGCCGTATTGATGTGATTCTTTATTGCTTTCATGGCGGTATTAGCTATTCCCTGTACCCGTTGATGGCGATGATGCCCCTTTTGTTGACTGATCACATAAGGGATAAAATCTTTATCCAGAGACAGTGTGTCGGCCAGTGAGATGGGTTCATCGTTCAATATGTAATCATTGCCGACAAACTGGTTATTTTCATTACGTACTTTTTGATGCAGGGTGATGTATCGTTGCAGTCTAAGCTGTGTCATGCAGGATGCTAGAGTGCCTCTGCTTATTCCTGCCGCTCGCATGATCCATTCATAATCTGGAAATAGGCTGGTCGAAAGGGAACCGGACTGTTTGGT
>JAUUZN010000079.1 GCA_030589945.1 Gammaproteobacteria bacterium | reverse complement strand
TCACTACATCCATGAACATGAAATCCGGTGCTTCCGTTTCAACCATTTCAACAGCAGTTAAGCCATCATCGGCTTCAATAACATTGTCATAGCCAAGCTTCGATAAAAATCGCTTTAAGGCTTTACGAATCATGGCACTATCATCTACTAAAAGTACTTTAGCATCTTTCGGTAAAGGAGTGCTGTGGGGGTTTTCAATGCCGGTACTTTCTTCTCGCTGTTCACCACCTGCTTGGTAGTTTACATTTCGCACCAAAAGGTTAAAGTAATAACGACCAACCCCTTCAATAGAAATAGGTACCGTGACAATTTCTTTGACATCAGTTAAGAACTTTTCCATATCATCAAAATTATGAACAAAGTAAGGACTTGAAAAATCAAAATTTAAATTATGACGACTCAATAAATCGGTTGAGCGGCCAACAATCGTATTGCCCCATTCTGCCAAAGCATTACCCAATTCTTCATTAATCTCTTCATACTCATACTTTTCATTAAACATTGTTTCACAAACCGCATTACCAATAGCAATGGCTGTTTCAGGATAATGATGCATCATTATCACACCATCTATGCAACCGGTAACATCTGAACAAACGGCATAACCTTTAAAGCGAAAGTCATCTACTTGATCCATAAACGTAGCACCAGAAGAGCCTGTTAAATGGGCCATTGCTTTGAGACTTTCAATTGATTGGTTAATAAAGGGGTGTAAAACAACTTTATAGATAGTATCTACAGACATCTAGGCAACCTTTTTATTGTTGTAGGAGAATAAGAGGATAGCATATTGTTCATTTTAATATATATAAGTCATTAACAGTCAAGTTGCAGTACTCAAATGAATCCGAACAACATCATCAGAGGTATGCCTACCACAGGTGAGGTGTTCTAAAGTACTAATATATCTGACTAATGGTATAGATCTTTGTTTGGCTACCTCTCTGCAATTCAAATTGTTCTTGAATATGCTTGCCTAATAAGTTTATTCCAACTGGTGAGGTAGGTGTGATAATAATAATTTCCTTGTCCAAGTAATTTACTTTGAGTCCACCAGCAGTAGGTCCTATAAAGAAATATTGTTGACCACTGGGATGTTTAGTTTCATGCCTATTATCCTCTTGTTGTAAGACTACTAAACTGCCAATACATATAACAAAAGGCTCTGAATTATCTAAAGGTAATAAATCTTTAAAGGCAGCAATATTTTGCTCACATTCTGCAACACGTTTCGCCTGTCCTTGGGCTAAATAGGATGCCTCTAGCCCCAGAGTATCGTATTTGTTTTCAGCTATATTTTCTTTGTCCGTGGCCGTTTGATGTGCCATTCTTGCTGCATCAATGGCATCCTGATGCACTGATTCAAGTTTGCTGATGATCTGTGACATTAAATCATTTTTTTTCATAGTGTAAGACAGTTATTATAATGTTAACAATTCAACAGTATAACAAGCTTCGAGTTTTGATATAGCTCCTCAAGGACCGGACAAGTTAACTATTTTAATGCTCAGATATTATGATGATTGTAGGAATGCCATTAAAATAAGGCGAATCTGTAGTTAATAAAGTAGCTGCTTGAACTGTACATTGCATAATAATTAATGCAATGAAAATACTTTCGACAATTTCACTTTAAGCTGAACCTTTATAAACCATCTAATAAGACGTAGGACTAGGGTGTATCTGAGTTATTAATACGAATTTTGTTTAGTTTGTCTTGAACTTTTCTCGCTCGTTCTAGTCGTTGAATTATTTCTTTATCCGCTGGATTTAATATGGAAGCTTGGCTCCAAATAATAAGTGCCTCAGCAATTTTTTCATCTTGATATAATTGGTCACCCTTTGAGACGAGTTGTTTGATTTGCTGCTCAAGAAAAATACTTGTTTCTTCAATTAATTTAATTGCAGCAGCATCATTTTCATCTTGTAGAATAAGAAGATCTAATAATTTTATGGCCTCATAATAAAGTTTATTATCGATATTTTCTTTTGCTTGAGTAAACATGATACGACGTGTATCGGCTCTATTTAAAGCTGCGATTTTATTCTCTCTTATTGTACGTTTATTATAAATGCCCTGCTGTTCGTCTTCTATACGCTTCAATAGAGTTTGGACTTCTATAGATTGTTTTATTTTCTCAGCAGCAACAACGCATCGCTTTGCTAATTTCAAATGGCTTTCAAATTGTCTTTGGGTACAATCAAGAAGTAAATCTCGTTTTGAATTTAGTGACAAGTCAACAATGAGCAATCTTGATTTAATAACAAAATCTTTTGGATCACTATTAGAGATACTGACAATTAACGGACGTTTAGCAAGTAGAGCTTCTATGTCATAAACTAGTATCCAATCTTCTAATCGCTGCTTTCTTGTTTTCCACTCAATTTGAACAGACGCTAGCATTTCTTGAATGTACTTGTTATCAGGATATTTTTTTAAGCCATTTTTAAGGAGTTGTTCTGCCTCGACCCATCGATGCTGTTCTGCCTTCGTTTCGGCACTGATCAGCAACCTTTCTGGAGAGGTGATTTTTGTTTTTGGGTTAGATAGGCAAGCTGTAAGAAGTAGAGTAAAGGGTAACAGGAGTAATAAAATTTTCATGACACTATTATTTCAGGTAAGACGTTATTTATATAGTTATCAATATCACTGGTTCGAATAAAGTGTTCAAGATCGATACGGTAGGGATAAACGGGTTTTGTTCTACCTTTAACTTTTACCATTCCTAATGATTGTGCCTGTGTTATCGCACGAAACCCTGGTTGCTCGAGTGTATCCTTGGTAACTAAAATTTCCCCAGGTTCGCAGATTGTACAGATCCGAGAGCTCAAATTAACAACGTCACCCACAACGGTAAATTGCATTCGATGCTCACTTCCAACATTCCCAGCTAGCATTAGACCACTATTTATACCAATTCTGAACTCAACAATATGTAACCCAGCCTGCAGTCTTTGTGTATTAATTTTACGTGCAATTTTTTGAATTAAAATGGCACAGGTTACGGAATTAAGACCATGCTGTTTATCCTGTTCAGGCACACCAAACAAAACCATCATACAATCACCGATAAATTTATCAACGGTTCCATTAAAGTGATGTGCTGCCATAGAAAAATATTTGAAATATTGATTTAGTAAGTCTCCAACCTCTATTGGAGGTAGATTTTCTGAGATTTGAGTGAAGCCAACGACATCACAAAATAACACGCTACCCTCAAGTGTTTTTCCTCCTAATTCAGTCCCCTGTGGTTTGCTTAAAACCTGTCTGGCTATTGAGGGGGAAAGAAATTGTGAAAAAGCACTTTCCACCTTTCTCTTTTCTTTCATTCCCTGGGCAAGATAATCAAAGGATGCTAGAACGCGTCCGATCTCATCTTTCCGTTCAGCTTTATTAGAGCCAATTCGTTTATCTTGGTGAAGACTGCTACTGACTTCGACTAACTCTCTAATCGGTGAGCTAAGGAAAAATGCTAAAGGAAATGCCAGTAAAATGCTTACAATAACCAATGCCGCAGTTGTTTTGGTGAGTGTATTGGTTAGGTTTGATAACTGCTCATCAAAGGGCTTGCGATTAATAGTTACTAAGGCAATTCCAACAGTGGTTTCTTGGTAATGTATAAGGCTATAAAAAGTAATGGCCTTTGTATTGGGTGTTTGCCACAATAATCCCTCGGTATCTTTATCACCCGTCATTAATGTACGAAAGTCCCAGATAGCCGATATCCCGGAGTTTGCTCTTAATAACCCCTCTTTATCGAAAATTTGCTTACCTATAATAAGGTTAGATTTAACATCTTGCTGAGCCAGTACCGCCAATGCTAAGTTATCTTCAGCCAGCATAGGCTCACTTGCTGCTCTTGCGAGTTGATTGACTAGAGAGTTTCCAAGTACTTGATTTTGTTGCAGATAAAAGCTTCTTTGTTGATTGATTAGAAACCATCCGAGAATAGTCATAACGATTGTAATGAAAAAAGCAATCATGAATGACCACTTCAAAGCGATGGGTAAAGAAGAATTTTCAATTTTTTTACTGATACTGAACATTGGACTATTTTATTCGTGTTGTAGCATTATTTCCAGATAATATTAAACTCACTAAACACTCTCGAATTTAATAATTTTTTGTTCAAGTTCATCTAATGTCAACTTTAGCTTATCAATGATGAGATCAATTTCTTCTTCTGTACTGTTAAGTGGAGGCGTTACTAAGACATGCTCCCCAAATTTACCATTATTGCTTCGTCGACCATAAATTAGTAACCCATATGAAAGCGCTATTTTCTTAAATCGTTCAGTGACATCAAATTCAATAGGAAAAGGTTCATTTGATTCTTTATTAGCTACAAATTCAATGGCTAATAATAACCCTGTACCACGAACATCTCCGATGATGGATGATTGGTTTTGTAAGTTTACTAATTGTTGTCTCAAGTATTTGCCTTGTTTACAAACATTATTTAAAATATTGTTTTCGCTAAACTCTTCCAAAACGGCAAGACCAACGGCGCAAGCAAGAGGGTTGGCATTATAAGTATGGGCGTAGTTAAAACCGGTTAAATGGGTTATTTCATCGACGAGAGCTGCGCTGGTAAGCATTGCACCCAAAGGATAATAGCCGGCACCAAGACCTTTTGCTAATACAACAATATCAGGTTGAGCATTTTTCCACTGATGATGAGTTAGAAATGTTCCTGTACGACCGCTACCGGATAATACTTCATCATAGATTAGAAACACGCCGTATTGATTGCATATTCTTCGTATCTCTTTAAAGTAAACTTCAGGGGGAGAAATTGCTCCTGTGCTTGAGCCTCCAACGGGTTCAATAATAAAGGCTAAAACACTGTTTTCTTTTTCTTTAAGGATCTGACGTTCTAAGTTTTTGGCGCAGGATAGAGCATATTCGGTATCTGATAAATCTTCTGGACGACGATAGTGATAAAAGGGTTCTATTTTAGAAGCTGAGGTGATCATGTCTGAATAGATTTCATCAAAAATAGGATCGCCACTAACAGCCAAGCAGCCTAAGGTCATTCCATGATAGGAAGGTAAACAGCTAATTAATTTTGTACGACTAGTTTCACCCGTTGCGTACCGGTATTGTCGACAAAATTTAATCGCCATATCTACAGCAAGTGAACCACCGGAGACAAACAGAGCTCGTTCAAATCCGGGTCCTGCAAGTTGTGTTAATTGTTTTGAGAATTCTATATTGGGAACATTTCTCGCAGTAGAGGTAAAGGAAAAGCATAATTTTTCGGCCTGAGCCTGCATTGCTCTAAGAACCCGCGGATTAGAATGTCCTATATTACAGGTGGCAGGTCCTGATGAGGCATCAAGGTATTTATTGCCTTCGTCATCCCATAGATAGATCCCTTTACCTCTTACAAAGGTTGGACGAGGATAATCTGGAGATGGAGAGTAAAAAATATCCTGAGGGCCACCATTGGTTTCATTCATTTGATTTTTTCCAACTCACACCATCGACTAATGAATAAGGCATAGGCTTTTAATGTATGAAATATTGAGTCGATGTTGACGCATTCATCAACACCATGGATATTTTTTGCGACAGGTCCGTAACAGGTGCCTGCGGTTTTATTATAAAAATGGAATGCTCTTAAGTCACTGGTGCAGGTCGATAAATAATGCTCCGGCTTCATATTGGTTAGGGTTTGATGACATTCAGATAGAAGTGTTATTCCTGGATTTTGCATATCAACCAAGTGACCTTCTGAACGAAATCCATGAAAACGTAACACTGGTTTAAATTCTTTCAATATTGGATGGTTATGAGTTGCCAGTTCAATTTTATCACTCACTAATTGCATAATATGATTACTGGTCATGCCTGTAGGAAATCCTATTCGACCTTCCATTTCAGCATGGGCAGGAACACTGGATGCCCAATTGCCACCCTTGAACTTTCCTATATTAAGATTAAATGGATGGTCATATTGATCATAGGGTGCCACTCGAAACTTTTCATTGAGTTCGTGCTCCAACTCTTTAAGAGCTGGAATTAATAGCTGCAGTATTTCAATCGCATTGGCACCAGAAGAAGTATCTAATACGTGAGTTGGTCTTCCTTTTATAATAACTTTAAACCAAAGTACGCCCAATTGGCCAGAATATATTTGTGGTCCAAAGGGTTCGGGTATTAAAACGAAGTCACCGTCATATCCACGGTCAAGACAGGCAAGGGCGCCATTGCCTGTACATTCTTCCTCAACCACGCATTGTATGGTTACCGGGGATGTGATTTTATAACCGGCATGCTTTATTGCATGAACGGCATAAATCATAGCCGCTACACCTGATTTCATATCCCCAGAACCTCGACCATAGAGCCAACCATCCTTTTCCCAAGGGATATTAGGAGCCTGAGCCCACATATCAAATGGACGGGCGCTCACTACATCTAGATGACCATTTAAGACGAGAGATTTTCCAGACGCATCAGGATTAATTGCACTGACTAAATTATATTTATTGTCATAACTCCATTCGGTAGGAGCAAATAATTCATGCTTTTCTAGACGACTAAGTTCAATCGGTACTTGAATTACGGGTAATTGGAGTTCAATAAGATGATCTTCAACAAGGTTAAGCACACCCTGTTCCTGATCGAGAGTGCTGTACTGTTTAACCATTTCTTTGGTGAAGTCTATGACCTCTGGAAAAATGCTATCACAGCTCGACAGTATTGATTGTTCAATTTCAAGGGACATTAAAAACTACCTACGTTATCAGGAATGATGAGTGTTGCTTCTGTTTGATTGATTAATTCTTGTTGACTTAAACCGATTGCAATTTCTTTCACCATGAGCCCTTCATCAGTAATATCCATAACCGCCTTATCCGTTATAATCCGAGAGACACAGTTGCTGGCCGTTAAGGGTAGTTTACATTTTTTTAAAATTTTAGAATTACCATTTTTGTCATTATGCGTACACATGATGATCAACTTGGGTGTTTTTTGTGCCAACTCCATAGCACCACCAATACCGGGTGAATAATAACCGGGTATTTTCCAATTCGCTAAATTTCCTAGTTCATCAACTTCAAAGGCACCCATTATTGATATATCAATTTTTCCTCGTCTGATCATCGCAAATGAAACCGAACTATCAAAAAAACTAGCACCCATTCGAGTCGTAACATAGTTACCACCGGCGTCGATCAATTCACGATCGGCATCTTCATTTGGACCTCGTAATTTTGTACCCAGTATGCCATTTTCTGAATGGAAAAACACATCAAGACCTTCCGGTAGATGTTCAATAATTCGAGTTGGTAGACCGATCCCCAAATTTAAAACCTGACCATTCTGGATTTCATCGACGGCTCTTTTTACTATTTTATTAATGTCCAAGGTGTGCCTCGATACATTGATAGTCTTCTGTTAACTGTTCTAAATAAACGAGTTTATTAACAAATACACTGGGCGTATGAATATGTTCAGGATTAAGTTCACCTGCACTGACAATATTTGGGGTTTCAACAATGACATTATCAGCAGCCATTGCCATTAATGGACTAAAATTCCTTGCAGAACTTCCATAGATTAAATTGCCATAGATGTCAGAACATTTGGCATGAATTAATGCAAAGTCTGCATAGAGGGCTGACTCAACTTTAAACTGTTTTCCTTGCCATGTTATTAACTGGCTATGATCAGTAATTTCTGTGTCGATACCAATATCTGATAAAAAGCCAAAATTTCCTGCGCCAGCGTTTCGTATTTTTTCAGCCAAGATCCCTTGGGGGTGAAATTCCACTTCAAGTTTATTGCGGTTCATCATATCGACTAATGTTTTGTTTAAGCCAATATGAGAGGTAATGAGTTTAGTAACCTGGCCGTTTTCGATCAATTTACTAATCCCAATGGCTGGTTCATTTCCATCATTCTTAATTAAGGTGAGTTCTTTTTGACCCTGTTTTAATAATTCATTAATTAATGAAAATGGTGTTCCAGGACTACCAAAACCTCCAATGAGGATGCTAGCACCATGAGTGATGCTTGCTATTGCACTTTCTAGGGATGTTTGTTTATTCATCAGCTTTAAACATAAAACTGTCAGTGTAGGCGAGTAGTAACGTCATGGCTGGAGCGAAGAATGCAATAAATGTGTAGGGCAAATAATCCATAGTCGCTATACCTAATACCGAGGAATAATACACTCCACCTAAACCCCACGGTATCAAAGGTGATGTCACTGTAGCGGAATCTTCGCAGACCCTTGAGCATACCTGTGGTAATAGATTTTTCTCTTGATATACAGGAAAAAGCATACGACCAGGAATAATGATGGCGATGAATTGTGCAGCAGCAAAGATGTTGACTAAAATGGAAGAGATGACATGGGTTGTGACTAACCCCGGAACCGTTTTAACAAGACCTTTAATTTTAGACAACAGAACACTCAGCATGTTTGTTTTTTCCATTAGGCCGCCCATGCCAAGAGCTATAAATCCTAATGAAACTGTCCACATCATACTTTGTAAGCCACCTCTTGATAGTAAATTATCGATCTCGGTCACGTTCGTCTTTGAGATATAGCCATAATTCATTGCCGTAAAAATGTCATTGACTGAAACACCCTGAATTGTCATGGCTATAATCGCACCAACGATGCTTGCAACAATCATTACCAGAAGCCCATCAAGCTTTTTCATTGCCATAATGACAACTACAATCGGTGGTAATAACGTAATGACAGTTAGGGAATAATTCTCTTTGAGTCCATTCAACATAATATTTATTTTACTTTGGTCGGGTACTGAGTCTGATGAATTTGTTAATCCTATAATAAAGAAAGTAATTAGGGTCAGAATAATTGCAGGACCTGTTGAGTAAACCATACTCTTTATGTGTTCAAATAAATCGGCACCAACAATTCCAGCCGCTAGGTTTGTGGAGTCAGACAGGGGCGACATTTTATCCCCAAAAATGGAGCCCGAGATAACTGCTCCAGCAGTGTAAGCCGGAGGAATATTGAGACCAACGCCGATACCCATGAAGGCAACACCAAATGTCGCAGATGTGGTCCAAGAGCTTCCTGTTGCAATAGAACCCAGAGAGCAAATAAGGCAGGCTGAGAACAGAAAGTATTCTGGGGACAGTAGCTGCATACCATAATAAATAAAGGTTGGAATTGTGCCTGCAGCAATCCAGCTAGCGATAAGCACGCCAACCATCATTAAAATTAACATGGGTAACATGGCGAGATGGCAGCCATGAAGAATTCCGTCCTGAACCTCTTTCCAAGTGTGACCATAAATCATGGCGACTGCTGAGGCAAAAACAATGACTAGAAGAAGAGTGATATGAATTGCGCCACTATTATCAAAAACTAATACCTGCAATATCACCGCTAGCATTAAAAATAAGATGACGGATAATGCGCCATTAAATGTGATTTTAGTATCTGAGACGCTACTTTGCTCTTGCATTGAAGATCCTAAGTTGTCATACAAACATTATTTTAAGTTTACAGAGCAAGGTATGTCAATATATGATGATAAATCAGATCTTAATGAGTAAAAGTCATGACTGAATTAACCATCAATTCTATAAAATCATTTACTATTTTTAAAACATTATTTGAAAATAGCACGGCCTCTAAAACGGCACTAATCTTAGGAATTACACAGTCTGGGGTTAGTCGATCATTGAGTTTGTTGGAAAAAAATATTGGCTTTCCTTTATTCCTCAGAGAAAAAAATAGACTCATAGCAACACCTGAAGCTAAAGAACTCTATAGAGAAGTGCTTCGTCTTATGCAGACTTTAGACGAAACTCGACATAGTATTCTTGCGCTTCGAGAGTTTGGGGCTCAACGGTTTAGAGTTGTTTCAATTCCTGGCTTAGCGTTTGGCTATATGCCTCAATTAATAAGTGAAATGATAAAATTCAATCCTAAACTCAATATATACTTTGACATTTTATCCAGTAATGAGATTGTGCAAGCGATAGAAACTGATCTATTTGATGTTGGATTTGTTACTTTACCAGTAAAGTGTGAGCAACTAGAAGTAATCGAGATCGTGAAAACACAGGCGGTCTGTATTGTTCCCAAAGATCACCCATTAGCAAACTATCAAGAAATTAATCTCATTGATTTGCAGGGTTGTAATTTGGTGGTGGCTAATCAACCTAATCTTGCTGCTGATCAGTTATTGCACCTAATCGAAAAGCATAATATTGTACTATCTGGAAGAACTGAAGCGAATATAGCGAGCATATGTTCGCTCGTTAGTTATGGTGTTGGTGTTGCTGTTATCAATCCGATTACTGTTTCTGATCTTGATTATGACAACATTATTGTCAAACCCTTTAATCCAGAAATAAATTACTCTTTTGCTCTTATCTTTAAAAAGCATTGGCATAAAAACAAACTAATTGATGTTATTCGGCAGTCTACAAAAAAGGTTTATTTACAGGACAACTAGTAAGCATTAATCTGTTAGGTAGTTTAAAGATAATAATGAGTAGGTTATTCCTATTTAATTGCAAAATGAGTGTTTTATACAAAATCAAGCGAATAGTTTTCCTATGACCCATCAAATTGAATCAATTAGAAATTTCGAGCCTAGCCGAAAAATTGAACTACTATCACCTGGTGGTGATGTAGAAGCAATTAAAGCAGCCATCGTAGCGGGAGCTAATGCCGTTTACTGTGGTTTGGACACCTTTAATGCTCGAAATCGTGCAGCGAACCTTTCTTTTGATGAATTAACTGGGGTTTTGCGTCTTGCCCATGAACATCATTGCCAAGTCTTTTTAACTTTAAATGTAGTTATCTTAGAACAAGAGCTCAAAGCCTTGTTTAAATTATTAAATCAATTAGTCAATACAACACTTGATGGCATTATTGTGCAGGATCTTGGTTTGTTTAATTTAGTTAAAAAGTATTTTCCAACCCTTGATATCCACGCATCAACACAGCTAACCACGCATAATGATGGTCAGATCAGATTTTTAAGTAAAATAGGTGCCTCCAGATTAAATCTGTCACGAGAACTTAACATTGATGAAATTAAATTATTAACTGCCACCGCTCATGAACAAAATGTACTGACGGAAGTATTTGTCCATGGCTCTTTATGCATCGCATTTTCTGGTCAATGCTATTCAAGTTCTGTGAGTGTCGGTAACTCAGGAAATCGTGGCCGATGCAGTCAAGCTTGCCGTGATGAATATGAAATTACTGAAGCGGGTAATAGGTTCCCACTTAACTTGAAAGATAACTCCGCCTATTTTGATTTACCTGAACTGGTTGATGCTAAAGTTGATTCGCTTAAAATTGAAGGTCGTATCAAAGGCGCTCACTATGTCTATACAGTGGTTGATAGTTGGCGTAAACAGATCAACAGTTTTGTAGAATCTGGTCAGTTATTAGCCGATGACTCAAATTTACATAAGGTATTTAATCGTGATTTTACCAATTCATTTTTAAAAGGTGAGATGACTAAATCAATGTTTATTGATAATCCCAGAGATAATAGCGTTAATTATGCAGTAGGTAAAAGCAATGCTATTTCGGTGGTACAAATTCAGCAAGTTAAGTCAGAACTTTATCAAGATAAAAATGATTTAGGTCATGAACTCAGAGAAAAAATAAAAAGCCTTCATATTGAAAAAGTTCCGCTAAGGTTTGAGTTTTCTGGTAAACAAGATCAGGCATTAATTGTAAAAGCGATTACACCTACAAAAAGCTATCAAGCACAAACTAAAGTGTTAATGCGCACCTCTGACAAATCTACCTGTACTCATGACCTTTTAGAAAAGCGTTTCAAAAGTTTTAACAATTCGGACTATATCGTTGAAGGATATGATTTTTCCAAGTTAACATCAAACTTAAGCATACCCTTTAGTGAACTCACAAAACTTAAGAACGAAATAGCTTTTCTATTAAATAATTCCAGGGCGCTTATCTCTCCTATAGATCTTCCAAAATTAACCAAGTATTCAAAAACTGAACAAAAAACCAAATTATCGATATTAATCGCAGATGAAAAAGATCTGAGCCTTTGCGAATGTACCGATGCGGATATTTATTTTAAGATACCTGAGAGTCTCAAAAAAGGTTGCACAAAGCATATTGATTTACTGTTAAAAAATCCAAGATTAATACCTTGGTTTCCAGCGGTACTCATCGGAAAGGATTATCTTGAAGCAGTAAAAATACTGGAAAAAGTAAATCCAAACAAAATTGTTTCAAACAATACAGGAATAGCCTTCAAAGCATTTGAGATGGGTATAGACTGGATTGCTGGGCCGTTTTTAAATACCACAAACTCTTATGCACTACTCACTTTACAAGAAGAGCTAAATTGTTCAGGCGCCTTTATTTCTAACGAAATTAATCAAATGCAAATTAGAAACATTAGCAGGCCAGAAAACTTTAAACTTTTATACAGTATTTACCATCCCATCTTAATGATGACCAGCAGGCAGTGTTTTTTCCAGCAGACTGTTGGTTGTAAAAAACCAAGCATTGAAGATGGCTGTATGCTCAAGTGTACAAAAGCTACAACAATTACTAATGTCAAAGGCGTTTCCTTTTCGGTTGATAAACAAAAAGGTGGGTACCCGAGCATTTATAATCACGAACAGTTTTTAAATATTGATGCAGTGAAAGATTTCTCTGATTTGTTTGATGAGTTTTTTATTGATTTAACAAATATTGGAACAGGCTCCAAACAGAAACAAAACAAAGCTGAATTAATTAAACATTTTGAAGGTCTGTTAAACAATATTGATGAATCATCGACTCGACTTAATGATATGGTTCCACTATCAACCAATGCTCAATATCAACAGGGACTGTAATCGTTAACACCAGTGGTAGAATGTATGCAGCAATACCCCGTACTCTATTCGTTACAACATT
>JAUUZN010000017.1 GCA_030589945.1 Gammaproteobacteria bacterium | reverse complement strand
ATTACTAGTCTATGACGAAGTCCAAACAGGTATGGGACGTACTGGCGATCTATTCGCTTACATGGGACTGGGAGTAACACCCGACATCCTTACAAGCGCAAAAGCATTAGGTGGAGGCTTCCCAATTGGGGGCATGCTGACAACAGACAAAATCGCCAAAAGCATGGGAATAGGTACGCACGGCAGCACTTACGGTGGCAATCCACTGGCATGCGCAGTAGCAAGCAAGGTATTCGAAATAATTAACCAACCGCAACTACTTTCGGCAGTCGCAGGAAAAAGACGCCTAATAGTAGAGCAGTTAGAAATCATCAACAGTCGCCACGGAATCTTCGAAGAAATCAGAGGCAAAGGGCTATTAATTGGAGCCGCACTAAACGACCAATGGCGCGGTAAGGCAAAAGTATTCCTAAACGCAGCAGTAGAAGAGGGCGTAATGGTATTGGTCGCAGGTCTAGATGTGATTCGTTTCGCACCATCACTAATAATCCCAGACGAAGACATCATCAGCGCAATGCAAAGATTCTCACAAGCAGTAGATAAGGTTTTAAAATAGGACTAATTGAAGCGTGTTCTTATTGAAGTAGGTTCTTATGATTAAGTAAATTCCTATCGAAGAGTGCAGAGGTATTCCCCATATTGTTCAGGTCTCTGCTGCAGGGATGCAGCAGCGAAGCCCCCATGGATGGGTTCACGGCGTCCAGAACAATATGGGGAATACCTCTGCACTCGTTTAAAACACCAATCTAGAAAAGTCGAGCAGCTAAGATATTTTTCAAGTAAAAATCCAAAGCTCAATTCAACAAAGGTTTTAAAACCGGCCAGACATTATTAAGTAATTGCGGTTGGCCCATAGCATTAGGATGAATGCGATCGTTCTGCATGAGAGCGGAGTTAATTCCAACCTTATCCATGAAAAAGGGTACAAGCGGTAGGCTGAAAGAATCAGCCAGTTCTTGATAGATATCTTCAAAGGCTTGACGATATCGACGTCCGTAACTCGTGGGCAGTTTAATGCCAAGTAGTACTACTTGAATGTCCTTGTCCTGAGAGCGCTTAATAATTTTTGTCATGTTCGATTTAAACAGACTGGGTGGGTGTCCGCGTAGACCATCATTTCCGCCGAGTTCAAGAATGAGGATGTCGGGTTGGTGGCGATCCAAATCAGAGTTCAATCGCCCAAGACCGTTGCCACTGGTGTTGCCAGAAATGCTCGCGTTGACAATTTTGTAGTTTAAATTGTTATCAGCAATGCGTTCAATCAACAAATTGACCCAACCTTCACCAACTTTAAGGCCATATCCAGCACTGAGACTATCACCGAAAATTAGGATTACTTTCTCTCCAGAATGATTATTTGCAGCCGGTGCACTTGAAAAAGCTGTGAAAGAAACAATTAATAACAAAAGTTGTAGCGTGTGTCGGACCATCTCGGTGTTATCCTTCATTTATAATATTAAAAATTAGGCGGATTGATTAGAATATGATAATAGTTAACGATTTGGGTAAGCAGGTCAATACTCAAGAAGGTGAATTGAAGATATTACAGGATATATCATTCAAAATCGACGCGGGTCACTCGGTTGCCATCACCGGTGAGTCGGGATCAGGTAAATCGACACTGCTTAGTTTGTTGGCTGGGCTCGATCAACCCTCATCGGGTGAGATTACCATTGATCATCAAATTTTATCCGAACTTGATGAAGATGGTCTAGCAGCGTTTAGAGCAAAAAGAGTTGGTTTTGTGTTTCAATCATTTCATCTGTTGGCTAGTTTGACTGCTCTAGAAAATGTGATGTTACCCATGGATTTGGCTGGTGTAGAAGATGCTGAAAATCAAGCGCAGAATTTACTTGAGAAGGTTGGCCTCAAAGATCGCGTCAAACATTATCCTCGGCAACTCTCTGGAGGAGAACAACAACGTGTTGCAATCGCTCGAGCATTTGCCAGTAACCCAGCTATTTTATTTGCAGATGAGCCCACCGGAAACCTAGACAGTAAAACCGGAAATACCATCGCTGAACTACTCTTTGGATTGAACAAAGAACGCGGTACCACATTAGTATTGGTGACGCACGATGAAAAGTTAGCCTCCAGATGCCAGCAACAAATTGTTCTAGAGGCCGGAAGAATTGTCTAGTTTTCGTTTAGCCTGGAAATTATTACGCCGAGATTGGGCCGGTGGTGAGCTTCGTATTTTAATAGTGGCACTGTTGGTTGCGGTTACCGCCATCAGTTCCATCAACTTTTTCAGTGAACGAATTCGTATAGCAATGCTTGAAGAAGCCAGTAGTTTTATCGGCGCTGATCTACAGCTGACAGGACCAAGAGAAGCTGACCCTAGTTGGCTTGAAGAAGCAAATAAGCAGAATTTACAGTTAGCCAAAACACTCACTTTCGAAAGCGTCATTGCAAGTGACGAAGCTTTTCAGTTGGCGAGCATTCGAGCGGTTGAAACACGGTTTCCATTAAAAGGAACTTTCAAACTAAAAACGCAAGATGGGTGGTCGAAGGCAAAGATAAAAAATGCCATTAGTGGTAAACCTAAATCTGGTGAGGTTTGGGTTGATAACCGCTTATTTAATAAGTTAGAGATTAAACTGGGTGATTCCGTTGAGGTAGGCAGCGCTGATTTTATAGTGACGGCCATTATCGAAACTGAACCGGGCAGTGGCGGCAGTTTATTAAACTTCATACCACGATTGTTAATGAGTATGGACGATGTCCCAAAGACCCAGGTATTACAACCTGGTAGTCGTATTCGTTGGCAATATCAGTTTGCAGGTGAACGCGATCTAATCAATCAATACAGCCTTTGGTTAAAAGAAGATATTGACACCACTTGGCGGATCATCGGTGGCAGCGAAGCCGTCCCTAATCTAGAAAAGACCTTGGGTAGGGCAAAGGGATTTTTGGGTCTTGCTAGTCTTGCGAGTTTGTTGCTGGCTGGAATTGCTATCGCCATGGTTGCAAATCGCTATGCTGAGCATCATTTTGATCATGCTGCGTTGCTTCGATGTTTTGGTGCAAGCCGGTCATTGGTGCTTAAGATCTACGGATCAAATCTACTATTATTAGGTATAGTCACTTCAATCGCTGGTAGCTTTACAGGTTACTTTGTCCATTTAGGCTTGGTTGAGTTAATGGCGTCACTGTTACCAGCAAACTTGCCACCACCCAGCGCAGAAAGTTTTTATGTGGCGATAGCTACAGGTTTGATCGCACTGGTAGGATTTGCACTACCCGCACTTATTCGATTGGGCTCAATCCCACCATTGAGGGTATTGCGAAGAGATATTGATGCTGTAACAATAAGTTCATACTTTACTTACGCACTGACGGTCTCAAGTTTAGGACTCATCATGTTGTGGTTGACCCGCGATCCAACAATGGTTGCAATCGTCTTGGTTGGTGGCGGTGTCGCCGGCCTTATCTTGTCATTGATAGCCTTTGGTTTCTTAAAACTAGGCTTATTGTTTCAGTCATCAATGACTGGGGCCGTTCGTTTTGGATTTAGCCAACTGGGCAGACACGACAAGGCATCAAGAATTCAAATCATGGCTTTTGGATTATCAATTTTTGTCATGATGCTGATT
Source organism: Gammaproteobacteria bacterium (assembly GCA_030589945.1). Lineage (GTDB taxonomy): Bacteria > Pseudomonadota > Gammaproteobacteria > Enterobacterales. The sequence continues at coordinate 36,621 of JAUUZN010000017.1, read as the reverse complement.
CTCTTGCTGCGCACGGAGCTTCTGGACACCTGGCAATCAAAACTAGCAACGGATACACCGAATCATTTTATTGTTAATGTTGAACCCGATGATGTAGATACCATCAGCCAGTATTTTGTTGAAAACAATATTAAATCATCGGGTTTATTTCCAATGATTCGTTCTCGTACTAAGTTGCCAGAATCAGCAACGGGCAAGGTCGAGAGAGAACTTAATATCACTTGGTCATTAGAGCTTCCTTCCCACAATGAAATGGAGACGGGGGATTGGTCACCCAAAGAGACTCAATCAGGTGAGGCTGCAATCAGTATTGAAAAAGAATTTGCAGAACGAATGGGACTTAAGATTGGTGATGTTTTAGAATTTGATACCGCAGGCCGGATCTATAAGGGTGAGATTACCAGTACTCGATCAGTTGATTGGGATTCATTCAAGCCAAATTTCTTCGTTATATTCACCACTGAAGCAATTAGCGATATGCCCGCAGAATGGATGACAAGTTTTTATCTCGCTCCTGAGAATAAAACGCTTTTGCGTGAATTTGTGAAATTTTTTCCAGCCGTTGCGCTGTTTGAACTGGACGCCATTATGGATCAGGTGCAACGGATCATCGAGCAGGTGAGCATAGCCATTGAATATGTCTTAATGTTTATCATGGCGGCTGGTTTAATGGTGCTACTTGCGACCATTCAATCCACCATGGATGAACGAATTTATGAATCGACAGTCCTACGCACTCTCGGTGCCAGTAAACGATATTTAAGAAAGAGTCTGTTAACAGAGTTTGGATTATTAGGTTTACTCTCAGGACTCATGGCAGCAGCTGGAACCGAGTTGGTGTCATTTGGATTGTATGATCAACTCTTTGATCTACCTTATCAGGTGCATCCGTGGCTATGGATAGTGGGACCAATAAGTGGAATTTTGATCATTAGCATATCCGGAAATATTGCAGCTCGTGGTGTCGTTAATAAACCACCGATGAGTAGTTTTAGGGAAGTGAATTAGTTCGTTTCGATATTTTGTTGTAATCGTAAAAATCTTCTTTGTTTTAAATATGTTTTTAAATATAACTTGACCGCGCGGTTGCAAAACTCTATATATGCATCCATGTAATGTTTGATTTTATAAAACCTTCAAAGGATAACGAAGAATAAATATGAGTAAATCTCTGGTAATTGTAGAGTCACCCGCCAAAGCTAAAACCATTAATAAATACTTGGGTAAGGACTTTATTGTTAAATCAAGCGTGGGTCATGTAAGGGATTTGCCGACTGCTGCAAGTAAAGATCCAGTGGATGCGAAAGCTCGAGCAAGGGCTGCGGCAATTACTCGTAAATTGTCACCCGCTCAAAAAATTAAACATAAAGCTAAGAAAGCCAAAGAAGCCTTGATCACACGGATGGGGATCGATCCTGATAATGATTGGCAGGCAAACTATAGAATCCTTCCTGGTAAAGAAAAAGTCGTAAATGAACTCACCAAGCTTGCAGCGAAAGCTGACACCATCTATCTCGCGACGGATTTAGACCGCGAGGGAGAAGCCATTGCCTGGCACCTGAAAGAAATCATTGGTGGTGATGATGAACGATTCCAAAGAGTGGTGTTTAATGAAATCACTAAGAAATCAATTCAAGAAGCTTTTGAGAAGCCAACAAAGCTTGACATAAACTATGTGAACGCTCAGCAGGCTAGACGCTTCCTTGACCGAATTGTCGGTTTCATGGTTTCACCCTTGCTGTGGAAAAAAATTGCACGTGGACTGTCGGCGGGTCGTGTTCAATCCGTTGCTGTCAAGTTGGTGACAGAAAAAGAACGCGCCATTCGTGCCTTCAATCCTGAAGAATATTGGGAACTACATGCTGACTTAAACCACAGTGGTGAACAGCAATTAAAGATGCAGGTGAATAAGCATCTGGGTAACAAGTATCGTCCAGACAATGAAAAGGACGCAATGGCTAGCGTTGATTATTTAAATCAACAGGATTATGTGGTTGCAGAATGTTCTGGCAAGCCAACCAGTTCAAAACCGTCCGCTCCTTTTATCACCTCTTCATTGCAGCAGGCCGCAAGCACACGTTTGGGATTTGGCGTTAAGAAAACGATGGCTATGGCGCAGCGGTTATATGAGGCTGGACACATCACTTATATGCGTACCGATTCAACAGCACTCAGTAAAGATGCCGTTGAAAGTTGCAGAGGATATATTCTAGATAACTTTGGTAAAAAATATTTACCTGAAACGTCTATCCAATATAGTTCAAAAGATGGCGCACAAGAAGCGCACGAGGCAATTAGACCTTCGGACGTCTCTAAGAAAGCATCTTCGCTTACTGATCAAGAGAGGGACGCTGAACGGCTTTACGAATTAATTTGGCGACAGTTTGTAGCCTGCCAAATGACGCGTGCTGAATACACAGCAACGAAGCTTGATGTTAAGGCTGGGGATTATAATTTAACAGCTCGTGGTCGTGTGTTGAGATTTGACGGTTGGACACGTGTACAAACTCAGGTGCGCAAGAAGGATGATGAAATTGTCATACCGGATCTCAATGTGGGCGACGCACTTAAATTGAAAGAGTTATTTCCTAAGCAGCATTTCACTAAACCACCGGCGCGCTTCACTGAAGCTAGTCTGGTTCGAGAACTTGAGAAAAAAGGCATAGGGCGACCATCGACCTACGCTAACATTATTTCGACCATTCAAGATAGAGGCTATGTCCGTCTTGAGGCGAAACGATTCTTTGCTCGTAAAATGGGCGAAATTGTTACCGACCGACTCAATGAAAATTTTGCTAACTTAATGGACTACGGTTTTACCGCAGCCATGGAAGAGCAACTTGATAACATTGCATCAGGCGATGCCAATTGGAAAGAGTTGCTCGATGGTTTTTATCAAAACTTCACCGAGCATCTAGCTAAGGCTGATTCTGATGATGGGATGCGAACCAATGATCCCGTCGAGACCGATATAAAATGTCCAGACTGCGGCAGGAACATGGCGATTCGAACCGCATCTACGGGTGTCTTTCTTGGCTGTACGGGTTATGGGCTACCACCGAAAGAACGTTGTAAGAAAACAATGAACTTGACGGCGGGAGAAGAAGCAGTATCTCTGGAAGATGATGAAGATGCAGAAACCAGTAGTTTGATGGCCAAAGAGCGCTGTCCAATTTGTTCAACAGCGATGGAAAGTTATCTCATCGACGAGCAGAGAAAGTTGCATGTCTGTGGTAACAATCCTGACTGCAAAGGTGTACTGGTTGAAAATGGTCAATTTAAGATTAAGGGTTATGATGGCCCGATCATAGAATGTGATAAATGCGGCTCAGAAATGCAGCTTAAGAATGGTCGATTTGGTAAGTATTTCGGCTGTACCAGTGAAGACTGCAAGAATACACGTAAACTGCTTAGAAACGGTCAACCGGCACCTCCTAAGGCAGATCCTATTCCAATGCCAATGCTAGAGTGTGAAAAGGTTGATGATACCTATGTTCTACGTGATGGCGCAGCGGGCATATTCCTTGCTGCCAGTAAGTTTCCTCGAAATAGAGAAACTCGTGCACCCAAGGTTGAAGAATTGCTGATTGTAAAAGATCAGCTTGATCCTAAGTTTGCTTATTTAACTAAAGCTCCGGTTAAGGATCCGAAAAAACGTCCGGCAGTTATTCGCTACTCCAGAAAGATGAAAAGTCAGTATGTGATGAGTGAAAATAAAGAAGGCAAAGCCACCGGTTGGGTTGCTCATTATAACGATGGAAAGTGGGTCGAAGATAAGACGAAGATGAAGAAATAAACTTTATCTACCCCTAAAATTAGAAAAGCAGTTGCTGATATGACTATTCAGTTGTGTCAGCAACTGTATTCAATGTTAAACTGTTAGTATTCGGTAATCAACAATCAGTCGTTTGATACTTTATAACTTTAATCTATAAGAACCTACATGCAAAACTTCATCGCTATTTGTCCTAAAGGACTTGAATCACTGCTCATGGAAGAAATTAAATCCTTGGGTGGTGAATCTGTAAAGGAATCATTCGGGGCTGTATCTTTTGATGGGGAATTACAAACCGCATATCGAGCTTGTCTATGGTCGAGACTCGCCAATCGAATATTAATGCCTTTGAACTCTGGGCCGGTTGAATCTTCAGATGATCTCTATCAGGTCGCCAATGGCATCGATTGGGAAATGCATTTTGGCGTAAACCAGACCTTTAAAATTGACTTTAGAGGAACAACAGGTGCCATTCGTCACGAACAGTTCGGTGCAATGCGGGTTAAAGATGCTATTGCTGATCAGTTTATGAATGAGCAGCAACAGAGACCCTCTGTTGAATTCGATAATCCTGATATTCAAATACATGCCTCTTTGCATAAAGCTCAGCTTCGAATTTCTATCGATCTATCGGGTCCTAGTTTGCATCGTCGAGGTTACCGAATGGGTACCGGTATTGCACCGTTAAAAGAGAACTTAGCCGCTGCGTTATTAATACGCGCTGGTTGGCCTGAACTGATGAAAGAGGACGCCACTATTTTTGATCCACTCTGTGGCTCAGGGACCTTGTTGATTGAAGCAGCGATGATGTCCACAGATACTGCGCCTGGCCTGTATCGTCAAAACTTTGGGTTTGAACAATGGCGAGGACACCAGGAACAAGAATGGAAAGAACTTGTAATTGAAGCTGAAGAACGCAGGGTCGAAGGACTCGCTAAGGTCACTTCAAAATTTATCGGCTACGAGTCTTTACACCGAACCTTAAAAAGTGGCTGGGACAATATTGAGTCAGCTGGCTTTAAAGATCTAATCAGTTTACGCAATCGACCCTTTCAGAAGGTCAGTAAATCGGAGTTAGATGATTACACCCATGAAAGTGCTGGTCTAATTATTTCTAATCCACCCTACGGTGAGCGGATGGGGCAAATCCACGAATTGATACCCCTGTATCAGCAACTCGGTCAGTGGATGAAACAATTTGAAGGTTATCGAGCAGCCATCATAACCAGTGAACCTGAACTTGCAAAAAATATATCCATACATTCTGACAAACGCTATCGATTTCAAAATGGACCTCTTGATTGCACTTTGTATTGTTTTGATTTATTGGATGATAAATTTATTGATCCAGAACGTGGTCACAAATTACCTCCTGAAGTTGAGGCACTAAAAAATAGGATAGAAAAAAACATCCGAAAAATAGCGCCTTGGGCAGAACAGTTGCCTACGGAGGCTTATCGTATTTATGATCATGATATTCCTGAGTACGCTGTGGCGATTGACCGTTATGGTGATTGTTTGCATGTACAGGAATATGCCGCACCAGCCTCAATTCCAGAAAAGAATGCCAAGCGACACATCCAGCAGGTTCTAAGGATATTGCCTGAAGCAACGGGTGTGTCTGAATCCAATGTGTTTTTAAAAACAAGGTCCATTCAAAAGGGCAATAATCAATATCAAAAACAGTCTAAAGATCATATGCGTATTCGTGTAAAAGAGCAGGGCTTACTATTTTTAGTGAACCTTACGGATTATATTGATACAGGATTATTCCTTGATCATCGAAAAACGCGTTTGAGGATTCAAAAACAGGCTGATGGAAAAAGCTTCCTAAATCTATTTGGTTATACAGGAGCAGCCTCTGTCTATGCGGCAGCAGGTGGGGCGACTTCAACCCTGACTGTTGATTTATCAAATACCTATTTACGATGGGCAGAAGATAATCTTAAGTTGAATGGTTTCAGTCCATGGAATAATAAGGTTTTAAAAGTGAATTGTTTAGAATGGATTAAGTCCAGTGAAGAACGGTTTGATTTGATATTTTTAGATCCGCCAAGTTTTTCTAATTCTAAATCCATGGAAGGTAATTTTGATATACAGCGTGATCATCGATATTTGATTGAGAAAACCATGGAGCTATTATCAGAAGATGGTGTGCTCATATTTTCTACTAATCGCCGTGGATTTAAGTTGGATGAATCCTTATCAGCAGGCTTTAAAGTGTTTGCCCAGGGCAAAAAATCATTATCTCGTGATTTCTCCAGACAGAGAGCGCCACATCAATGTTGGGATTTTCGGCATCAATGAACGTTCTGATAATCACTAATCTATGCTCACTCTAAACTTTTACACGACCCTCGGTTGCCACCTCTGTGAAGAAGCTGAGACAATTCTGGCTCAGTTTATTGAATCAGCAATGGTCACCGTTAACAGTATTGATATTATTGAAGCAGAGGAAGGTGAAAGTGAGCGGCTTTTATCACTATACGGTTTGCGAATTCCAGTTTTAAAACGGCAAGATAATGCAGAGGAACTATCCTGGCCTTTTGATGAGTTTGAACTCGCAGAATTTATACAATCTTAAAGTGCAACAATAACATTAAAATGATTCGATATCATCGGTCGCTTCACCTGTAAGTTTAGTGCCTTCACCTTCAAAATAGCATTTTCCCAATCTGCATATGCGGTTATCAGCAAAACAATCACTGGTTAATTCTGTACCTTACGGTTTTATAACTAATTACTTGTTATTTTTTGTCTCAACTACAATTTTACAAATTTCTAATTTTAATCAAACTGTGCTCCATTTTAATAGTTAATCTTGACAAATATTTAGAATCACTTAAACTAGAACAATCGTTTCAAACAAGTGTTTTAATTGTGAGTTTGAATTTGTTTATTTATTTTGCCTTGAGTTCAGAGCAGGAACCTTAGAAAGGAACAAAATGTCGAACACAAAAAAGAAGATTCTTGACGCAGCAGAGGTTTTATTTGCTGAACATGGTTTTAGCCAAACATCATTGCGGATCATTACCAGTGTTGCCGATGTCAATTTGGCCGCGGTCAATTACCACTTTGGTTCAAAGAAGGACCTCATTCAAGCCGTAATAGACCGTTATTTTGTGATGTTTACTGAAGATTTAGCGAAAGAATTTAGTCAGCTAGCCAATACTAAAACTGACTTGAACACTCAAGCTATTTTAGAATCACTTGTTTCACCTATTATCAGATTGAACAACGTGCGCACTGATGGTTCTGCGACCTTTATGAAATTACTTGGGCACGCTTACACAGAAGGACAGGGTCATCTAAAGAAATTTCTTACTGCAAAGTATGGTTTTTTACTTTCGCAATTCACAGCCTTAGTACAGCGTGCGAACCCTGACATTGATGATCGAGAGATGTTCTGGCGACTGCATTTTATGCTCGGTACCTTTGTTTTTGCACTGGCGGGTCATCAGGCGTTATCAGAGATTGCAGAAGCTGACTTTGAAGAGAAGGTTGATTCAAGCGGCATCATTAGACACCTTATTCCATTTTTAACAGCAGCAATGCAAGCTGCCCCAAATTCCATTACGGGTGACGAATTAAGTCATCAATCAAATTTAAAAGAAACTAGAGAGAAAAGCACATGTTAACTCAATTACTCATCTTACTAATAATTACATCGGTTTGTTTATATCACCGAAAGTCCTTTAAATATTCACTGATTGTGGTTGTAGCCTCACTCTTAGTATTAACGTTGTTTGATGGCTTTAGTTTAATTCCATGGGTTATCGTGATGTTCACAAGTGCCTCATTCTTGATGCCTGATCTTAGGCGCCAACATTTTTCTACACCCATTTATAATATTTTTCGCAAAATTATGCCTGAGATGAGTGAGACTGAGCAAGACGCTCTCGATGCGGGTGATGTTTGGGTAGATGGTGACCTTTTTCAAGGCGATCCAGATTGGAAAAAAATTCTGGCTATACCTAAACCGAAAATGACTGAAGAAGAGCAAGCTTTCCTAGATAACCAAACAGAAACGCTTTGTGACATGCTCGATGATTGGCAAATACAACAGGATATGGATTTGCCCGAAGAGGTTTGGGCCTATATTAAAGAGCAGGGTTTTCTTGGAATAATCATACCGAAAAAATATGGTGGTTTAGAATTTTCTGCCATTGCTCATTCAACCATTGTTATGAAAATATCTTCTCGTAGTCCAGGTGCAGCAGTTTCTGTCATGGTTCCTAATTCATTAGGACCTGCTGAATTACTAATGCATTACGGTACCGATGATCAGAAAGATTATTATCTTCCCAGATTAGCGAAGGGAAAAGAAATTCCATGTTTTGCACTGACCGGTCCCACTGCGGGTAGTGATGCTGGGGCGATGCCAGACAAAGGTGTCGTTAAGATGGGAATCTTTGAAGGTAAAAAAGTACTGGGTATCGAGGTCAGTTGGAACAAGCGCTATATTACTCTGGCCCCCATATCAACGGTACTAGGATTGGCTTTTAAACTTTACGATCCCGACAAACTTATTGGTGTTAAAGAAGATATAGGGATCACCTGTGCATTAATCCCAACGTCTCATCCGGGCGTTAATGTTGGAGACCGTCACATTCCTATGAAATCTGCCTTTATGAATGGTCCGACGACGGGAGACAAGGTTTTTATTCCAATGGATTGGGTTGTGGGAGGACAGGATTTCATTGGCAAAGGTTGGAGAATGCTGGTTGAGTTGCTGTCGATTGGACGAGCCATATCACTCCCTGCATCGGGAGTTGCATCGGGCAAACTAAGTTTTCGTTTAACCGGAGCCTATACCAGAATTCGTGAACAATTTAATACCCCAATTGCTTACTTTGAGGGTGTTGAAGAAGCCTTGGCTCGTATCGCTGGTCTGACATACCGTCTTGAAGCAACTCGTCAAATGACGGTGAATGCGGTTGATTTGGGTGTAAAGCCTGCAGTAGTCTCAGCAATAGCCAAGTACCATATGACAGAAATGGGGCGCTCGTTAATAACCGACAGTATGGACGTTCATGGTGGACGTGGGGTAATCATGGGCGAACGAAATTACCTAGCAACGGCCTATACGGCAAGCCCAATCTCAATAACCGTTGAAGGCGCTAATATCATGACCAGAAATTTAATGATTTTTGGTCAGGGCGCAGTACGGTGCCATCCTTGGGTTTATGAAGAGATGCAGGCTGTTGCTGCCACTGACAAGGCTGCGGGTCTTAAGCAGTTCGATCGAGCCTTCTTTTCACATGTAGGTTATACCTGCAGTAATTTTGTAAGAACGTTTTGGTTAGGGTTAACTGGAGCTCGTTTTACAGCGTCTCCGGTCAGTGGTGAAACTGATATTTACTATAAGCAATTTACTCGAATGAGTTCTGCACTTGCATTAGTGTCCGACATGGCGATGGTCGTTATTGGTGGTGATCTAAAAAGAAAAGAACGTCTGTCTGCAAGATTAGGCGATGTCTTAAGCCATCTATACATGGCCACATCGGTACTTAAGTATTATGAAGATGAAGGGCGTCAAGCAGCTGATTTGCCTTATGTTCATTGGAATTGTCAGAATGCTTTGGCCGAAATCGAACATGCTTTTAGAAACTTTTTAGTCAACTTTCCAATGCCTATTGTTGGTTCCATGTTGAAGGTCATTCTGTTTCCTTGGGGAAAAACCTATGCAAAAGCATCTGATAAGTTAGACCATGAAATTGTAAAGCCAATGCTAACCGACAATGAATTCCGTGAGCGTATCACCGAAGGTGTCTATGTGGGCAAATCTGAAGATGATGTTACGGGACGTGTTGAAATTGCATTTCATAAGGTTTTAGCGGCGGCACCTGCTGAGTTAAAGTTGAAAAGAGCGGTGAAGAAAAAGGAGATAGAGGTAATGGAAGACCATGATAAATTTTTGACACGGGCTCTCAGGAAAAAAATCATTGATAAGGATGAGAAAAAATTAATCAAAGATGCATATTTAGCACGAATGGATGTGATTGAAGTGGACTCATATCCAGCCGAATGGTTTGAGGCTCAGAAGAAGTCTGCATCAGTAGGTACTAATGAATCTGAAGATTTAGATGAGAAACAGGTTGCCTAGACCTGTTCAAAAAAAACGGCCTACTTCAGGGGAAGAGGCCGTAAAGGTTTTCTACAACAAATAACAAGGGGAATAACTACATTAAGGTTGGTTTAAGCACCTTCCTTATATTGACCTTAGATCAGTAATGAGATTTGACAAATTTTGGTCGTAAATTGACCTAATTGACACTATTTATAAACAATTCAAATAGATAGTTTTGACAGCTAATGTAGAACTTTAAAAAAAAGCTTCTTTTAATAACCCAATGGCTTAAAGCGATATACTGTTATGCAAATATAATCTTAGTAGGTTAATAATTAATCAATTTATATTCATGCTGGCAATCAAATTCGGCAGTCACTTTAAAAAATATCATCACTCATTGCATTCATAACCAGTTTACTGAAATCACCATCAACGATAATTGCTTGCATGTTATTAATATCGTCTGCAAAGAATCTGTCCTTTTCGTAAAAAGGAATTTTGTTACGAATGATCGCAATAACATCGTCAAGCAAGGAAGACGTTTTCATTGGTTTACGAAGCTCAATACCCTGTGCTGCAGACAGGCATTCTATGGCAATAATCGCAGTCACATTTTCAGCAATATCAGTAAGTCTTCTGGCGCCATAGGTTGCCATACTAACGTGGTCTTCTTGATTTGCTGATGTCGGAATGCTGTCGACGCTTGAAGGATGTGCCAAGGATTTATTTTCGCTGACCAGTGCCGCAGCAGTCACTTGGGCAATCATGAAACCCGAATTAACACCGCTATTATTCACTAAAAATGCGGGTAACGTGCTGAGGTTACTGTCTAGAAGTAGAGCTGTGCGTCGTTCTGAGATTGAGCCGACTTCACACATACTGGTGGCTAAAGTATCTGAACAAAGGGCGATAGGTTCTGCATGAAAATTTCCCCCTGAAAGAATGTCACCGCTGTCGCTAAACACTAAAGGATTATCCGAAACCGCATTCGCCTCAATGAGCATTATGCTTGCGGTATAACGCATCTGGTCAAGACAGGCTCCCATGACCTGTGGTTGGCAACGCAGAGAGTAGGGGTCCTGTACTCGATCACAATGTTCATGTGAAAGCCTGATTTCAGACCCTGTTAATAGTTCTCGATAAATTTTAGCGACCTCTATCTGTCCTCGATGACCGCGAACTTCTTGTATCCGAGGATCAAATGGTGCGCTACTGCCCATTGCGGCATCGACACTCAGTGCACCAGCTACCAAGGCGGCCATGAAGTTATTTTCAGCTAAAAATAAGCCTTTCAAGGCTAAGGCTGTTGAAACATTGGTACCATTGAGCAAAGCGAGCCCCTCTTTAGGACCCAATGAGATAGGCTTGAGATTAAGTTCGGCGAGAACCTCAGCCGCAGGTCGTACTTTACCCTGATAGCGTACATTAGATTCACCAATCAAAGCACAACTCATATGAGCAAGTGGTGCCAAGTCACCGGAGGCTCCAACAGATCCTTTTGCTGGAATGCAAGGATAGACTCGCTGATTGAACAATTGGATGAGTAGTTGTATGACTTCAAGTCGAATACCCGAATAGCCGCGTGACAAGCTATTCACCTTGAGCAACATCACCAGTGCAACCACCTCGTCATCTAATAACTGACCGACACCGGTAGAATGAGAAAGAACCAGACTTTTTTGAAGTAGTTGTAGGTCTTCATCAGCAATTCTTGTGGATGCTAGAAGACCGAATCCTGTGTTGATGCCGTAGACCGTTTTCTTCTCACTGATGATATTTACCACCGTTTTGGTGGCCGCATTGATTGCACTAAAGCTCTCAGGATTAAGCTCAAGCTGATACGTTGTGTGATTTTTAAAGATTGATCGTAAATCAGCCAGTGTAAGAGTTCCCGGCGTTAACATAAAGGGTTTCATTCAGGGACGTCCTATGAATTACTACTGGCGTTTTTACTGGCTTTAGTGACCATTGGTAAATTAAGGTGCTGTTCTTCAGCGCACTCAATTGCGATATCATAACCGGCATCGGCGTGTCGCATAACACCTGTAGCGGGATCATTAAATAAAACGCGTGCAATACGTTTGTCTGCATCTTCGGTGCCGTCACAACAGATGACAATGCCTGAATGCTGAGAGAAGCCCATTCCTACACCACCACCGTGATGCAAACTGACCCATGTCGCACCCGATGCAACATTAAGCATTGCGTTTAGCAGTGGCCAATCGGAAACGGCGTCACTGCCATCAAGCATGCTTTCTGTCTCACGATTTGGGGAGGCAACTGAACCTGAATCTAGGTGATCGCGGCCAATGACTACAGGCGCTTTCAATTCTCCAGTTCTGACCATTTCATTGAAAGCCAAGCCAAGTCGGTGTCGTTGTCCAAGACCAACCCAGCAAATACGAGAAGGTAGACCTTGAAACTGAATTTTATCGCGGGCCATATCAAGCCAATTATGTAGATGTGGATCATCAGGGATCAGTTCTTTCACCTTAGCATCAGTTTTATAAATGTCTTCAGGATCTCCTGACAGAGCGACCCATCGGAACGGTCCAATGCCTTTACAAAATAGCGGACGAATGTAAGCGGGGACGAAACCAGGGAAATCAAAGGCGTTTTCAACACCTTTCTCTAAGGCCATTTGACGGATGTTGTTACCGTAATCAAGGGTTGGTATGCCTCGCTCTTGAAATTTTAGCATGGCAGAAACCTGAATGGCCATAGACTCTTTAGCTGCTTCAACCACCATCTTAGGATTGTTAATTCGTTCCTGCACTGCCTGCTCGAGACTCCAGCCTAAGGGTAAATAACCATTGAGAGGATCATGGGCACTGGTTTGATCGGTCACCACGTCAGGCAGTTGGTCACCTCGCAAGATCGCCGGAAATAATTCAGCGGCGTTACCTAATAATCCAACACTAATAGCTTCTCCCTTTTCAGCAGCGTTACTCATCATGTTGAGTGCTTCTTCGAGAGAATCGGTTTTATAATCGAGGTATTTTGATTCGAGACGTTTTTCAATTCTTATGGGATCGCATTCAATGGCTAGCATTGAAGCACCTGCCATGGTTGCAGCAAGTGGTTGGGCACCACCCATACCGCCAAGTCCCGCGGTGAGGATCCATTTACCCGTTAAGTCTCCATCAAAATGAGTTCGTGCGATGGACACAAAGGTTTCATAAGTACCCTGTACGATGCCTTGGCTGCCGATGTAGATCCATGAACCGGCGGTCATTTGTCCGTACATCATCAAGCCTTGCCGGTCGAGTTCATTAAAATGTTCCCATGTAGCCCAATGTGGTACAAGGTTTGAATTAGCAATGATCACACGTGGCGCGTTTTCGTGAGTTTGAAAAACGCCTACAGGCTTACCAGATTGTACGAGTAGAGTTTCGTCTTCCTTAAGTACTTTGAGTACCTCAACAATTTTGTCATAACAGGCCCAATTACGAGCCGCTCGACCAATGCCACCATAAACCACCAACTCGCCTGGAATTTCGGCCACCGTTGGGTCAAGGTTATTCATTAACATTCTAAGAGGCGCTTCCGTTAACCAAGAGCGAGCATCAAGTTCTGTACCATGTTTGGCTTTTATTACTCGGCTGTGATCAATACGAGGGTCGGAGGTCATAAGCATTCCTATTATTGTTGCTTTACATTCGTGAATTATACCAGTTAGAGCAGTGTTTAATCATCTATTTGCATTAGCAAATTCAAAATATAAATTGAGCTAATAAAAATTGGGGTCAGAGTCAATAAAAAATTGGGGTCAGAGTGAATTGTTTGGGCTAGAATTAAATTGACTCTGACCCCAATTTTGACTAATTTTTGTAATTGACTCTGCCCACCATTATTTAGAGTCGATTATTGCAGTTAGAAATAAATTCACTCTGACCCCAATTTTTTATTGACTCTGGTTCGATTGATTTTTATATTGAGACATATGAATTCATATCAGTATATTCAAGGTGAACAGCCTCTATTAATTAGCATGCCGCATAATGCATCATTGATCCCTGATCAACTGTCATTAAGGATGACTACGGATGCTGCCACCTCACGTGATACAGACTGGTTTGTGGATGAGTTGTACGATTTTGCAGTCAGTCTAGGTGTCCACATTATCAAACCGATATATTCTCGCTACTACATTGATTTGAATCGTGACCCATCCGGTGAAGATTTATATCCCGGTTCAAATAGTACTGAATTATGTCCAACCTCTGCATTCGATGGCACGCCTCTTTACAAGAAAGGGCAGCTACCAGAAAGTCTTGAAATTGCACAGCGTATTGAAGAGTCGTGGCAACCCTACCATCGTTGTATTGAAGATACACTCGCGCAAATTAACCAGCAGTACGGTTATGCAATACTGCTTGATGCACATTCAATATGTTCAACAGTACCGCGATTTTTTGAAGGCGTCTTGCCTGACTTTAATTTTGGGACAAATTCAGGACTAAGCTGTTCAGCATCACTGATCGCTGCTATTGAAACATTGGACTATAAACCCTGGACTCAAGTAACCAATGGACGATTCAAAGGGGGCTATATCACCCGACATTATGGTGAACCCGAGAAAAACATTCATGCACTTCAGTTGGAATTATCACAGAGAACCTATATGGATGAAGATTCTTTAAGTTGGAATGAAAATAAGGCTAACCAGATAAAGGTACCGTTGGAAAAAATGGTCAAATGTCTTCTGTCGTGGAAATGTGGAATCACGGGTTAAGTGAATACTCAGGTTTAAAACGCAACAACCTCACCCTTTTTGAATACCTGCAAACATGGATTATTGCCAAAATAGTAGGCAAGATCCTCAGGCTGCTCTATATCCCAATGAACAAAGTCTGCCTGTTGTCCTATTTTAATCTGCCCCTGTTTGTCAGCTATTCCAAGAGCCTTAGCTGCATGATGAGTGACTGCCATTAAGGCTTCGTCGGGAGTCATACTAAATTGTGTACAGGCCATGTTAAGCATTAATAATAGACTGTTACAGGGAGAGCTGCCTGGATTTGAATCTGTAGCAATTGCAATAGGGACCTTGTACTTGCGTAATAAGTTGATGGGAGGAAGCTTCGTTTCCCTGAGGAAATAAAATGCTCCTGGAAGCAAAACAGCAACGGTGCCACTCTCACTGATTGCCTTTACACCGTTCTCATCGAGATACTCAAGATGATCCACCGACAGGGCATTGTATGATGCTGCAAGGGTACTACCATCTTGATTGGAGAGTTGCTCTGCATGGAGTTTG
This sequence comes from Gammaproteobacteria bacterium, assembly GCA_030589945.1. GTDB lineage: Bacteria > Pseudomonadota > Gammaproteobacteria > Enterobacterales. The sequence continues at coordinate 21,516 of JAUUZN010000017.1, read as the reverse complement.
ACGGGAAGTCCTAATTGCTGAGCTTTATTAAAGATCATTTCAACCTGAGCCGTTGTAAAACCAATGTTTTCACAAAAAGCATCAACCGCATCCGCAAGGTTTAAACCATGGACGGCGGGTAAAATGGATTCACAGACGGTGTGGATGTAATCATCGGCTCTGTTCTCATATTCAGGGGGAAGGGCGTGTGCCGCTAGACAGGTTGTCTTAATATCAACGGAGTAGCGATTTTCTAATTCGCGAGCAGCCCGCAACATTTTAATCTCGTTTTCGAGGTCGAGGCCATATCCAGATTTAATTTCAATGGTGGTGACACCCTCCGCTAATAGTCCTTCGAGTCGTTTTGATGCTGAGTCGATGAGTTCTTGCTCTGAGCTACACCGCGTAGCCTTGACCGTGGATATTATGCCACCGCCTTCACGGGCAATGGACTCGTAGCTTTGTCCTTCCAGGCGTTTTCTAAATTCATCAGCCCGATTTCCGCCATAGACAAGGTGTGTGTGGCAGTCGATCAAACCGGGAGTTATCCAGCCATTATTGAAGGATTGTGTAACTTCGACTGAATCATAGACCTTAGGCAGTGTAGACTTTTCGCCAAGCCAAATGATGATGCCTTTTGCAACCACTATGGCCGCATCGGTGATTATTTGCTCATTATTGCCTTGTGCAGTATAGATATTGGCAGCATAAAACAGACTTATATTTTCTGTGTTCATAGTTATCCAGTGTCACTTATATTGTATGTTTGTCGTTCACAATTCTGCTATTCTACCCCGACATGAATTGATAAAAAACAATAGTCTATCGATGTCTTCAGAATATTACATTGCACGGGCACTGCTTGAAAGCGGTTGGGCCGAAGATTTACTGATCAAAGTCTCAGACGAAGGGACTATTGAGTCGATTATTAGTCATTGTAAGTCCAATAATGTAGACACTAAACGAGCCGAGATAATCAAAGGTACCGTCATTCCTGGAATGGCAAATCTTCACTCCCATGCATTTCAGCGAGCATTCGCCGGATTAACAGAATTCAAAAGTCTTTCATCCATGCAGCAACCTGACAGCTTTTGGAGCTGGCGTAAGATAATGTACGAGTTTGTACAACGGCTCACCCCTGAACGATTAAATATTATTGCTAAGCAGCTTTATATCGAAATGCTTAAGTCAGGTTATACCACTGTTGGAGAATTCCATTATTTACACCATAATGCCAATGGTGAGTTATATGATGACCCTGGTGAAATGTCACATCAAGTGATCAATGCAGCACTGGAATCGGGCATTGGAATTACTCATTTGCCCGTTTACTATCGATACTCGGGGTTTACAGAGCAATTGACCGGTAAAACGATTGCAGCTGGACAGCAACGGTTTATTCATCAGTCCAATGATTATTTTCGGTTGTTAGAGACTCTAAATACTCACTATCGGTCAGAATCATTGTTTAAACTTGGCATAGCACCACATTCATTACGAGCGGTTAGTACGGATGATATTAATAAGGCTATAGGACAACTCAATAATATCGACCCGAAAGCCCCCATTCATATACATATTGCTGAGCAGCAGGCTGAAGTTGAGGATTGTCAGGTAGCATTGGGCAAACGACCTATTGAACATCTGATGAATACGTGTGATGTTAATGAACGATGGTGTTTGGTTCATGCAACACACATGGATGACACAGAAGTGGCTGATGTTGCGCAATCAAAGGCCGTCGCAGGACTTTGTTTAACCACTGAGGCTAATCTAGGTGATGGTTTTTTTCCAGCAAAGCAATATATTAAACATAAAGGGCAATTTGGCATCGGTTCAGACAGTCACATTTCAGTGTCCCCCTTTGAAGAACTTCGCTTACTTGAATATGGACAACGGCTACAACATCAGCAACGTAATGTACTCTGTACCGATGGTTGCAATTCCGTGGGACGATTCCTTTATGAAGGCGCGGCCACAGCAGGAGCTGCAGCACTGGCGAGGAATTCCGGGTCTATTGCCGTTGGACGTTGTGCAGATTGGGTCGTGTTAAATGACAATAATCCTGCATTATTTAGTAAATCGAACGATCAAATCCTTGATTCTGCGATATTTTCAAGTCGAGAGAATCCTGTTAAGGATGTCATGGTACAGGGATGCTGGCGTGTTAAAGACGGTCAGCATTCCGACGAATTAAAATCTCTTGATGACTATAAGGATGTTATAAAAAGTCTCAACGAATAAAAAACTTATAAATTAGTTTGTGAATCGCTTTACCATACGGAGGAAATAGTAGCGGAGCCAGACTGATCTTACCGCGTTTTAATACTGCCTTAGCATGGGAAAATGTCTTAAATCCTTCTTCGCCGTGGTAGGAACCCATACCCGATGGACCAATGCCTCCAAAGGGTAAATCTTCGTTGGCGACATGCATCGCTGCATCATTAATACACACCCCTCCAGCATGAGTGCCGAACAATATTTTTTGTTGAAAATGAGTATTAAAACTAAAAATATAAAGAGCAAGAGGCCTAGGTCTATTGTTAATATAATCAATGACTTGGTCAATACTCTTATAGCTAATTATAGGTAGTATGGGGCCAAATATTTCCTCGTGCATCACCGACATTTCATCAGTAGAATCGAGGATTAATGTCAATGGCATTTTTCTTGATTCATTAATGTCCGTTTCACTTGAGAGAGGAATAATACTGGCACCTTTTTCTTGTGCATCAGTGAGTAATCCTTGAAGTCGTTGGTATTGTGCGTTGTTTATAATGCTCGTGCAGTCGTTATTGTCGACGATGCTCGGAAACATCTTTTGATATTGAATCTTCAATTCTGAGGTGAGTTCATCAATCTTACTTTCTGGACATAGGATATAATCTGGAGCAACACAGGTTTGACCTGAGTTGAGGGTTTTCGCAAGTATAAATCGAGAAACCGCCGTTTTGATGTCCATGGTTTCATCAATGATGGAGGGTGACTTACCACCCAATTCAAGAGTTACAGGAACAAGATTATCCGATGCGGCTTTCATGACGAGTTTGCCAACGGCTGTAGAGCCTGTAAAAAATAGATGATTAAAAGGTAGCGCTGAAAATGCAGCAGCAATTTTAACGTCACCACCCACCACACAAACACGATCTCTACTAAATATTTTAGCCAATAGCTCTGCAAGTAAAGCACTGGTTTTGGGGGTATATTCAGACATCTTTATCATCACATTATTACCCGCTGCGAGAGCAGCAGTGAGCGGGCCCACTGACAAAAAGATTGGATAATTCCAAGGCGCAATGATTCCGACGACACCGACCGGTTGATAGAGAATCTTCCCTGATGCAGGTTGGAACAAGAGGCCGATGCTACGGCGTTTAGAGCGCATCCAAGACTTTAATCGACCGATACTATAATTGATGCCGGAAATACTGGTTAATATGTCTCCAACTATGGAATCATCTGCACAACGATGACCAAAATCTTGACTCATCGCATCAATGAACTCATCCTGATGTTCGAGTAACATTTTTTTTAATGCTTTAAGATCGGCAATGCGTTGACGGTAACTTGGGTAACTAGAACGACGATATGCTGTTTGTTGATCAGCAAGTACGGTCTGCAACTCATTAATATTGTTTACTTCAGTCATTATCGTTCCTAGAAAATTATTGATGAGCAATAGTACATTTGTTTAGTAGTGATTAAAAGAATTGTTGAATGCGCAAATTTGCTTGTTAACGTCTAATCTGCAATTTTCCAATCAATGGGCAATTGTTGATGTTCAATGAGTGCCTTATTTGCCTTGGAAAAATGTTTGCAGCCTAGAAAACCCCTGTAAGCCGACAAGGGCGAAGGGTGTACCGTTGATAAAATGGTATGTTTTGATGCATCGATCAACGACACTTTTTTTTGAGCCGACGCACCCCAGAGCAAGTAGACCACATGCTCAGAATGCTCACTGACGAGGCTAATGACTTTGTTTGTAAATGATTCCCAGCCAATGTTTTGATGTGAGTTGGCATTGCCCGATTCTACAGTCAGCACTGCATTGAGAAGTAACACTCCTTGCTTTGCCCAATGGTTCAGGAAACCATGTTTGGGAGGTGAAATGCCTAGATCAGATTCTAATTCCTGAAATATATTTCGAAGTGAAGGGGGTATTTTTATACCTTTGTTGACCGAAAAGCATAATCCATGCGCCTGTCCAATGCCATGATAAGGATCTTGACCGAGAATTACTACACGGATATTGTCAAAGGCCGTTAATCGAAAAGCCTCAAAAACCAAGGCCTGTGGAGGAAACACCTCAACATGTTGCCTTCTTGCAGCAACATGCTTAAGGATTGACTTAAAATAGTCAGACTGCTTTTCTTCGGCTAATAGTTGAGACCAGGTTTGCATGATTAATGATTAATAATCAATGACCAGACTAGACCTATTCATCCAGAGCAAGTTGATCCTTGCCTTGAATGAAAACAACATCAACAGGTATGTTCGCGGCAGTTAACTTATCCAAGTCCTGTTGAAGTTTGTCGCCAATTTTACCTTTTGAAAGGAGCAATTCTTGAGCACCGTCATAATCACCATCGCCCTGTAGTGTGAGCAGTTTCTCACTCAGTGCATCCATTGCTGTTTGCATGTTCTTAGCATTAATACTGTAAAGACCTGTCTCTAGATTTCGACTAAATGCGCCCATCTCACTAAAGAAATTAAAGCGCACCATGTTGGCCTTGCCATGGGCTGATGATGCTCCAAAGCGGATGGAACGGAAGATGCTGGTCATGAAGGTCACATAGTTATCCATCAATGTACCCTGTGATATTTCACCCTTATCAAACAATTTGGTGATCATGTATAAACCTAATATATCAGCCTTACCTTCTTCAAGACTTGACGCGGTTTCTTTTAGAGCTTGTCTTACTGTGCCTTTACCATCTAATGTATTCTTAATCCCTAAACCGTGAGCTACCTCATGAAACATGGTGTTAGCAAAAAAAGCATCAAAGGTGACGTGACGGCGTTGATCATCAACGATTAATTGTTCTGCAATGGGCATTAATATTTTATCAAATTTTGCTCGCATAGCATTCTTTAGCTGCAAACGTCGAGTGCCTTTTGCCAGTTGAACTTCCTCATCATTGGGTAAGTTAATGGCGATTGTTTTCGAGCCCGCATTACTCTCACCCGCATAATAAACCACGTCATAGGCATTCAGATCGGCATTTTTACCGGGCATTTCGGCTTTATATTTTTCTGGTACAGGTAATCCGCGCTGTAATTCAGGTAAAAAAGCAGCGAACTTTGACAAACGTTGACTCCATGCTAAATCTTTGATCAGTACGTAACCTTCAAAAGAGGCACGATATCCAAACATCTGATCTTCATAAGTTTCAATGGGTCCAATGACCAGTTCAATGGGATTCGTTTTCATATCCATCCAAGCCATATCACTTTCTTGATACTCGTTAGAAAGTAGCGCTTTTGAGCGTAGCTGTAGATAGTTCTTAAAACTAGGATCATCTGCAAGAGTTGATGCCTTCAACAATAGTTGTGAGACTTGCAAAAGCTCATCGGAGAAATACTCGGAATAGGGGATTGTGATTAATTGGCCGGTCTGGTCTCGTCGAACCACACTGTATAACCCAGCCTTGTCAGCGAGGTTGGAGTTTTGTAGCTCTTCTTTAGTCATGTCTGCCGGATAACTGTTAGCACCTGCAGGCTTCTTTCCAACGCCGTTTACAAAACTTTTATTGTCTGCAAGTCTGTCCCAAGGGCCATAATTGAGTTCAACAAATTTTCGGACATCGTCATTATTAATGGTCGCAAGTAGAGCTTGCTTATCTCCCCATGCCTGTTGCCAATATAGGCCGTTCATAATGTCTGCAGCATCGATAAGAATAGCAATCATCTTTTTTTGATTGATTGATAAATGAGAAAGGTCGGCAGTTAGCTCAACCGGTGCATATATGGCGAGTCGCTGACTTGCATATTGATCTTTTTCAGTGAGTTTGGCTGACGAGAATGCGCTCAATTGCAAGGTTGCTGTTAGGATAAAAAAGCTAACCAAAGATTGATATAGTTTCATTGAAGATTCCTCACTGATTAAAGGGTAATTTTAAATATCCCGTTCGATCCTAAAACTTAGGACCTGCGGCAATAATAGACTCACTGACATCGAATTTTGTAAAATTATCGATAAATTTCTGACAGAGTATTCTCATCTCGCCATCATAAGCATCGACATTTGACCAGGTTTTACGCGGCTGAAGAATCGCTGGGTCAATACCTGGAACATCAACAGGTACCGACATGTTTAGGCCTTCAAGTTCGACCGTATCGGTATTCTTTAGTACTCCAGACTGAATGGCGTGAATAAACATACGTGTGGTCGGAATACTAAAACGATGGCCTCCTTTTCCATGAGCACCTCCCGTCCAACCGGTGTTAACAAGATACACCTGTGCATCGGATTCATCGAGTCGCTTCATTAATAGTTCGGCATATTCTGCCGCTGGTCTTGGGAAGAACGGCGCGCCGAAGCAGGTAGAAAACGTTGACTTAATACCTGAGCCTGAGCCCATTTCAGTGGAGCCAACAAGGGCCGTGTAACCACTGAGAAAATGGTAAGCCGCGGCTTCTCGATTTAAAAGTGCGACGGGGGGCAATACACCCGTTAGATCACAGGTTAAAAAGATAATCGCACTGGGTTCGCGTCCTCTATTGTTTGCTACACGAAGTTCGATATGTTCTCTGGGGTAAGCGGCTCTAGAGTTTTGAGTGAGACTAATGTCATCATAATCTGGAACTGCGTCATCACCATTGAGCACCACGTTTTCAAGAATAGAACCATGACGAATAGCATCCCAAATAACCGGTTCATTCTTTTGACTTAAATTAATGCATTTCGCGTAACAACCACCCTCTATGTTAAATACCGTTCCTTTGCCCCAACCATGTTCGTCATCTCCAATAAGGAAACGATCTGGATCGGCCGACAAGGTGGTTTTACCTGTGCCACTGAGACCAAAAAACAAACAGACATCACCATTATCTTTGGCATTTGCAGCACAGTGCATTGGTAGGACGTCCTTGGCAGGAAGTAAGAAATTCTGTACGGAGAACATGGCTTTTTTCATTTCACCAGCGTATCGCATGCCGGCTAAAAGTACTTTTTTCTGGCCAAAATTGATCATTACGCAACCATCGGAATGCGTTCCATCAATATCGGGATCACATTGGTAGCCTGCAGCGTTAATGATCTGCCATTGTTTTTTATCCGCAGGATTGTATTCATCAGGCTTGATAAAGAGATTTCGGGCAAAGAGATTTTGCCAAGCTGTTTGTGTACTAACTTGAACCGGTAAATAATATTCTGGATCAGAACCAACATGAAGATTTGCTACATAATGTTGATCTTGGGAATTTAGGTATGCTTCAACTTTAGACCAGAGGGCGTCAAAAGCAGTTTCTTCAACAGGTCGATTGATATTTCCCCAATCAATTTGTTTTTCTGTAGAGGCTTCTTTCACAATGTAACGATCAAAGGGTGAGCGGCCTGTGCGCTTGCCGGTTACGACTGTCAAAGCACCATTACTGGCAATTTTACCTTCCTTTCTATAAACGGCGTGTTCAACTAATTTAGATGGTTCGAGATCGGTGTGTTGAGTGTTCACAGATGCCGATGATCTTAAAGACATTTTATCTTTTCCTCATGATAACAATTCGTGTTTTCAAGCTGAGAGCTTTGGGGTTCAATAATGCGCGGATTATCGCAGATACAAACATTAAATAACAGTACTTAGCGCACAGTTTTTGCTAGGAATCTTAGAATTGGTATTAGGGACTATGACTATGAATTGCAGCTTTCAATCTATTGATCAATTGGGTATTCTAAAGTTCTTATAAAGGAGTCAGTATCATCAACAAGCAATTACTCATATCAGTGCTATTATTCAACTTAATATTAGGTGTTGGATTTGTAAATGCAGCGACTGCTGATGAACGTGCAGATAATAAGCAGGCATTTGACCCACTATTGCTAGATGTTGCATCACCACTAGTTTCCTCACAAACCCCTCATGCAAAAATTTATCCCTCGCCACTCGATTCGGAACATTATTTATATCCAGTGAAAATTATAAAAATTGATGGTTGGGCTCTGTACGAAGGTATTCGGGAAGAAGAGTTGATGTTGCCTGTGGGAAAACACCAGCTAGTTCTGTCTCCTGACTTTTCAAATATTAAAAATAAAAAGGCATTCATGGGAGCTCTTTGGGAGCAAAAGGTTATCTCATTTAATGTTCAGGCAGGACAAAATATTACAATAGCTGCTCGATTGTTGCATCGTGACGACCTTAAATGGGCAGTCGAGATGTTTAATGTCGAAGTCGCAAAGATAGCCACTGAACAACAAACTGATAATTAGCCAGTGCGAACGACGTTTTAAACGACGAATTTACTAGAGAAAATCCTTTAAATAAGTATAATTAGGACAATCGAATTACAACCGTTCGTGATACGTAGTCATTTAGTGCGCACGTTGTTATTCCGCTGAACGCTATAATTAATATTTGTAATAAAAATAAGCAATGGAATGCAGACAATTGAATATAATTAATAGTAAACAAAATAAAGTCATCATAATTGGTTTCTACAATAAAAATAAGACAGAAGCATTGACCATAAAAAACACAAAAAAGCTTCAATCCAAATGGTTCATGGCCTCAATCTTTTTGAGCCTTTGTGTTATTGTTTCTTTATCAAGTCAAGCAGAAGAGTCCGCGACAGTTGTTCGCTATCAGTCTAAAGATTACCAACTACCTCAAATTAAACAGTCAATAAATGTTGATGCTGTGCTTGACGAAGATGTTTGGAAACAAGCATTGGTCATCGAACTTAAGATCGAAACCAAACCTGGTGAGAATGTCGCTCCCCCTGTTAAAACACTGGCCTATTTATTTGATGATGGTGAAACACTTTATCTTGCTTTTGAGGCCTTCGATCCAGAGCCTTCTAAAATTAGAGCGCACTATCACGACCATGATCTTATCTTTGATGATGATTCGGTCGGAGTTAAATTGGATAGCTTTAATGATGATCTTCGAGCCTATCAATTTTTTGTGAACGCCCTTGGTGTAAAACATGACTCACTCAATGATGGAGTGACTGGAGCTGATGATAGATCTTGGAACGCTGTTTGGGATGCTGCAGGTCAAATATCTGAAGATGGATTTCGCGTCGAGATTGCAATACCCCTCAACATACTGCGTTTTGATGATTCCAAAGATCAGCAAACCTGGGGCTTTGAACTCCTCAGATTTTATCCTCGAAATGTATTCCACCGTATATCCAATTCAAAAATAGACCGTAATATTTCCTGTGTGCTTTGCCAGCTAGATACTTTTACAGGGATGAGCAACATTGAAATGGGTAAAAATATCACAGTGATTCCCTACGTTACATCAACCAATAGCAAACAAAAAACCTCACCTGACTACAATGGTTGGTCGAACTCTGAAAATAATAATGAATTTGGTGGAGATATACGCTGGGGAGTTTCTCCAAATACAACCGTTAATGGAACACTGAATCCTGACTTTTCTCAGGTAGAATCCGACGTGGCTCAGTTGGATATCAATAAGACGTTCTCATTATTTTTTCCGGAAAAACGTCAGTTTTTTGTTGAGGGTTCCGATTTGTACGATACTCTGATGAGCACCGTATACACTCGCAATATCAGCGATCCTGACTATGGGCTGAAGGTAACCCATTCTAAAGATGGAAATAATTATGCTGCCTTTGTCGCCAATGACATCAGCACAACCTATATTATCCCTGGGAATTTAGGGTCAAACATCGCATTTCTTGATGAGTCAAGTGTTAACGCAGCCTTTCGGTATCAGCGCAACTTGGAAAATACATCTTCAATTGGGACAATCTTAACGGTTCGTGATTCCGATAGTTATCATAAGTACCTGTTAGGTGTCGATGGCACATATCGATTCACCGAAACTGATTACGTCCGGGCTCAGATCCTCGGTTCAGAAACAGTCGATCCTTTAGATATTGTCACGCAGTTTTCTTTAGAGGACGAAAAAACATCCGGTACTGCATTTCAAGTGGATTATATGCACGAAACGAAAGATTGGGATTTCTGGACCCGAATATTTCGCTTCAGTAAAGGCTTTCGAGCAGATCTAGGTTTCCAACCTAAAACTGAGTTTAAGCACTATGTGGTTGGTATACAGCGTAATTGGTATGAAGACTCAAAAAACTGGTGGAACGAACTCAATCTACGAGCAACCAGCATCCAAACCTTTGATCTCGATGGTAATACATTAAAAAAGAAAGCTTTAATACGAGGCAGCTTCAAAGGACCTAAACTGACATCCATAGATGTGCAGGTTCTTGAAGGTGAGGAATTTTGGGATGGACAACTCTATGATATTTCTGAATATGCAATTTTTGTTCTGACAACCCTGACACCGGGAGTCGTCTTTGAAGCCTTTACGGGTACCGAAGATGCTATTGACTATGTCAATGGGCAGGCTGCTGATCTGGCAATATCGTCTATCACATTAAAATTGAACCTCGGCGATCATTTCCAGACTGAAATTATTTACTTAAAGCAAGATATGGATGTCATAGGTGGAGAACTTTTTAACTCTGAACTGATTAATGCACGGTTTATTTATCAGTTCTCAGCTGAGAGTTTCTTCCGTATGGTATTTCAGTACAGTGATATCAATCGTAATACTGACCTCTACCTCAATAGCGTTGATGCCGACAGCACAAACCTTGGTACTCAATTGCTCTATTCTTACAAAGTGAATCCCCAAACTGTTTTCTTTTTGGGCTATTCAGACTCTGCCTTTGAAGATGATGACATTCGTAAGCTTACTAAGACGGATAAGACATTATTCCTTAAAATGAGTTACTCCTGGTCTCTATAACGTTCTAACAGCACTATTCAATGGTATTTTTCCAATGGCACTTTTAAATTTTGATAATGTTTCAATTAGCTTCGGTTCTGCAGCCTTATTAGATCATGCAGAATTTTCGATCGATGAAGGTGAGCGTCTGTGTTTACTCGGTCGTAATGGTTCTGGAAAATCAACACTGTTAAAAATTGTTGATGGATTAATCAAACCTGATGACGGGACTATCCGTAAACAAAAACACCTTCGAATAAGTATGTTAGGTCAAGATTTACCAGAGTCATCTGAAGAAACGGTGTTCAGTTATGTTGCCAAGGGAGTGGGTGATAGTTATCGGTTGCTCACCGATTATCATCAATGTGTCGCAAATATTTCAGAGCATTCTAATGAGAAAGATTTGTTAAAATTGCAATCCCTACAAGATCGTATTGATGATGCTGATGCCTGGCAACATGAGCAGCGCATAGCAACTTCAATTAACCGATTGCATCTTGATGCAGATGATTTAATGAGCGCCTTATCAGGCGGACGTAAGCGTAGAGCGGCTCTTGCAAAGGCGTTGGTCACACAGCCCGATTTATTACTGTTAGATGAACCAACCAACCATCTAGATTTAGAAAGTATTCAGTGGTTAGAGACGCACCTCCCATCCATTGCTAAAACACTGCTCTTTATAACTCATGATCGTAAATTTGTTGACGCGGTTGCTACAAGAATTATAGAACTCGATAGGGGACAGCTAAAAAGTTATCCAGGAACATTTGAACAATACTATTTGCGAAAACAAGAACAACTTGAAATTGAAGACCGCGAGAACAAATTGTTTGATAAAAAACTTGCCGCAGAAGAAGTCTGGGTCCGCCAAGGAATAAAAGCGCGACGGACTAGAAATGAGGGCAGGGTTCGAGATTTAAAGAAGTTAAGAGAACAACGCTCTGCAAGAAGAGTGGTTCAGGGAAATGCGAAAATCAGTATCGATTCAACCCAAGGATCAGGCAAATTAGTCGCCGAACTAAAGTCGGTTAGTAAATCATATGATGGTAAGAAAATACTGAATCAATTTTCTACTCGTATTATTAAGGGTGACAAGATTGGCATCTTGGGAAATAACGGCAGTGGGAAAAGTACATTGCTGAAATTGATTCTAGGGCAAATTGCAGCTGATGAAGGCACTATTAAACTAGGTACTAATCTCGATATTGCTTATTTTGACCAAACACGTGATCAAATTGATGCAGAACGATCCGTTGGTGACAATATTGCTGATGGTAATGATTTTATCATGATCAAGGGAGTCCAAAGACATGTGATTAGTTATCTACAGGATTTCTTATTTACGCCAGAGAGAATAAGAACCCCTGCCAAGGCACTTTCGGGAGGAGAGTTTAGTCGCTTGATGCTGGCAAAATTGTTTGCAAAATCAACCAATTTACTTGTTCTTGATGAACCTACCAATGACCTTGATTTGGCGACATTAGAACTCTTAGAGCAGCAAATAGCAGACTACCAAGGAACATTATTATTGGTTTCTCATGATCGTTCCTTTATTGATAATACGGTAACATCACTGATCTGTTTAGATGGAAAAGCAAATGCTTCAGAATTTGTTGGTGGTTACACCGACTGGCTTAACTATCAACAAATGCAGCAACAGGATAAAAAAAAACAAAATAAAGTTTCAGGAACTATCCAAGACCAGGGAGATTCAAAGACCACGAATCAATCGAAGAAGTTAAGCTACAAGCAACAACGAGAACTCGATTCATTGCCTGAGAAAATTGCTGAGTTAGAATCTAAAATTGAAAAACTTCAAACAGCGGTTAATGATGCTAATTTTTTTAGTCAAACAGCCGAACATACAAAGCCTATATTAGATGATTTGTCCAACGCTGAAGTTCAACTTTCTGAGTCCTATCAACGTTGGGAACAACTCGAATGTGACTAATTTTAATTCTCTGCCATACTGATATCATTGAACAAACAAATCTACGGTTAGATCAAACTGTACTGTATTTATAAATTGTCGAGGAATTAGTCATATCATGAATGAACTCAGTCAGCTGAAAGAACGGGTTGCTCATCTCAGTGATCAGGTTAAAACCTATGAAGAGAGTATGACGGAGTTAAGACAACGAAGTGATATTCAAGATTCATTGAATGAAATTCTTAATATCTCATTGATGCACATTAGTCTGCATGAACAAATGAACAAAATCTTAATGCTTGTTCTGACTATTCCATGGCTTGCACTCGATAAAAAGGGGGGTGTGTTCCTCACTGATGACACGGGTTCTGGCTTAGAAATGGTGACCCATCATAATCTGGGCGAGTCGCTATTAAAACTCTGTAGTCATATCCAATTTGGACAATGTCTGTGTGGTCGTGCTGCGGTCAGTCAAGATTTAATATTTAAGACCTGTCTTGATCATGAACATGACATTATGCCAGAAGGAATAACTGAACATGGTCATTATAATATGCCAATTCTTTCTAAGGGTAATACCCTTGGAGTTTTAAATCTTTATGTCAAACATGGTCATGTGCAATCGAAGGTTGAAATAGATTTTTTGCATGCTACGGCTAAAGCAATGGCTGGAATTATTGAGCGTAAGAAAATTGAGGAAAAATTACATCGGCTATCGTATTTGGATGATTTAACGGGTATTCCTAATCGACGTCAATTTATGAAGAATCTTGATGAGGTTATTGTAGACTCGGGTGATAAAAAAAATATGTTTGCTGTATTGTTCGTTGATCTTGACCGATTCAAGTCTATCAACGATACCTTTGGACATGAGTTCGGTGATGAAATCCTCGTACAGGCAACACTTAGAATGCAGGAAAGCTTGCGTGAAACTGATGTAATTGCTCGACTTGGAGGGGACGAATTTGTGGTGATCTTGGAATTAATATCATCACCGGTTATGGCTATGCAGATAGCGACAAAATTAATCGAAGCGCTATCAGATGACTATCGTATTAAATCCAAATCTTTATCCATTGGTGCAAGTATAGGTGTCAGTATCTTTCCAGTACATGCTGAACAGTCTGAAGCATTGTTAAAGAAAGCGGATATGGCGCTTTATGAAGCTAAGGAAGACCGCGGCAAAGCAATTTTGTACGTAGAATCAGAGTGAGTGACCGCATCTTTGTTAACTAATGTTTGAATATATATAGCCGATCAATACGCTCAGTAATGCAGCCGGTACAACCCATTTTATCCAATAGTAATAGAGATGTTGCAGTTTCGATGCCTTTTCTATTGAGCCAACTGAAAACACCGATTTTAGCATTGCAGCTTTTCCAGCACCCCAACTAATTCCTAATAAAACTAGCATGCTGCCGATGAGTTGCATTCCTGAGCCAAAGAATAGATCGAGGGTACCGATAATGGAAGGATCGTATGCTATGCCGGCTAACATTAGAGTGATTACACTACATACAAATAGCGTGATTGTATTGCGACTATAATTAAAGCTCTTCTTATTAAGTGCATCGCTAATACCGGTAATTGCCACTTCGAGTGCAGCAATGCTTGAAATAAAGGTAACAAGAAGTAGGGCGACTAAAAATAACGAACCTACCCACTGACCCGATGGCATCCTCAAGAACAATTCGGGGAGTGTTGAGAACAGTAGGCCAGGTCCCTGACTCATATTTAAATCTAGAGCTAATACTGTTGGAACAATAAATAAGCCCGCCATCACCGCCGCTGAGACATCACCGATGGCCATATACAAGGAATCTTTGGCCAGATTATCCTCAGGTCGAATATAACTGCCAAAAACAATTAAGAAAGTCCCACCTAAGCCTAGGGAATAAAATGCCTGTCCAAGAGCAGCAAAAACATGTTTGGCTTCAATTTGCTCAAAATTGGGCTTTAAGAAGTTGATGAGATGCTCAGTCGCATTCTCTAGTTGCAATGCAAAGATAATGAGTAGAACCATTACACCTACGAAGAATGGTAAGAATAGTTGACTGATTAGTTCCAAGCCGGCCTTCAGTCCACGGTTCAGGACATAATACGATAGAACTAAAAGAATTAGGCTGATGCTATACTGCAATAGACCATCATTTAGATAGCTCTTATAATCAACTAAACTTGTTGTTGAAAAACCTACGTATGCACTGAATGCCGCTGTGAATCCCACATTACCAATGATGTAAAGATAGTATGATTCTGCCACGATTATAGTAAAAATTAGAGCCCAGCCAATAATCGGCCCAATTTTGTTGCCAAATACGGAGGAAAACGCTCCCACAGGTCCTTGCCTAGATGTTCTGCCCAAAGACCATTCTGCCATCACCGCAGGGACAGCAAATAAAAATGAAAAGATGAGGAAAATGACGAGGAAGGCACTACCACCATATTCACCCATCATGTAAGGGAATCGCCAGACATTTCCGAGTCCAACAGAAATACCGATCATGGTAACGATTGTTGCAAATCGTCCTGAAAAAAGCTGTCTTTGGCTCAAAATCTAATGTTCCGTTTGTTTAAACTGATCAGATAGTCTGACTTCTAAAAATTCAAGATCCTCAGAAGTCTCCATGATGGAGTGGGGCATTTTATGCGGAATCACGATTGAATCAGACACCTGTAACCGACACTCTTTGCCATCAATCATAAGGATTAGATGACCGTTCATTATAAAGAAAAATAAAAACTCTTCTTGATGAATAATAGTTTGAGAAGCAATTGTTGATTGTGGCCGGACAACATTAACACCCGCCAATCCTTTTGTCGCTGTTCCAATACCACTGTCGCGGCATTCAAATCCTGATAATCTCCAAGGTTGCCATTGGGCATTATCAGCAATATGTCGCACAAAACGTTGGCCAGAAAAATCGTGGTCTGGATTTATAGTCTCAGTGGGTAGGAGCATATTACGATCTGCATAGGTTTCATGGATGGCTGGGCATCCTATCTCAACAACTTCTAGTCCTACAGAGCTCTCAAGGACGCGATGTCGTATTTCAGGAGGTTGTAATACACAATCTCCTGCCTTTAGTACAAAGGCTTCCCCCTGGTCCTCATAGAGCAGTTTTACCCATCCTTTAATGCAAAATATTAGTTGAAATCTTACCCTGTGGAAATGCACATAATCAGGTACGGGCCCACCTTCATTAATACGAATGTGGGAGGCAATAAATCGTCCACCCTGTCTGTTGGGAATAAGATCTCGATACTCCATGCCGGCGCGACCTATGACCCATTTAGATTTTTCATTGAGTTGAGAGATGACTAACGATTGTTGTTCTGCTGGTAACGCAACAGGGGGGAGGGCAGCAGTCAAAATGAACCGTGTGCCGTTGGGTGCAATGAGGTCTGTTTCAGTTACAGTCGCATCTTCGATTAACAGACGAATGACTGAATTGGACGCTTCAGCTGAAATTTCGAGTCGAACTCTTATACCATGACCACATAGAACGGCCACCTTTGGATTGTCAGCAGGGAAGATAAACTCGACAACAAGGCCGAGAGTCTCGGTATAAAATGCTAACGTCTCATTTAACTCTGAACAGGGAAGCACGACCTCAGCAGATTGAATGTGCTGATGCGATAGTTGGGAGGAACTTTCGGTCTGATTCATTTTTGAACTACTTAATTAGCAAATAGCTGTGAATTAATATCTTTGAATGCTTTAAATTCTAGAGCATTGCCAGATGGATCTTTAAAGAAAAAGGTTCCCTGTTCGCCCGGTTGATCTTTAAAACGAATGTATGGTTCGATAATAAATTCTGAAATGTGTGGTCGAACCCTTTCCGCAAATTTAGACCAGTCACTGAATTCTAGGACTACGCCAAAATGTGGGACGGGGACGGCATGGCTATCAACGGAATTAGTAATCTGTTGTATTTGTCCACGGATTCCAATGGCTTTGTTTAGGTGAGTCACAAATTGATGACCAAACATATCGAAATCTATCCAATGCTGGCTACTTCTTCCTTCTTTAAACCCTAAACAGCGACCATAAAAATCTCTCGCTTCTTCGATATCTCTTACTTGGACCGCTAAATGGAAGGGGGTGAGTATGGGGTTGTGTGTTGGATTAGTCATAGTGCTCTTTCAACGTACTATTTCAATGAGAATGGATGGACAGTCTAAAGGGATAATTATCGACTCAGCCATATCATTATGTTGTCGAATATTGATTGAGTTTCTAAGTTTTATTTCATACCAACCAGGCTGATTAAAATCCCATGCTAAATTTAAGTCTACATGACTAGCGAGATGACTGTTCGGCTCAATATTTAGCCAATCAGCATCAGTTGGTGGTCCCCGTTTAACTAGAGGTCCTTGGTATGAAAGTTCGGAATCCTTGTACTGTATGCTAAAAATATCACCCAATATGCCTTCATAGGGGGTGTAGTATTGAAGCAGTTGAATGTCTTCAATGGTGTTGTTTGAAAGGATGGTCTCAATCTTTACACTCTGTCCTAGAACGAGTGTTTTAGTTGTTATTAGTTCGCAGGTTATATCGGTCATTTTGTTTTTATTGTCATTGCGAAGACCACCGGCATAGATTGAACTCTGACATACTAGAACGAGTACTAGAAATTCTTTGGTCTGCATCTGTTCTCCAACTCACTATTCAATTAATCACTCATTGTAGAATATCTTAGCTGGAATGATAAGACAAAAAAACGGGAACTATAAAGTTCCCGCCACACGCAATATAATTTTAGTAAATATTCAGTTTGAATGGGGTGTGTTCTCAGCAAAATATTCATGGCTGTCGGCGTTTCTAATCGCATCGTCAGGGTTGGAAATAGCGAGATTTTTAGCTCCCGTCTGCCCGTAAACAACATCGTCAGTACCAGAAACAACGTCAAAATGACTCATCTCGTGGACCAATGTTCCAGCTTTTGAGTCGGTTCCAACCAAAGGGGCGTTCCAAAATGCACGACACACATAAATTTTGTAAGGTTGGGTCGGATAAACATAGGCGTAATAACTCTGTTTACATTTACAATCTACGGTGATCTCTGCTGTTGACATGGCTGAAGATATAGCATCAAAGTTACCCGCGACAGTGTTTTCGCGGCCTGTATTTGCAGAACCAAACCAGGTGTTATAACGGTTGCCGAGGTTATTGTTCATGTAGCTTTGCGAATCAGCTGAAATAGCTATAGCTTCATCAATAGCACTCAGGATGGTAGTTTGCTGTTCATTAGAACAACGGCCTGAAAAAGTAATTCTTTCACCCGATGGAGGTGGTTCAGTTCCTGGCTTACCACCACCGTTACCACCTTTTTTAGGATCACGCTTGCCCCAGTCAGTTTTACGACCCTGTACCCATAAGGTTTCAGTATTTGAGGTTAATTGTTCAACACGAATCGATGGTCTTTTCTGTCCTGGCATGAGAGATGCAGCCCGATCAGAAGGGTTAAATAACTGCAATGATTCAACATTAAATTTTAGACTGTACTCACCCGACTTTGAAAAATCATATACCGCAGAGAGTTCAGCGGTGTGAGTGATGCTTGCACCAGCCTTGAGTTGAATATAGTCCGCAGCCTGTGGAGCGGGTCTTTTATAATGAGCTCCCAAGTAACGTAATGATTGACCATCTCGATGGATTAAAAATAAATTTTCCTCAATTCCCTGTGCAGCTGTGTACCATTTTAATACACGAGCTGGACGGTTACTTTCATTGGTTAAAGTGATGTTGACCCTGACGTCCTGAGTTGCGTCAATCCAGTCATCAGCAATGTCGATACGGGCAGTAATATTGCCTGCGCTTACAACGGTGGAAAACGCAACAAACACCAGCGTTAGTAGACTGGTAATACATTTTCTAAATGAACTCATTTTCAAACTCCTGTTAATTTATTTGTTTTTATACAAGAAATTGATGAATGTTTTATACTGATAAAATCATCCACCAGAACATGACTATCATTATTGGCTTTTTATCTGGCATAATTATCAGCTTGTCGAATAATCATGAAAAAGCAGAAATGAATATAGCATTCGATTAGAGGGATGTCATCTTTAAAAATAACGACGTGGAATTTATCAATATGTGCGCGTAATTCACCAAACTGTAGGTTCAAAAATATGATTGTTAAATTAGAATTCATTGTTAATACTTCCAAAAGGGCATATTAATGAGCATGTCCAGCAAATATTTTGAACAGATTATTCATCAAGTCCCAAAACATAGAATCCTTGCGGTCGATGTATTTCGTGGTCTATCAATAACCGCAATGATTTTGGTTAATAATCCAGGTAATTGGTCTGCCATTTATGCACCACTTAAACACGCGCCTTGGCATGGCTGGACATTGACCGATCTTATCTTTCCATTTTTCTTATTCATTGTTGGCATATCAATTTCGATATCGATTGGCAATCAACTAGCAAAACAAGTACCTATAGTCAAGATTGTGAGTTCTAGTGCCATCCGCACGCTTAAGTTATTCGCACTGGGACTTTTTTTAGCCTTATTTTATTACAAGTTTGGTGACAGCGAGTTTAACTGGGTTAACGATAGACTCTTTGACGTTAGAATTATGGGAGTGTTGCAAAGAATTGCCATTGTTTACTTTTGCAGTGTTTTACTTTTCTTATTCTTTAAGCCGAAAGGTCTGCTTATATGGTCAATATTGTTACTATTGGCCCATACTTTTAGTCTATTTTTTATCCCCTATAGCGCTGAGACAGGGACTGTATATCAAGGACTTTTGATTGAAGGTAACAATTTAAGCGCATGGCTTGATCAACAAGTTCTAGGTTCCCGGCATGTTTATGCTCAGACGACACCTTTTGTGTCCGATCCTGAGGGTTTATTGAGTACATTGCCTGCAATCGTGAGCTGTCTATCGGGTATTTTAATCGGAAAGATTATTTTTAACGATGGAAGAAAAACGATTAATGAGCCACTAGAAAACGAATCTGTAAATCTTAATAAGGTTAAAAAACTGCTATGGCTAGGTTTGATAATGACCATTTTGGGCGAGTCCATGGGATACTTTATACCCATCAATAAAGCACTTTGGACCAGTAGTTACGTGATACTGACCACAGGAGTTGCCTGCTTAGTACTGGCTTTGTGTATTTACCTCCTTGAAATCAAAAAATTCACTTTATGGTCTGCTCCGCTGATAGTTTTTGGTGCCAATTCAATCGCTTTTTTCATGTTTGCTGGTGTTAGTGGACGACTATTAGTGATGATTCCTGTTGCAGGTGGAACATTAAAATCTTCTATTTATGAGACCATGTTCCAACCCTATTTTAGTCCTATGAATGCTTCTCTTGCGTTCTCGATAGGCTTTTTAATTATTTCTTACCTATTGATGTATTTGATGTATCGCAACAAAATATTTTGGAAGGTCTAGAATATATGGCATATAAAACATTCGTATTTAGTTTTGTGTTTATTTATTCTAATACTGAAATAGCGATAGTAGGTGAGAATATTTTCTGTGACAAAGGTTAAAAGTAGTATATATTAGAGAAAGCTGTTATAAGAATGAATGGCTGAATTTTAGCATTTATTAAAGAATCAAAATTGGGAGGATGGTTAAATGGCGTATGAATTAAATGGTGTAACAATAGAAACAACAGGCAATAATTACCTCGTTAATGTTGAAGATTGGTCTAAAGACCTTGCAAAAATGATCGCTGATGAAGAAAGTATTGAACTCACAGATAAGCATTGGGATTTAATAAATTTCTTGCGCGATGAATTCATCAACAACAATGGCAATCAACCTAACACCCGTAAAATCGTTAAAGCAATGGCAGATGCTTGGGGTGGTAAACCAAGTCAGAGAGATCTTTATGACTTATTTCCTGGGGATCCGAGCAAGCAGGGCGGGCGTATCTCAGGATTACCGGAATCACGTCGTAAAGGCGGCTATTAGTCGATTATATTTAAGGAATTCCATGGGCTCACTTGACTCGTTTACATTAAAGCTTGATCAACTTAAAGCGAAGCATTCTGGATTAGTACGCCCAGAGAGTGTATTGGCAATGCCTGATGGTACTCTCTGGACCGATGATAGTCGTGGTAGCCTTACACGAATTGATACCGATGGTTCAATGCAGACTATCGGTTCCATTGGCGGAGAGCCTAATGGTTTTGCTTTAGCAGATGACGGATATTTTTATATTGCCAATATTGGTGATGGCTGTATTTACAAAATGGATCAGCAGGGTAATCATAGTGTTTTTCTTAATGAGATAGATGGTCGTCCACTTGGCGCAGCAAACTATGTGTTCATTGATAGTAAAGACCGTCTGTGGATAGCTATTTCAAGCCGTGATATACCCTGGTTTAGTTCAATTAATAATCCACGTCCAGATGGTTACATCATCCTAGTGGATGACAATGGACCAAGAATTGTTGCTGACGGTATTTATTTTACCAATGAAATTAGAATGAATGCAGATGAGACCTATCTCTATGCTGCTGAAACGATGAAATCTCGAATGGTTCGTTTTCCAGTGACTGACGATGGTTCTTTAGGAGCGATGGAAATTTTTGGACCCGATGGGATCAGTGTCGATGGTTTCATTGATGGTTTTACTTTTGATAGTGAAGGCAATGTATGGGTCACCCAAATCATCAGAAATGGCATCGGCATTATT
>JAUUZN010000106.1 GCA_030589945.1 Gammaproteobacteria bacterium | reverse complement strand
TTGGAGGCGTGAGCCTGTCATTAAACTTGCCGAGCATTGTCGACTGGGTTGAACGGAGTTTTGGCATATCACTGGTTCCCGGAGATGTGTATTTTGTAAGCTTTTTGCCCACTCAATTACTGACCTCAGATGTTATAAATGTCACCGCCTCAGCATTTTTGATGAGTTTACTCGCTACGGTATATCCTGCTTGGAGAGCCGCAAGGGTTAAACCCGCGGAGGCATTACGTTATGAGTGAACATTCAACCCTAATCCTGAGTTGTAACAAGCTCGCCAAGACCTATGACGATGGCGCCAGTAAGGTCAATGTTCTATCGTCAATCAACCTTGAGGTGTATCGGGGAGAGCGTCTTGCGATTATCGGCCAGTCCGGATCCGGTAAGAGTACTTTACTGCATCTCATCGGCGGTCTCGATAAACCATCTGCTGGCAAAGTGATTATCAATGGAACCGATATCCACACTTTATCTGAGAAGGCGCAGGGTAAATTTCGAAATCAACACTTAGGTTTCGTTTATCAATTTCATCATTTATTACCTGAATTTACCGCACTTGAGAATGTTGCTATGCCATTATTAATTCGGGGAGAAAGCATAGAGAACGCGACGATAACAGCAACAGAATTAATAGAAAGAGTCGGGCTTCGCGATCGGATATCACACAAGCCCGGTGAATTGTCTGGAGGTGAACGACAGCGTATTTCTTTGGCAAGAGCATTGGTGACAAAGCCCGATTGCGTACTTGCCGATGAGCCTACGGGAAACCTTGACCAGAAAACTGCAGATGAAACCTACCAGTTGATGCTTGAGCTTAATCAGTCATTAGCAATTAGTTTTATCATAGTGACCCACGACAAGGGGCTAGCCACAAAAATGGATCGTACTGTTGAATTGGTTGATGGTGAATTACAACCCGTTTAACGATTTCTAGCTCGCCATTTTTTGATCATCGCATAACGCCAGAACCCACGCATCCCAAAATATCCTAAAAGCGAACTTAAAATACCTGCGATTAAACACCCAAGGAGAAAGGGTTGCCAAATATTGGCAAGAGAGACGGATATCCATTCCCAACTGAGTTCAAAACTAAATTCTTGCGCCGGTGTGTTTAAAAGCCAAGCGCCCAACAAATAACAGGCATAGAACAAAGGTGGCATAGTAATTGGGTTGCTCAGCCATACCATCGCCACCGATAGCGGTAAGTTGACATTGAATAGAATCGCAAAGGCTGCAGCGATAATCATCTGTGAAGGTAGCGGTATGAATGCACAAAACAGTCCCACAGCCATTGCTCCAGAAACAGAACGACGATTCATATGCCAAAGATTAGGTTTATCCAACAACACACCAAAAACTTTCAGGTGTTTATGTTCCTTCAATTTCTTAGGATCGGCTGATAATTTTTTGAGTATTCGTTTTGGCATGTTAAAAATTAGTTAATATTAGATAATTCAATGATTTACAATATACTTTTATAGTATCACCTTAAGCTGTAGCTCACAATAGGAAGGGAGATGTTCTTATCGTCTAAAAGCGTTAATACACCTTATTTGTTGAACAGCAATCTCATAGCATCTATGGATGCTTCAAAACACTGTACCCCAAATATATGCCTACCTGTTTTTATTGGGTTCATGTGCAATATGGTATCTGACAGAGGAAATCAACCGTTGGTATTTTCTACTGCTATTGTTTGTTCCTGTGCTGATTGGGAAAAAGTTTGGTGGATTTATTCTGGCGATGATTTTAGGTATTGTTTTTGCACAGTACAATGCAATTGAACAGAACCGCTGGAATTTTCCTAAACAGTATGTCAAAGAAAGTCATCTGATTACCGGTACGATCAGTAATTTACCCGTTCGTAAAATTGATAACTCAATAATGGTTCGCTTCCATTTAAAGAGTATTAATCGTCAGGTGGTTAATAATCGCCAAAATGTCTATTTGAGATTATCTTGTTTTCGAAAATGCCCCAATCTAAATGCCGATGAATCTTGGCAACTGATGGTACGGCTTAAGCCCAATAACGGTTATATCAATCCACAGGGTTTTGATTATGAAAAATGGTTGTTCAGCGAGCAATACAGAGCGACCGGTTATATCGTCAATTCGACATTTAATCATTTAATTTCGACCAACCCTTCCATCGATACGCTACGGCAACAGATTAAGGACTACCTGCTCGGAGTACTTTCTGATGGCAGGATCAGTGGCTCCGTTATCGCACTAACGATAGGTGATAAGCATGATCTGAACGCAGATTCTCAAAGGAAATTGGCATTAAATGGTTTATCTCACCTTATGGCGATATCAGGTCTGCACATTGGTCTTTCTGCAATTCCAGGTTTTTTATTCGCAGGGTTTCTTTGGCGTCATAACCGATCTTTACAGCAGATAAATCGAATTCACTTTCAGTGGTTAGGAAGTCTTGTTCCTGCCATATTTTATACGGTTCTATCAGGATTTGGACTTCCCGCACAACGAGCCATGATTATGTTAGTTGTATTTTGTACTGTTCAATTGGCACGCCAAAGCATTAGCACGCACAGCCGATTCATCTTTGCACTATGGTTTATATTAATGAGCCAACCAATGGCACCATTACAGATTTCATTTTGGTTATCGTTTCTAGCTACAGCGAGCTTGATATTTCTAAGTAGATTTTCTCAACCAAGCAATCGCCTCTTTGCTCTACTAAAATTGCAATCTCAGTTATTCATGCTGTTAATGCCCATTCAATTAATAATTTTTGGTCAGGTTTCATTATTGAGTCCCCTCGTTAACTTTTGTGCGATTCCCTTTGTGTCACTGATTCTGTTACCGATTTTGTTGTTACTGCTCATGTTGATCATTGTACAACTGTCACTGAGTACCGGGGTGAGTGTTAACGGTGTCACTCATGATCAGTTAATGGAAAGAGGTTCGTGGGTAGATGGTTTAGGCGATATGTTATTGCAAATAGTGAGTAACGCTGCGAATTTTTTAATAATTATTATTGAAAAATTAGTGCAATATTTTTGGAAGTCAATTGATTGGATGAGTCCTTACTCGGAGTTATTGCTGATTAAATTAGACGCTGAATATCCATCAAAATTATTCCTCTCATTTCTTCTTTTGATCATAATCTTACTTTTAATCATAGTAATGTATTCAAACAAAACATCAGGAATCATCAAAAGGGTCAGCCTGTGGTTAAATCTACGGCGAGGACAATATCATCTTATTATGATGCTCTGTCCGCCATTACTGTACATTATTTGGACCGCTGAAGATGACAGGAATTATGATTTTAGAATGTTGGTATTCGATGTAGGACAGGGGCTTGCAGTGTTAATTGAATATCAAGATAAGTTGCTACTTTATGATTCGGCTTATGGTACGGATGCCTCGAACGCCGTGGCAAAAATGACAATCATTCCCTACCTAGAGCGGCTTAAACGGCCAATTGATTTATTGGTTATCAGTCATAATGATGCTGATCATTCAGGGGGTTTAGAATCTTTATTGGGTAAATTTCAAATCAGTGAGTTAGTAACCGGTCCTGATGTCACTACAACAGAAGCGCTTAACATTGCTACAAATCCAGCAAAGGGTTTGTTGAGAACAAAAGTTTGTGCCCGTGGTCAAACATGGCAGTGGTCAGATCTTTCAATTGAAGTGCTTACACCCAGAAATAATGAGCGCGAACTAGTCGTAGGTAACGATAGTTCATGCGTTATATTAATTGAGTATCTATCTAAAAAGATATTACTAACCGGTGATATCGAATCTAAAGGCGAAACATTATTAATGAGTTTGTATCCACAGTTGACTGCCGATATTCTTTTGGTGCCACACCATGGTAGCGGTACATCATCAAGTCCACAGCTCTTGAGTCAATTAAAATCAAGCTTGGCAATCATTAGCAGCGGTTATTTAAACCGATTTAATTTACCGAGCGAGCGAGTGCTTAAACGCTATACAAACCAAGGTATAAAAACGATTAATACTGCTGATTCTGGGGCGATTGAAGTATTAATTGATGAGTGGGGTAAGGTTCATATTAAACAGTGGAGAAAGGATAAATTAACCGTATGGCGAAGGCGATGATTAATTTTATTTTTAACTGTGTTAAAGTGTCGAAAAAGTTGTGATTGCAAAAGGATATCAACTCAAGTGTTAGAACTAATTCAAGCAGGTGGCTGGGTAATGCTAGCGATCATTTTATGTTCAATTGTCGCTCTAGGTATTATTATCGAACGCTTTTGGTCATTAAGGGCATCAAGGGTTGCACCGAGACACCTACTGGCCCAAGTATGGAACTGGGTAAAAAACAACCAACTCAATAAAGATAATTTAAAATCATTAAAAGAATCTTCACCATTGGGTGAAATTCTTGCGATGGGACTGGTTAATCATCACTACGGTCGAGAAACCATGAAAGAGTCCATTGAAGAAACCGGTCGAAAGGTGGTTATTGAATTGGAAAAATTTCTCAATACTTTGGGTACCGTTGCGCATATCGCTCCTTTACTTGGACTTCTGGGTACGGTTTTAGGCATGATCAAAGTCTTTACGGTTATCACCATGCAGGGTGTCGGAAATGCAGGAGCGCTTGCTGGTGGTATTTCAGAAGCTCTTCTAACAACGGCTGCTGGTCTTTCTGTTGCTATTCCAGCGTTAATATTTCATCGTTATTTTGAGCGAAGAATCGAAGAATTTGTCATTGGAATGGAACAGGAAGCATTAAAAATGGTCGAAGTATTCCATGGTGAACGAGAAGTGATTAGCAAGTAGTGAGCCGCAATTAATTATCTACAAGTTATATTGCGTTCGCTCATTCACAAAAGGCCGTTACTTTGAAACTGCATAATACTAAGAAAAAAGAATTAACTGTTAACATCACTCCACTGATTGATGTGGTGTTCCTGTTGCTGATATTTTTCATGGTCTCCACCAGTTTTACTCGTGAAACCCAGATCGAAATAGAACTACCCAAAGCAACAGGTTCCCAGCTTGAACTAGAAGAACAGGTTGTTGAAATTTCCATTGATTCGGAAGGCAATTTTTACGTCAATAAAAAACCACTCATCAATACTCAAATTGAAACACTCAGACGTGCGATTTTAAAACTCTCGGATGGCAACACCAAAATGCCGTTGATCATTTCTGCCGATGCCAAGGCGCCCTATCAATCGGTTGTTACAGCAATGGATGCCGCAGGACAGGAAGGATTTAGTAATCTAAAAATGGCAACACGGCGAGCTAATAATGAGTAACACTGCTGATGAGACCACTTCGTCTTCTCAAACGTATATGCGCCTGTTGCACTATATTACGCCCTACTGGAAGGTATTCTTATTAGCGCTGATCGCTAATGGTGCATATAGTTTTATCGACACGGAGCTTATTAAGGCTTTTGAACCTTTAGTTGATGAAGGTTTGACTAATAAAAATCTAGATTATCTAATTTATGCACCTGCATTTGTTATTGTAGCTATCTTATTGCGTGGTTTGGCTGGGTTTATTGCAACCTATTGCATGTCTTGGGTTGGTAACAACATGATCATGGAGCTAAGAAGAGAACTCTTTGATCGTTATTTGCTTCTTTCCGCAAGTTTTTATGACGCTAATAAATCCGGTAACTTGCTCTCTAAAGTCATTTACAACACTGAGCAGTTGAACAAGTCGACTACTGAAGCTATTACCACCATTATTAGAAGTTCAGCATTGATCGTCTTTGCGCTGTGGGCAATGTTTAGTGAAAGTTGGCAATTAACGTTGATTTTTTTAGTCACAGCACCACTCATTGCAGTTTCGGTGAATCTGACAAGTAAACGATTTCGCCTTATCAGCAGACGAGTTCAGGAATCAATGGGAAATATTAGCCATGTGACTCAAGAAGGAATTGAGTCTTATCAAGTGATTAAAATATATGGTGGTCAAGCTTTCGAGCAGCAGTTGTTCGATAAAGAAAATCGTTCTAATCGTTTGCAGTCTATGAAAATGATCATAACCAAGGCACTGAGTGTTGCGGTGATTCCGTTGTTAGCGAGTTTTGGTTTAGCACTGGTTCTTTATTTTGCAATCTCCTATGTTGATACAGGAGATTTAACGCCCGGTGGCTTTATCAGTCTAGTTATGCTGATGATGGTGATATTGAAACCACTGAAATCATTAGCATCGGTCAATGCCATATTACAAAGAGGTATTGTGGCAGCAGAAAGCATCTTTGAAGTATTGGATGAACCAATAGAAGTAGATGAAGGTACTCGCACTATTGAACGAGCAAAAGGGGACATCACCTTTGCTGATGTAAACTTCAAATACACCGAGTCAGGTCAAAGTGCACTTAAAAATATTAACCTCAATATCCCCGCAGGTAAAACAGTGGCATTGGTTGGTCGCTCGGGCAGTGGAAAATCAACATTGGCAAGTATTTTATTGCGATTTTATAGTGTTCAGACGGGTAATATTTCGCTGGATGGCCATAGGATTGAAGACTATTCTTTGGTGAATTATCGAAAACAGATCGCCTACGTTTCACAACAGGTGACCTTATTTAATGACAGTATTGCCCATAATATCGCTTATGGAAACTTAGAGAATACCTCCATAGAAGATATTATTAGTGCCGCAAAAAAAGCCCATGCATGGGAATTTATTAGCGAATTGCCCGATGGTCTTGATACCATGGTCGGTGAGAAAGGGATGTTGCTATCGGGTGGACAGCGCCAGCGACTTGCTATTGCAAGGGCGATCCTCAAAGATGCCCCAATTTTAATACTTGATGAAGCCACATCGGCATTGGATACTGAGTCTGAAAAATACATTCAAGAAGCCATGGATACAGTGATGGAGAATCGAACAACGGTAGTCGTCGCACATCGTTTATCTACCATTGAAACGGCCGATGAAATCATTGTGATGGATCAGGGTGAAATTAAAGAATCGGGAACACACAAAGCCTTACTTGAGCTTGATGGAATCTATGCAGGTCTGCATAAAATGCAATTTAAGGACTAAGGTGCTATGAACGGACTCGTTAGGTTTTGGTATCAGGCACAGAACCCCATCCGAATTCTTTTGTATCCGCTACATTTTTTCATGTTTGTCTTGGTTAGTGTAAGACGAAATTTCTATCGTTTAGGACTTTTCAAAACCACAAAAGTATCTGCTAAGGTGATTGTCATTGGCAATATCACGGTGGGTGGCACAGGTAAGTCTCCGTTGGTAATACACTTGGCAGAGGCGATGGTCAATGAAGGCTTTAGGGTTGGAATCCTAAGCCGCGGCTATGGAGGCCATAGTGCTAATTACCCCTTAACGGTAGAAAAAAATTCTGACGTTCTTGAGGTTGGTGATGAGTCATTGATGGTTAAGCTACGACTTGATGTGACTATCGTTGTTGATCCCAAAAGAGTTCGAGGTGCAAATAAACTCATCGAAGAGCATCAATGTAACTTGATCATATGCGACGATGGGTTGCAACATTATGCTTTAGAAAGAGATGTCGAGCTGCTTGTCGTTGATGGGCGTAGACAGTTTGGTAACGGATTGCTAATTCCTTTTGGTCCATTGCGAGAGTCTAAAAGTCGTGTCGATGATGTGGACGCTGTGGTGATTAATACTGCCAGTGGGACTCAATTAAACAATCGTGATGAGCCGTTGATTAAAAACCATCCTTGTATTTTTAATATGGGCTACAGAGCCGCATGTTTTGTTCGAGTAAATGCACCAGAGATAGAACTGTCCATAGAAGATTTTGTAAAAACATATGCTAAGGAACCAATCACTGCAGTTGCAGCAATTGGCGATCCGGCGCGATTTTTTAGACAACTAGAGACCCTAGGGCTTAAACTTAAAACGCAACCTTTTATTGATCATCATCGCTTTACTGCTGAGGATTTTAATTCCACTTCAGGACTGGTTATAATGACTGAAAAAGATGCTATAAAATGTAAATGTTTTGCGACTGATGAGTTTTGGTATCTAAAGATAAACGTTTCGGTTTCACCATCATTGAGTCAGTTTTGCATTGAACGATTAGTTCATTAAATTCAGTCGTTATATCTATTTTGAATAAGTAAAGAATAACGATTTAAATAGTGCCAATGTCTTTAAGGAAATAACAACAGTCTTATGCAACAAATAGCCATTATTCCAGCCCGTTATGCATCGGTTCGCTTACCCGGAAAACCACTGATTGATATCTGTGGAAAGCCCATGTTACTACGCGTCTATGAACAGGCGAGTAGGGCGTCAGTTGATCGAGTTATTATTGCTACTGATGATCAGCGCATATTCGATGCGATGACCAAGATGGGATGCGAAGTTTGCATGACATCAGAGACTCATCGTTCGGGCACCGACAGATTGTCTGAGGTGGTGACTAAATTACAAATTGCTGATGACACCATTATCGTCAATGTACAGGGAGATGAGCCTCTGATACCACCACAGGCCATTGATCAGGTGTCTGAGCTATTAATGAACCACCCAAAGGCGGTTATGTCGACGCTATCAACCTCAATTCTTGATAAAGAAACACTCGAGGATCCCAACGTGGTTAAAGTGGTCAGTAATCAGGCTGGAGAAGCCATCTATTTTTCTAGGGCCGTTGTACCTTTTGATCGTGATAAAAGTCATGCAAGAGACGATGCAGCGGTGATCAACAACCATTATCAACGTCATATTGGGATTTATGCATATCGTGCTGATTTTATTAAACAATATAGTCATTGGGATGCCTGTGAGATGGAAAAAACAGAATCACTTGAGCAGTTAAGAATACTTTGGCATGGTGGAATTATTCAAATTGACGAAGCAGTCGTTGTTCCTCCTGAAGGGGTTGATACTGAGGCCGACCTTGCAAAAATTCGAGCGTTGATATCGGACAATAATCAGTGAGTCATTCATGATTGAAGGACAATTCTTACATCCGAAATACCTTCCTACCTGGTTAGTGATCGGGCTGATGCGGCTGGTGGTTTTTATACCATTTAAAGGACAGTTGTTGATATCAAAACCAATCGCCTTAATCCTTAAACTACTTTTATCGAATCAGCTTAAAATCGTTAGAACTAATCTACACCAATGCTTTCCTGAACTTGATGCTAAACAGCATACTGACTTGGTGAATCGACATTTTGAAGCAGTAGCAATGAGTTTGTTTGAAATTGCTAATTGTTTTTATATGAGTCCTAAACGACTCAATAAGCATTACAAATTTAATAATAAAGAAGTGCTTCAGTCAGCCATCGATGACGGTAAAAATATCATACTAATCGTCGGTCATTTTACAACAATGGTGGTTGCTGGAAGGATGCTCGCTGATAACTTTTGCTTCGCAGACATCTACCGACCTCAGAACAACAAACTTTTTGACCGAGAGATGATTAAGCAGTTTACAAAATGCGGTATCGAAATGATTAAAGTGAAAGACAGTAAAAAGATCATTAAGACGCTAAAAAACAAAATGCCTATTTGGTACGCACCCGATCAAGATTTGCGTTCCTCGGGCGCGGTATTTGCTCCGTTTTTTAATATTCAGACCAATACCATCACGGCAACTGCAAAACTCGCTAAGATCAGTCAGGCTGTGCTTATTTCTTATGATTACATTCGTACCGATGAAGGTTATGAACTTGATTTTAAGCTCATTCCTAATTTCCCTGTTGGTAATGATGTAGAGGATGCGACGACTATTAATCAGGTTATTGAAAACAAAGTAAAGCAGGCGCCAGAGCAATATTTATGGACACATCGACGATTTAAACGTAGGCCAGATGGCGAAGCTAGTTTTTATGATGCCTAATTTATCAGTACCCAAGAACAGCAAAGATCATCATCTTGATATTATTGATGTCAGTCGTGGCTTTGCCATTTTGCTAATGTTTGTCTATCATTTTTTTTATGACTTGAATTATTACGGTTTC
>JAUUZN010000222.1 GCA_030589945.1 Gammaproteobacteria bacterium | reverse complement strand
AAGTTTTCCCATTATGCTTAGCGGGTAAGTTCAACTGGTACCGGTTCAACTTTCCAAATATCTTGGCAATATTCTGCTATAGCCCGGTCTGAAGAGAATTTTCCCATTCGTGCAACATTTAGAATCGACATTCGGGTCCATAAATCTTGATCACGCCAAGTTTCACTCACTTTATCCTGAGCGTCGATATAGGATTGATAATCAGCCAGCAACATATATTGATCATGATTTAACAGCTCATCTACTAATGGCGCGAACAGACCAGTATCGCCGTTAGAAAAGGTCCCTTCTCGGATGCGATCTAGTACAAGCTTGAGTGACTTATTATTCTCGTAGTAGTCTCTAGGCTTATAACCTTGTGCCTTAGAATCAGCCACTTCCTGAGCAGTTAAACCAAATAGAAAGAAGTTCTCTTCACCAACTTCTTCTCTGATCTCTATATTAGCGCCATCCAAGGTACCGATGGTCAGCGCTCCATTCATAGAAAACTTCATATTACCGGTTCCCGAAGCTTCTAATCCTGCTGTAGAAATTTGTTCGGACAAATCAGCCATGGGATAAACTCGATGTCCTAATTTAACATTGAAGTTAGGGATAAATACGACTTTTAACCGCCCGTTAACATCAGAATCATTATTCACCACATCAGCAACGGAGGTAATGAGTTTTATAATCAATTTAGCCATAAAATAGCTAGGCGCAGCTTTACCACCAAACACAAAGGTGCGAGAAACAAGATCAATCGATGGGTTCTGTTTGACACGATTATATAAGGTGATAATGTGCAATACATTCAGCAGCTGACGCTTGTATTCGTGCAATCTCTTCACTTGTACATCAAATAAGGATTCAGGATTTAACTCAACCCCTGTTTTTGCAAGGCCATATGCTGCCTGTTCTTTTTTATTTTCTAGTTTCACCTGATGCCAGCGAGCGATAAATTTGGCATCATCAGCAAACGGTTCCAACTGCTTAAGTTTACTTAAATCGGTAATCCAACTGTCACCAATCTTTTCTGTAATCAAAGCCGACAATCTAGGATTACTTAAAACCATCCAACGTCGCGGAGTAACACCATTAGTTTTATTGCTAAATTTCTCAGGGAAGAACTCATAAAAATCATGCATTACTGTGGCAGTCAATAATTTGGTATGTAATTCAGCAACACCATTGACGGCATGACTACCCACACAAGCCAAATTTGCCATACGCACTGATTTTTGACCACTCTCATCGATCAATGACATTCTGGAAAGGCGTTCATTGTCATTAGGGTATCGCTGTTTAACCTCTTCAAGAAAATGTCGATTAATTTCATAAATAATTTCTAAATGTCTGGGCAAAACACTTTTAAACAGAGGTAAAGACCAAGTCTCGAGGGCTTCTGGTAACAAAGTATGATTAGTGTAAGCAAAAGTGTGGCGAGTTATATTCCAAGCCTTATCCCATTCCATCTCATGCTCATCTACTAATAGTCGCATCAATTCGGCAACGGCAATCGAGGGATGAGTGTCATTCAGCTGACCAGCAAAGCGTTTATGAAAATCATCTAGAGAACCACCGCTGGCTCCCAGTTGGATACAAATCATATCCTGCAATGAGCAGGAAACAAAGAAATATTGCTGTTGTAAACGTAAGCGTTTTCCTTGTTCGTGCTCGTCGTTTGGATAGAGAACTTTTGTGATATTCTCAGAATCCATTTTTTCTTGTACAGCACCCATGTAGTCGCCCGCATTAAAATCCTGAAAATCAAAAGATTCAGAAGCTTGTGCTGACCATAGTCGCAATAGATTGGCAGTATTGACTTTATATCCCAAGATTGGGGTATCGTAAGCGACACCCATTACGCTATGTTGTGCTACCCAACGAACCTTGAAGTCACCCTGCTCATCTTTCACAGTTTCAGTATGGCCACCATACTTAACTTGATACGTTCGCTCAGGCCGATGCAGTTCCCAAGGATTGCCCAGACGGAGCCATTTATCCGTGGTTTCAACCTGCCAACCATTTTGAATTTTCTGTCCAAAAATACCATATTCATAACGGATACCATAGCCTATTGCAGGTATCTGTAAAGTGGCGAGAGAGTCTATATAACAAGCCGCTAAACGTCCTAAACCACCATTGCCCAACCCAGGCTCACCTTCCTGTTCTATCAGATCATCTAATATCTTGTTGTTAGAAGCGACTGCTGTTCGCATTGGCTCTAACAGGTCCAGATTGATCAAATTATTATGTAGATGGGGTCCTAACAAAAACTCAGCTGACAGATAGCACACTAATCTGACATCATTTTGAATATAGGTCTCGATTGAATTAATCCAGCGTCGCAGCAAGCGATCTCGAACTGTATAAGCTACAGCTAGATAATCATCATTCTTAGTGTTCGTACCTGGAGGCTTCCCTTGAACATAAAACATATTATCTGAGATAGCACGAGTCAGCGTTTCTACACTCTCGCCAGTACGATCATCTTCAATTGTTGGTTGTTTTTTTCTTTGCGTCATCTTTCAATCCTGTAGTTTGTTACTTACTATCTCCAAAAAACAGAATTCCTATTTTCTGTATTCCAAATGCAATTAGATAATGATGCTATATTTTTCCATTAGCTATTTATGACAAAGGTTCTGCCATTT
>JAUUZN010000124.1 GCA_030589945.1 Gammaproteobacteria bacterium | reverse complement strand
CTTCCCACACGCCATCACCCAACATAAAACCACTATCAAATACCGATACCACAGCTTTATCACGTGGATATAATGTACCGTTCACAGAAATTAATACTTTAGCATTTCGAATGTCATGCTCAGCTTGGTGGGTTGATATTTCATCGCTCATTGGTGACGCCCTATTTAGAATGATTCCTACGTGTCCAGAATAGAACAAGCCTAGCCAAAAAGAAAGGAACTGAGGATTGAGCTTCACCCTTTTAGAGCAATACTTGCCTATAGCCTCAGCTTTGCTTATGATAAACGCAATAAAAAATAAACATTCCTTTTCACATTCTAATAGACACCTATTTAGACAACAATGGTTAACATAAATAATGACTCCAGGTTTATCTCCAGAGCCTTATCGGTTCACATTTACAGTAAAATTAATTACCTCGCTACAAAGTTTATTAAGCAGCGTAGATAAAAAAAAGGTTAATAAGTTTATTGATGCAGTAAGGCATTCTGTCATTGCTTATCACGAACATTCGCAGTCAGATCGCAATAGCCAATCAAAAAAATTCGAAAAATACTTTGTGCGACTCAATGATAAAAGCCACCAATTAGCCCGTTTCATAACGGAGCTTAACGACCTACTTGAGCTAGCGCCACCCGATTTATTTAAAGAAATCAAACGTGCCAATCGTGATATTGGAACCGTACATTCAAGCCTAGTGAATTTAACATTGGCGGTGGATACCATTACTAACGCTAAATATGATTATTTTCAAGATTCTAAGAAGACAGTCAAAGATATTTATGATGCTTACAGCGAAGTCTTTGACGTTAAACCCAATGGACGTTTATATTTGGACGGTCGCGATATCCCGCACAAGGCTCCCTTAGAAGATTTGCTAGTTCCAGTGGTTGAATTACTCATTTTGAAAGACGCGACCAAATGTTACGAACTTATTAAGAAGCTTCTCTAATATAAATAAAATATGGCTGAAAATAAAACATGACTGAAGATAATTTTGAGAGTTCAAAGCAGGTCCTCGAAGCGACCGGGCAATATAAGGTACTGATGCGCGTTCCGGAATCACTCGACTGTACTATTGAGCCAACGGGAAAGGTTTTTACAACCGCCATCATCGATCTTGAAACCACAGGACTTGACCCTCGAAACGACGAAATTATTGAGATAGGCATTCTTATTATTAGCTTTACCAATGAGGATGGATTCATCAATGTGGTATTTGAAAACAACCAGCTACAGCAGCCAAATACACCCATCAGTGCTGAAATCACTAAAATAACCGGTATCACCAATGATGATGTGGCGGGCATGGCCATTGATTGGCAACAAATTGCATCCCAGCTACAGACCGTTAATATGATCATCTGTCATAACGCCTCCTTTGACCGAAACTTTATGGAATTACAGACCCCCGACCATTTTCGTCAACTCATAGAATCGAAAGCATTTGGTTGCTCTTCAAGAGGTGTCAGATGGTCTGAACTCGGTTTTGAAGGCGCTAAACTTGAATATTTGAATTTGAAGATGGGCTATTTTTACGATGGTCACCGAGCACTTGTGGACTGTTGGGCGACGTTCAATCTATTTGTGCAGCGACCTGAGGCCTTTGAACAACTCAAAGAATCGGTGCGTAACAAAGAATATTTAATCTGCGCCATCGGAGCACCCTTTGATAAAAAAGATTTACTCAAAGCACGACGATATCGCTGGAGTGGCGGTGACGATTCATTACCCAAGTGTTGGTGGATAGCGGTAGAAGAAGAACAGTATCAGGCAGAGCTCGACTATCTCAAAGATGAGATTTACGGAGGTCGTCAGATGGATTTACCAACAACCACCGTCACTGCCCACAAACGATATTCTTACCGTGCAATGAAAATGGACAACTAGAGCTACCCTGCATATAAATCTTTTTCTCCTTCTGGGCGTGTTTTAAACCGACGATGCACCCACATGTATTGCTCTGGACATTTCCTAATTTGCTGCTCAATAGCCCGGTTCATTAGGGTAGCGCTTTTAACATCATCATCCATAGGGTATCCATCGGGCGCGCGACTGAAGCAAATAACATAACCAGAATCATCTGGCTTACGGTGATGACTCAATAAGATCACCCTTGAATTAGCAATCTTAGCGAGCTTCGCAGCTGTCTTAATAGTCGCTGCTTCCACTCCGAAGAATGGAGCAAAAACTGAAACCTCCGCACCATGATCCTGATCTGCAGAATACCAAAGTGCATGACCCTTTTTTAAACTTTTAACAATATCTCTCATATTGTCTTTATCTATTAAATGATTAAAATAACGCTCTCTAGATTCTCTCATCACCCTATTAAAGGTTGGATTAGAATTCTGCATATAGACAGCATCGAGCTTGATGAGTGTGGCCGTCAATAAAACTCCCAGATCGAGTGTCGAGTAATGTGAGCCTATTATTAGAACGCCTCGGCCTTCTTTCAACGCTGCGTCAATAAGTTCTTGACCCTGCACCGTTACATTCTTCATTAAATCATTAGGATCAAGAAACCAGGAACAGGCTGTCTCAATGAATCCAATGGCGTTTTCTTCAAAAACTTTTTTAACAAATTGTTGCCGTTCAATTTCAGAAAATTCTGGAAAACAAAGTTTGATGTTGGTATCGGTGATTCGACGGCGACGCTTAGCGAGCTGATATAATAGTTTACCGAACAGACGACCAAGGGCATACTGAGTGGAGCGAGGTAAGTGGACAACCAGTTTCATCAGGCCTAGACCAAAGTGGGCTATAAATTTATTCATGCCACTAGATACTCACAAGAAAACTTATTCTAGATACAAACTTCACCGGTTCGATTTCCCCATATAACCATCAATGAGACTGACCCAGTCATTTTTATTAAAATGGAATGGTTCGTGTAATCCCTTTTCTTTTATGAGTGAACGGTGCAAACGTTCAATATTTTTCAATTGCCACGGCTCTTCTGGAGGTTTTATGCTTCCTCGGTCAAAATCGATGAGCCAAACTTTATTGTTGTTATCGATCATTATATTGTGCGAATTTAAATCCGCATGGTCGATGCCATTTTGATGAAATTTTGCGATGATTTTCCCAACTTCACGCCACATATTTTCTGAAAGTGATGTCTGTTTTAAAATGGCAACAAGATCAGTGGCTGCAATTTTTTGCATAATAAGATCCGCCTGATAGAACAGGCCAGATCTGATCATCCTAGCGGCGATTGGTTTCGGAACAGGTAACTGCAGCGCGACCATTTGTTGAAGAATTTCTAACTCTCGGTAACACCGCGTCGCTTCAAGAGTGGTATAAAAGTAGTGATCACTAATGAGTTTCGCCACCAATCCACCACGATAATAATGTCTTAATACCCATTGGTTATTTTGAAAATTAATATCTTGTGGATCAATAAACCAGGTTGTATTTCGCCCTTTGGACTGGCCGACAATTTGCCCCTTATTTTGCCAGAAACTGGGTTCAAAATATTCGGTCATAATGCTGGAAATATCTAACTCTCCCGATGATGGAATCATTAAAACATGACCATTATTGTCTTTAATGTGAGTGACAATTTTTTGCATACAACTTTGCAATATCCTAATAACATCTTATTGATGTAACGATGGTATCACACAAAAATCATTGCAACTGAACTACAAACAAGGTCTACTTGAAAATATAACAAACAATTAGAATTCTAGGTTATCAATAATCTTTAATGTTTACTTCTATCAAACAACCTACCTCCATTTGTATACTACGACTGTCTGCCATTGGCGATGTCTGTCATGCCGTTGCTGCCGTACAGGCCATACAACAGCGATGGCCCGATGCAAAAATAACCTGGATTATTGGTAAGGTAGAGGTGCAACTTCTGCATCAACTACCCAATATCGAGTTTGTAGTCTTTGATAAAAAAGCGGGGCTTAAGGCTTACTATAATTTACAGAAGCAATTCAGAGGGCAAAAATTCGATATTTTATTGCATATGCAAATCGCATTTCGGGCAAGCCTTGTTTCTCTGTGCATATCAGCTCGTGAGAAGTGGGGATTTAACCGTAAAAACTCTCGTGAAATTCAATGGCTGTTCATCAATCGACAAATTAGAGCCCTTAAACAACCTCATGTTGCCGAGGGCTTTTGGGCCTTTGCAGAAGCCATCTGTAACGATAAGCAAACTAACCATCTAGCCGACAAACCTCATTGGCACATGCCAATTGGAGATGATGATCAGGAGTGGCTTAACATTCAACTATCCGGTGATGAGCTTAACAACTCATCAGATAACACTCTCAGTACTAAACCAATCTTTGTCGTTTCACCAGCTGCCAGTAAAGTACAACGCAATTGGCTAACAGAACGCTATTCCGCCATTGCTGATCATGCCTATACCAGAGGCTATCGAGTCATTTTAGTCGGTGGGCCCAGCCCGGCTGACCAGCAGCTTGGTGATGCTATAGTCGAAGCTGCTAATCATTCTCTACTTAATTTAACCGGCAAAACCTCGTTAACTCAACTCCTTGCCGTCATTAAAAATGCAAGTTTTATTATCGCTCCCGATTCAGGACCAGCGCATATGGCAACCACTGTTAATACGCCCGTTATTGGGCTCTACGCCCATAGTAACCCCAAACGAACCGGGCCCTATTTGTCACTTGAAAACACCGTCTCTATTTACGCGGAACTACTTGAAGCTCAAACAGTCAAAACTATAGACGACCAACGTTGGGGCAAACGAGTCAAGGGTGAACAGCTAATGCAACAGATTTCATTAGAATCGGTCATTGAAGTATTTAACCGACTTGACCAAGAGCGTACCAATCGTATAAGTTTGACTATTGAAGGCTAAGAAGATATCAACGCATTGATCATACTTCTTAGTGTAATCAGAAACTTTAGGGCTGTACATTTAGAAACTATAATTTGAAATTGTAATCTTAGAACTGTAAATTTGGAAAAAATTATTTTGAAAACAGTACTTTTAAAAACAATCTACAATCCTTTTATCCATTGTCTACATGGGCATAAGCTACTGATGTCGTTTGTCGTAACGGTTCTTGCGATGTTTGCGACTATACACTCTTCGGCATCAAACATTGTCGAAACAGTTGTACAGGATAAACTTATCAAACCCTATGAAGCCATCTACCAATTGAGCCATAAAGCTAATCCGGTGGGCAGAGCGACCTGGAAATTAGAGTATCAGGATGACGATACGCTTAATTTTAGTTATAGAACGAAATCAAAATGGTTGTTTATTACCGATAAGCGCCAAGAAAAATCAACTTTAGAACTTAATCATTATTCGCTAACCCCTTTAAGCTACACCTCTAAACGCAGTGGTACGGGTCGTAATAAACAATACAACTGGGAATATGATAAGAAAAACAACATTGCAAAAGATTTAAAAAATCAAAAGTCCATAGACACTACTTTTCCTGACAATTTTCAAGACAAACTCAGCTTTCAACTGCAATTTCGATTAGACATCATGAATAATCCTAATCAAACAGAATTTAAATACGATGTCATTGGAAACACAGGTAAAATTACCCAATATATTTATCATTTTCAGGGAATTGAAGAATTAAAGCTACCCACCGGTACAGTCAACGCTTTAAAGTACAAGCGTGAAGCAAGCGGCGGCAAACGTACGATATTTGCCTGGTTCGCCCCAGAAGAAGATTACCTGTTAGTTAAATTGAAACAATTGAAATACGGGAAGCCATCCTTCGATATCCAACTTATTTCTATTACAGAATAATTGATGCGTTTGTAACAGCAGTCTTTCGCTACGATTCAATAGAGAGATCAACAGTAATTTAGCTACTGGGCTAGAAATTGAACACTGGCTGATATACAGTCCGTTTCATGCGACGAGACAAACTCCACCAACTCCTTAAAAGTACCTTTGGGCATCAATCCTTTCGATTTGATCAGCTAGAAATTATTGAATCTATTCTTGATGGGAAAGACACCCTTGCGATCATGCCAACAGGTGGAGGTAAGTCTGTTTGCTACCAAATTCCAGCTCTTTATTCTACCGGCATTACCCTTGTTGTCTCTCCTCTAATTTCATTAATG
The DNA here is from genome assembly GCA_030589945.1 of Gammaproteobacteria bacterium. Lineage (GTDB taxonomy): Bacteria > Pseudomonadota > Gammaproteobacteria > Enterobacterales. Next base: position 2,160 of record JAUUZN010000124.1, on the reverse strand, counting down.
AATGATCAGGTGACCAATCTAGCGGAGAATGGAGTATCGGCATGCTTTCTAAACTCATTGCAAGATATGCGACAAAGACAGGAGGCTGAGGATGATATTACCTCTGGTCGGGTAAAGTTAGTTTATGTTTCTCCCGAGGGACTCATATCGGGTTACTTGGGTGAATTTCTCCAAAATATTGATATCTCACTCATTGCCATTGATGAAGCACATTGTGTCTCACAGTGGGGCCATGAATTTCGAAGAGACTACAGTCGTCTTGGCGAGCTTAAAGAACTCTTTCCAAATACACCCTTTTTAGGATTAACAGCAACGGCTGACTCTAAAACTCGCTCAGATATTGCAACGCAACTTCGCATGTTAAATCCTAATATTTATATCTCCTCATTTGATCGTCCCAACATTAAATACCGCATTTATGAACGTGCCGATGCAACCAAGCAATTGGACGACTTCATTAAAGCAGAACATCCCGATGACAATGGTATTGTTTATTGTCTCTCTCGCAATAAGGTCGAGACCACAGCAGCACAACTCTGTGAGTTAGGACACAAAGCAGTCCCCTATCATGCTGGTTTACCAAGACAGGACCGACTCGATGCTCAAAATGCGTTTAATAAGAGTGAAAATATCATCATAGTAGCAACCATTGCCTTTGGTATGGGCATCGATAAACCCAATGTACGTTTTGTTGCCCACCTTGATCTTCCTAAAAGTATTGAAAGTTACTACCAAGAAACGGGCCGTGCTGGACGCGATGGTTTAGCATCGAATGCTTGGATGCTCTATGGTTTACAGGACGTTATAAAGTTATCACGAATGCTTGAGACCACCAATGCCAGTGAAGCCTATAAGAGGGTGGCTCGGCATAAACTTAATTCTATGTTAAGCCTTTGTGAAACGACACAGTGTCGACGTTACTTCTTACTGAATTATTTTGAAGAGCAAAGTAATGAGCAATGCTGCAATTGTGATACCTGTCTAGAGCCAGCAGACAGTTGGGACGCCACCGTTGACGCTCAAAAAATACTTTCTACCATTTACAAAACAGGCCAAATTTTTGGGGCCGGGCATATTGTTGATGTACTGCGTGGCAGCAAAAATGCAAAGGTCATTGAGCGCAAACATGATCAGTTGTCGGTCTATGCTCTGGGTAAAGATAAGTCAAAAAATCACTGGAATATTGTGCTCAGACAACTTTTAAATATGGGCACAATTAAAATTACTAACTGGGATTATGGTAATCTTGCTTTAACGGAAAAAAGTCGTGGATTACTTAGGAATGAAGCGACCTTTCTCATGAGAAAGTTTAGTGAACCCACTCGCCGTGTTGGCAAGAGTAAAGTTAAGTCCATTTCAGCTTCTCATGGTCGCGATTCTTTGTTTGAATCTCTGAAAGATCTCCGGTTTCAGTTAGCACAAGAAAAACAAGTTCCTGCCTTTGTTATTTTCAGTGACAAGTCCTTACATGACATGTGTCATCTTCTGCCTAGGAACAAATCTGAGTTTTTAACGGTCAATGGAGTTGGTGAAAGTAAATGCGAGAACTACGCAAAGGACTTTCTTGCTGTCATTGAAAGTAATGCTACAAGCTCTGATGATCAAGCCACTTCTGCAGGTGCTGCAACGACTACTCAGGTCTGACTCCTAAAACCGATAAGAAATTACTAATAATGCCTTTCAATTACTGTATGGAATATTCATACTTTAAATTAAGGCTCTAATTTTGTTTCAGGAGTCATGTCCACTTCAGGGTCAGCCTCATCAGAAGAGGTAGCTCCTTCTGTGTTAACAGACGCTTCCTTTATCTCATCCAGATCTTTGGTATCTTCATCTGAAACGCGTCCAATTTTCTGTATCGCTTTCGCCTGTTCTTTTGTAAGACGGTGGATGGTCTTTATGTAACATTTGAGACCCATTGAATTAGGAACCGAGATTGAATCAAACTTCGCATCGAGTGAAGAACCATTATTATTAATTGTAATCACGTTAGCATGTTTTAAATCTATGCATTGATGATTCAAGGTGAGAAGGTATTTACGATTCGCATTCGCCGTTAAGATGAGATGCTGTTCACCCAGATCACTCCAGCCATAAAGTCTGAAGGCGGTCACACGTCTTTTAGACTCAAGCTTTTCGTCGATTATGAATTGATCATAG
>JAUUZN010000133.1 GCA_030589945.1 Gammaproteobacteria bacterium | reverse complement strand
GCCTCAGCCTCGATGTCTGAATTTTCTCCCACCAGATGTTCTAAACCTTCTTCGACCGCTTTTAAGATAACTTCAATCATCTGATCGGGTGTCCAGTGATTCTCTTTGAGCATTTCAGCAATATCAGGATTACTGGTATCTAGATACAACTTCACTTTTTCTTCATAACAGCGACCTTCAATTTTACGGATGAGGCGACTGGCGAGTTGATCGAATACGTTATTATGCGTGAGAAAATTAACTTTACCGCAGAGATCAATTGCATTGTCATTGATGTCGTAAAAATACTTTGGAAATTCATCCGGATGATAATAAACCAGCTCGACCAAATGCTTATATTGCTCACGCAGATGAGAGGCTAGGTTCATATGATCAAGAATGTCTTTGCTAAATTCAGCAATGTATACCTTATGAACACGCTTAAAAACATCGGGATAATTTGTTTCTAGTGACACTAAAAAATTACGAATGAGTTCAGCACGCGCAGCACCTTGCTCCATAATGATAATCTGTTCTGGTAGATCGCCCTGTGATTTTAAATGCTCTACAAATTCTCTGACACAACGATTGATGAACCAATGGTTTGATTTTGGGAGATCCTCGTTATGCCCAACCTCGTGATTGCCACCAGAGCCTTTGATCCAAACATCGAGTCTGCGCCAAAAGAACTCCCGTGAAATATCATTCGCGATACTTTTGTCCATTGGCACATATTGATGTTCTAAGTAGACCCATGGACTGTCATCTTCAGCACGCTTAAGACGTGTTTTTATAACCTCTTCGAACGAAGTACCAATGGATTCTATGTAACGCATCCAATTGCTTTCAATGCCGATAAGAGTTACAGGCTTATCGGGTAGATCAGACATGCTCACCGGCCCGTCAAAACTATCGAAACTGACCAGTCTTTTCATTGAAATGACAAGCCTTCGATTCTCAAATATGGGTAGGTTTGCGAGTGCGTATAACCAGCGTTTTAACTGGTTGGGCGTCACTGGATTATAGGCTTCTTCGCCAAAGGGATTGCCACCCTGCTTGATCACCGTGCTCATAGTCTCAACGCGATGTTGGGGAAATTCCTTAAGAAAATCGGCGATGACTTTTAAGTTTTTATTTTCAAGCTCTGATGATGGTGTTGTCATAAGTATCGAATAGCAGATTTTTATTTATTTTATAATCGATATATTAAAGAGAGGTAGACTATTTTGCACGTTATTATTTATACTTTTGTCATTGTTTGATATAAATGTACTAACGATTAATATGAATGGTACTAGAGGTATAAAATGGTTTCACTTGAGACACCGGTTTGCGAGTTTGAGCAACCTGCTATTGATTTTAGTCTTCCTGGCGTGGATGGCAAAACATGGACACTATCTGAGTGTGCTGGAGAGAATGGATTGTTGATTATGTTTATCTGTAATCACTGTCCCTATGTTAAGGCTATTCTTGACAGGATAGTTCGTGATGTAACAGAACTCAAAGCAATGGGGCTTAATACAGTTGCGATCATGTCTAATGATCCTACGGAGTATGAGGAAGATTCCTTTGAAAATATGAAAAGTAAATCAGATGAATTTAATTTTCCGTTTCCTTATCTTCTCGATGAAACTCAAGCGGTTGCAAAAGCATACGGAGCGGTCTGCACCCCTGATTTTTTTGGCTACAACAGTGAACTGAAATTACAGTACCGTGGCCGACTGGACGAGAGTCGAAAGGAAGCAGCAGGAGTTGAGGTTAGACGCGATCTATTTGAGGCCATGAAGCGGGTTGCTCAAACGGGTCGAGGACCCGAGGATCAAATACCGAGCATGGGCTGCTCAATTAAATGGCTCTAGCCCAATTAACGGGTTTACAAGAAACTCTGTGCCCACTGGATAATATCAGACGTGCCCATTGCTCCTGGTTGACGCCCAATTTCTTTGCCATTTTTAAACAGCATTAACGTCGGTATGCTACGAACATTGTACTGAGCACCAATCGCCTGATGATCTTCTGTATTGAGCTTGGCCAATCGAAACTGTGGCTCTAATTGATTCGCTGCTGCTGCAAAAGCCGGTCCCATCATCTTGCAAGGGCCACACCAAGGTGCCCAAAAATCTACCAATACTGGAATATCACCTTTGGAGACGTGTTTGGCAAAATTCGCAGCCGTTAAGTCGACTGGTTTCGCCACAAAGAGTGGTTGTTGGCATTTTCCACACTTACCACTTTCTGAACCATTTGCTAATTTACTCACAGGAACCCGGTTGATCGCCGAGCAGTGTGGACAAACAATATGTTTTGAATCATTCATAATTTAAACCCTTAATCAATTTTCTAACCTCTATTCTATATAAATGGTGTCAGGCACCAATTTTTCAAGGCTGGTGTCAGGCACTAGTACCCGGCACTGGTGTCAGGCACTGGAAAAGTTAGGCGATTGGATACATAATGGTTGGCGAAAACTACCATACAATAATGATTAAACAGTAAAGGAATAATTTATGATACGGAATTTCAAATCAGTTGTACTTCTGAGCACTTTCATTGCGCTATTCTTGCCCAGTACTTTTCTTGCAGATAATGGGAAGCCTGATTTATGGCGCGTTGAACACAATGGAAACATGAGCTACTTATTTGGTTCAATCCATCTTGGCTCAGACGATTTGTATCCTATGACTGAAGAAGTCACCAAGGCTTATCATTCCAGCGACCATCTAACCGTAGAGTTTGATCTTAAGGATGCTGATCAACCCAAGATGATGTCACTCATTCAAAAACATGGCCTCGATATCACAACGCCTCTGGAAAAACGACTGAGTCCTAAAACCTTAGCCGTCTATCAGCAGGCCTGTGAAGTTAGAAAATGGCCTTGTCAGCAGTTTGCACCGCTTAAGCCTTGGTTTGTGAGCCTTCAATTGACCATCATGCAAATGCAGCAGTTAGGTTATAAGGCAGATTTGGGAATAGATAAGCACTTTTTGTCCATGGCACACCATTCAAATAAGAGCGTTTTAAGTCTGGAATCTATGGAGTCACAAATTGACATGCTAGCCGGTCTGACTCAAGAGCAACAGGAACTTATGCTCGTCCAAACCATTGAAGAGACGGGTGACTTTCTAAGCGAACTGATTCAGGCTTGGAAAGAAGGTGACGATGGAGCTCTGGTTAAGATGCTTGAAAATGATTCTGATGATGCCGCTTCAATAGCCATGCATAATGCCATCTTTGGTGATCGGAACATCACCATGGCAGAAGGCATTACTAAGCATCTTTTGAATGGCAAAACTCTTTTTGTCGTCGTCGGTGCCGGCCATATTGTTGGTGATGATGGCATTGTTGAACTATTGAGGGCCGGAGGATTTAAGGTTACTCAGCTTCAATAGTCACAATTATTTAACCGGATTACCGTCGATATCTAACATGACTGGTTCACCTAATCCCAATTCTGTAACTCTTGCGAGTTGAGTTTCAGCATCGCCCACCACCAGATAGATCATCTTGTCAGGATCAATATATCGTGCAATTGTTTTATTGGCCTGCTGCAGTGTCATATTGTTCAGGCTGTCTTGCTGTTTAGAAACATAATTACTAGTCAGTCCATAACTGCTGATGTTTTGTAGAACTCCCATGAGATTCCCAGTCGTCTCAAAAGCTCGAGCATTTGATTTCGTTAACACCGATTTTGTACTGGCTAATACCTCTTCGTTAAAGCCTTTAGCATAGTCAGTGATGATTTCTTGGAATACCTGTAAAGACTCTAGCGTTACGTTGGAACGAACACTGGCTCGTGCTGCAAAAACACCACCCAAATTTCGACGATTGACTCCTGAGTATGCGCCATAGGTATAACCCTTCTGTAAACGCAGTATTTGGAATAACTTGCCTGAAAAGCTGCCACCCAGTTTGTGATTAACGGCAACGAGAGAATAGTGTTCACTGTCATTGGCGACCATCGCTCGATTACCAATACGAATGAACGACTGCTTTGCACCGGGAACATCAACAAAATAAATCGCTGATTTGTCGAGGGGTTTAACAGCCTGCGCTGATGGTAGGGTCACATTGCCTGATTTCCAGTTTTTAATTAAACCACCAATACTATCAACAACATCCTTTTGTTCAACATCACCCGCCACATGGAAGCTTGCAAGATTTGATAGCATGTTCTGTTGATAGAATTTCTTAATATCTTCTAATGTGATCGACTCAACATCGGCTTGGGTTCCTTTTACCGGAGTGGAAAGCATATTGCTTTCAGAATACATTAACTTTGCAAAAACATTGGTCGCGATAGTGCGTGGACTACCAGCGGCTTGCTGAATCTCTGCGATGGATTCCTGTTTGATGCGTTGCCACTCGCCCTCGTCCCATCTGGGATGCATGAGGATCTCTTCAGCGAGCTTAACGACCTGATTAAAATTAGCCGACAAAGTACTCCCTGTTAAAGTAATGTATTCATCCGTGGCTGAAAATCTGAGTTCTGCACCCAGTTCAGCAATGGCTTTTTCGAGTTGTTGGGGCGTTTTATCAGTGGTGCCTTCCATCAACATTTTACTCATGAGATTCGCCATACCCACCTTGCCGGGCTTATCAAGCGAATGTCCGCCCATCACCCGAATAGAGAAGGATACCAGGGGTAATTCACTGTGTTTGATGCCATAAACATTTAGACCATTGTCAAATTCCTGCTTCCATACAGTGGGTAAATTGATGATGGGTTGAGAACCATAGTCAGGGTTGATGGACCGATCGAATGATGATTTGGCTTGAGCAATGGGCTCTAATTTTGACGCTGTCTCATCAGTACTTTCATCTTCTGCACCCTGGACAATTGTTTCTTCAACGACATCGGCTTTAACGGCATCCGTTAATACCAAATCAGCTTGGCCCTTAGGGACAAAGCTTGTAGCAACATAATTTTTGTCTTTGAGGTATCGTTCAAAAACATCCATGATTTGAGTCGATGTAATGTCACGATATCGTTCTATCTCAGTAGTGACTAAATTGGGATCGCCTGCAAATTCATTGTGTCGAGCAATGGTCGATGCCTTATTAAATACACTGGTTAAACCGTTATAAAAATCGGTTTCTCTACGAGTCATGATGCGTGAAAGTTGCTCATCGGTAAAACCTTCTTTGGCAAATTGAGCCATAGCTTTATCGATACTTGTCTTCACGTCATCTAACTTTGTGCCATCAAATGCTCTCACTCTAATTTGAAAGATGCCGGCAATTTCTGAACTCTGACTACTACTGCTGACCGATGGCGCTAGTTTATCTTGCTCTACCAATACCTGATAAAAAGTACTTTCTTTGCCATCAGTTAGTAGATCAGATAAAAGCTCTAGGGCATAGGCATCACTCTGATACTGCTCGACGGTTGGGAATGTGAGTGTAAGCTCAGGCAATTTGGCAAAATTATCTTCATGATAAAGTGACTTGCTCTCGGTTAAACTCACTGGCATAGGAGAAAGAGGTTTTGTTTCTGGAGCAGGTGCTAGTTCCCCAAAATATTTTTTAATCCAATCTCTTGCCTGCTTGCTGTCAAAATCACCTGCTAAGACCAACGTCGCATTGTTCACGCCGTACCATTTTTGATAAAAGTCGCGGACATCCTGTAAAGTCGCATTTTGTAAATCTTCTAAGCTACCAATCACATCCCAGCTGTAGGGATGACCTTGGGGATAAAGCGCCTTGAGCATCACATATTCGGTGTGGCCGTAGGGTCGATTATCGACACCTTGGCGTTTCTCATTTTTAACGACCTGCTTTTCATTTTCTAAGCCTTCTTTGGTAACGGTATTGATGAAATAACCCATGCGGTCAGATTCCATCCAAAGTATTTTTTCGAGTCCGTCATTGGGTACAACTTCATAATATATGGTGCCATCTTGCCAAGTTCCACCGTTGAGTGTCCCTCCCATATCACCAATATTTTTGATAAAATTGCCGGCGCCAACATTTTCAGAGTCTTGAAAAAGCATATGTTCGAAAAAGTGTGCAAATCCAGTTCGACCTACAAGTTCGCGATTTGAACCAACGTGATAAACAATGGCAACTGCGACAACTGGATCTGACTTATCCTGATGCAGTACAACATCGAGTCCATTAGCTAGCTGATATTTTTCAATGGCTAACTGATTTGATTGCGACTTTTCCTCTGCGGCTGCAGGTACTTTCGAAGGTTGAGTTTCAGCTGGTTGTTGATTACATGCTGAGATGGTGATGACTAATGAACATAATGTCATTATTTTTATAAGCTGATTCATGATGGTTCCTAGCGGTTTATTAAATGTTTAAATAACGGGCATAGATTACTGTTTTTAATGTTATGAACACTATAGTGGTGCAGGCTCAAGCACAAGTTGAATGAGGGGTCTTTATTGCAAGAATTTATTTCAATTCAGCTTCAATCATCTCAGGCGTTTCAAAGCTAAGAGGACCTAAACTCGAAGAGCGTATGGCTTTAATGATAACTGTCGAAACCGTGGCAAGGTTAACTCGACCACCGGACATGAGGCAGCCACGTTTTTTACCAATGGCCTCGATGATATCCATTGTTTCTTCTGCAATCGCATCTAGCTTGAAGGTATTCATTAATGCATCAGGGTAACTTTCTTTCAAATAATCGATGGCATAATAAGCAATATCGTCGTATTCCAAGGCGGTATCTTTGATTGCACCGGTGATTGCTAAGCGATAACTACTGTCTTCATTCTCAATTTTCGGCCATAAAAAACCTGGCGTATCAAAGAGGATGATATCGTTGGGTAGTTCTATACGTTGTTGCGTTTTAGTCACCGCGGGTTCATTACCAACCTTGGCTATTTTTCTATCAGACAAGGTATTAATAATGGTCGATTTTCCTACATTGGGTATTCCTGCAATTAGAGCACGAATTGGCCTGTCTTTTTTCAATCGATGTGCAGCTAACTGCCGGCACAGACCAATAATTTTTTTGACCTGTTGGGGATGTTGCGAAGTGATTGGCAGGGCACGAACATTTTGTTGTGTTTCAAGGTATTCAAGCCACAGCTTAGTTGTCATTGGATCGGCAAGATCCGTTTTATTGATGACCTTGATCATGGGTGTAACCAAGCCTTTATTAAGTGTTAACCCTGCAATTACCGGGTTGGCACTGCTATACGGTATGCGTGCATCTATGACTTCAATGATGACATCGATCTTGGGTAATATTTTCTTAATTTCCTTTTGGGCCTTGTGCATATGCCCTGGATACCATTGAATTGCCACAGTTTATTTGCCTTCTGATGCATGGAATGATGATTTTAACGAGAATGGTTAACTTAATTAAATGAATTATACCAGAAGTTAAGGTACATACCGTTTTGTTATCAAGAAGAATTCCAGTGCCTGACACCAGTGCCGGGCACCAGTGCCTGACACCAGTACCTGACCCCAGTGCCGGGCACTAGTGCCTGACACCAGAGTGATGTTGGGACTGTAATAATTATTGATAATCACTGTTAATATATTGATAAACGATAAATAATTGTTGATAATCGTAATCGTTTGATGTAATATCCAAACTATAAATAATTTAATCATATTTAAGAATATCGTTAGGAGAGCATTATGAATTTAGTTTTTATCTTAGGACTTGCAGCATTGCTGTATGGATTTATCGTTTTTAAAGTATCGAAGCACATTCGGAATAATTATCTGACACAGGTCGATAAGGG
>JAUUZN010000010.1 GCA_030589945.1 Gammaproteobacteria bacterium | reverse complement strand
TATCTGATCATTTTGATTAAATTCTTGTGGATTTGATTCTAAGGAATCGTTTGGCACTAGTACTGTCATAATTGTTTTCCGTAAAGGTTAAAATTAAAGTTTAAAACGTTGGCTAAGTGACTTAACCTACCTCTGTTAATCGTTGTTTGTTAAACCATGAATCTATGGCAATTAATTGTCCATTAGGTCCCTGAATTTGATTAAAATATTTGATAAAGTCTGGGCTTGATGATTTTAAATACCAACCCACGTGTTTTCTAGCGACTCTCACACCTTGCTGCTCGCCGTAGAATTCATGTAATTGAGAAATGTGGCGAATCATAATTTTTACAATTTCTGAGGTTTCTATCGCCTGAAGTCTCGAACCCGTTTCTAAGAAGTGATTAATTTGTTGGAATATCCAAGGATTACCTTGAGCAGCCCTGCCGATCATCAATCCATCTACATTCGTTTGTTTGAGCACATCAAGCGCTTTTTCTGGGGAGTCAATATCACCGTTAGCGATAAGGGTTATGTTTGTTGAATCTCTGACCGCTCGAATGGTTCTATATTCAGCGTTACCAGTAAATTTTGCTTCTCTAGTTCGACCGTGAATTGTCAGAGCACAAATACCAGACTGTTCTGCAATACTTGCAATTTTTACAGCATTTTTATGAGCTTCATCAACGCCCGTTCTAATTTTAAGCGTCACCGGTACATCCACTGCAGAGACAACTTGCTGACATATTTCAGCAACTAATCCCTCGTCTGCAAGTAATGCTGAGCCTGCTGACTTTCTACAAACTTTTTTTGCTGGGCAGCCCATATTGATATCAATAATTTCAGCACCCTGCTCAACATTATAAATGGCAGCAGCAGCAAGCATTTCAGGTTCTGAACCAGCTATTTGCACCCAACGTAAGCCAGTCTCGCCCTCATGATCAATTCTTAACAAGCTTTTGCGAGTATTTCTCAATAATGGATTAGAAGAGACCATTTCGCTCACTGCCGTAGCAGCACCTAAGTCCTTGCATAACTGTCGAAAAGGGCGATCGGTTACACCCGCCATTGGGGCAAGAATGAGGTTGTTTTTAAGTTGATATGGACCTATTTGTATCGACACTTTAGATAATCTAATTTCGTAGTTATTTAGTACAAATTGATGAAAAAATGAGCAATCACAAGAGCGCTGCATCATACCTTTTAAACAGTCTGAGTAAAAGCTATAGATGCATAAATAATGTAATAATTAGGAAATAATTGAGAGGAGTCTGATAATAGTCAAAGAATCAACTTTTACCTCTGGATTTTTAATGCTTTTCTAATATTTATAAGAATTTGAACTCATATCCGACAGCAGTGACAGTACTAACATTAAGAGTAAACTCGATATGTATGGGTACACTTTTAGGCATAAGCGACCCAATCAATTCATCACGAAGATATTCAGCAGGCAATACAAGATATGTCGATAGAGCATTTCCATCAAGATCCGAAAGTACTAACTCTATTCGAGGGTACCCCTGATCAAAGGTTGCCTGATTAACGATCAACATGTTGACTGTCATGGTTCCGGTGCCGTAACTGACTTCGCGATTTTGTAAAATCAGCTTGCTAATGTCTCTGCGTGCTGAGATACCACAATCAATATATTGACAGATCTTATCGACAGTAGGACGCCAATGATCATTATTAGCGAGTTCCATTCGTTTGAACCAGAAAATGCTTCCAATAATGATCACTAAAAATACCAGTCCAGCCAAGACCATCAATGATTTTTGATAAAATCTCGACGGTTTTGCTTCAGGTTTAATGAAGTCATCAACTACCGATTCTCTTTTATCTGGATTAGTCTCAGAAAGCTCTAGATTATCGAGTGATTCAGCAAATAGGTCCGCATCATCTTTTATCTCTATTGTGGCATCTTCTACCAAATTAACTTCAGATGGTTGATCAATTGAAAGATCAACTGACATATCAATTTCTACATAATTGTCGTCAGAATCTGACAGAGCTATATCACTGATCGGTTCTTGCTGACAGCTACTATTTGATGACAAGTCTTGGGGTTGATGTCCTGCAGTATAACCGTCGTTACTATTTGCGACCGCCTCACCCATAACTTGAATGGAATCAGGATCATCATACAACTGGATTAAATCAGATTCTTCTAAAACAGGAATTTGTTGAGCCTCAGCTTCTACTTCAGCTTCTTCAGCTTCTTCTTCAGCTTCTTCTTCAGTTTCTTCTTCAGCTTCTTCCTCAGCTTCTTCCTCAGCTTCTTCCTCGGTTTCGGTTTCTTCCTCGGTTTCTTCTTCGGTTTCTTCTTCGGTTTCTTCCTCGGTTTCTTCCTCGGTTTCTTCCTCGGTTTCTTCTTCGGTTTCTTCCTCGGTTTCTTCTTCGATTTCTTCTTCGGTTTCTTCTTCGGCTTCTGTCTCAGTTACTGACGCCTCATCGAGAGTCGTTTCTTCTTGAGTGTCATCTTCACTGCCCGGAATTGTCATCATGAACTCATTGGCATTAAATACACTTTTACATGATCCACAACGCACATTACCATCTGCAATTTCTAGATGTTCATCTCTAACAACAAAGGCTGTGTCACAATGTGGGCAACGTGTATAACGACTCATGATTTTCTAACAAACTCCCATTTTAATCATTTTCTTAAACCCGAAAGTAACACCCAATCACCTTTGATGACGGGCTCATTCATGTTAAACCACTGGCTATATAATGCAATCAGAGATTCTGCCTGAGGCTGAAGAATTCCAGAAAGTGCTATCCAGCCAGACAACTTAACCTGCTCTGCCAATTCCTCAGCCAGTTCTTTTAATGTCTCAGCCAGTATATTTGCAACAATTCCATCTGCCTTAAATTTAGTAGCATCACTTGGAAGAACAACCTTTAGTCGCTCTTTTGCAATATCATTGCGCTGTGCATTTTCTCGACTTGCAATAATTGCCTGGGGATCATAGTCGATTCCCAGTACTGAATTCGCGCCTAATTTAAGTGCCGCGACAGCTAAAACTCCAGACCCACAACCATAATCAATAATGTCTTCACCACCTTGAATGTGTTCATCTAGCCAACCCAAACATAAGGCCGTCGTCGGATGAGTTCCGGTGCCAAAGGCAAGACCAGGATCGAGGAAAATATTGACCGCATCTTTTTCTGGAGCTTCACTCCAGCTTGGACAAATCCAAAGTCGTTTCCCAAACTGCATTGGATGATAATCTTCCATCCAAGCACGGATCCATTCCTTGTCCTCGAGAACTTCCCATCTTGATGAATAGATATGATTCCAAACGTCAGCCTGTTCAAGTTTAGATTGTGTCGCTTTCGTATCTATTGTTCCTTCATACAAAGCAACAACAACAACCTTATCCCAAAGAGGAGTTTCACCAACGCCTGGCTCTAATATTGGATTATCTTCCGCATCTAAGCAAGTTGTTGACAAGGCCTGTTGTGCAAATAACAATTCTTCAAGTTCGTCAACATATGAGCGATCAATGGTTAATCGTATTTGAATCCAATTCATCAATGAACGCTCAGTATCTCGTCACGCACAAATTATTCTTCGTCCTCTTCAGCAAGCTTTTTCTCAAGATAGTGGATGTTTGTACCACCTCTGTGAAAATTACTGTCTGCAAGAATATCTCTTTGTAGAGGAATATTGGTTTTAATACCATCGACCATCACCTCGTCTAGTGCCATTTGCATACGAGCTATTGCCACATCTCTATTCTCACCATAGGTAATTAATTTACCAATCATTGAGTCATAATTTGGTGGCACTGTGTATCCCGTATAAATGTGTGAATCTAGACGGACACCTGGACCACCTGGTGCATGGTATCTAGTAATCTTACCTGGTGAAGGAATAAACGTCTTCGGATCCTCTGCATTAATTCGACACTCTATGGCATGTCCACTAAAGGTAACGTCCGCTTGCTTTGACGATAATGGCTGACCTGCGGCAATGCGTAGTTGTTCTTTAATAATATCAATACCGGTAATCAATTCTGAGACAGGGTGCTCAACCTGAACACGAGTATTCATTTCAATAAAATAAAACTCACCCTTTTCATATAAAAACTCAAAGGTACCAGCCCCACGATATTGAATATCTTTACAGGCTCTTACGCAACGTTCGCCAATATTCTTTCTTGTTTCCATGGTGATGCCTGGTGCAGGTGCTTCTTCAACAACCTTCTGATGGCGTCTTTGCATAGAGCAATCACGCTCACCCAAGTGGATCGCATTTCCATGGGAATCACTCAACACTTGAATTTCAATATGACGAGGATTTTCCAGAAATTTTTCCATGTAAACAACATCATTGTTAAAGGCTGCCTTTGCTTCAGCACGCGTTAAAACAATGGAATCCATCAGATCAGATTCTTTTCTAACGACCCGCATTCCTTTACCACCACCGCCACCTGAGGCCTTGATGATAATTGGATAAGCAATGCGTTTTGCTATGGCCTTATTTTCAGCCTCATCATCACCCAAAGGACCGTCCGATCCTGGAACGCATGGAACACCTGCTTTCTTCATCGATGCAATGGCAGAAACTTTATCACCCATTAGACTGATGGTATCTGCTTTCGGACCAATAAAAATAAAGCCACTATTTTCAACTTTTTCGGCGAAGTCTGCGCTTTCTGCCAAAAATCCATAGCCTGGATGTATCGCTGTTGTATTGGTTATTTCTGCTGCTGCGATAATCGATGGGATATTAAGGTAACTTTGTAATGCCGATGGAGGACCTATACAAACCGACTCATCAGCCAGTCGTACATGCATTAAATCTTCATCTACTGTTGAATGTACGGCGACTGTTTTGATACCAAGTTCATGGCAAGCTCTTAAAATACGAAGAGCAATTTCTCCACGATTGGCTATTAACACTTTGTCTAACATGATAATGACCTCTGGTTATTCAATCACAAAAAGTGGCTCATCGAATTCGACAGCTTCTGATTCGTTGACTAGTATAGCCTTCACAACGCCTGCAACATCAGCTTCAATTTGGTTCATCATCTTCATCGCTTCAACGATGCACACGGTATCGCCAATTGCGACAGTGTCACCAATCTCAACAAAGTTTTTCGCACCCGGTGCCGGAGCTCTATAGAATGTTCCAACCATAGGGGAATTAATGGTATGTCTTGGATCAATTGCTGGAGCTTCTGCAACTTCAGCCGAGACTGGAGCGGCAACCGGTGCTGCTGCAATGGGTGCAGCCATCATTGGTTGAACGGGTAGCGAAGTAGAATGGCGACTAATTCTTACTGACTCTTCACCTTCTTTAATTTCAATTTCAGCAATGCCTGATTCTTCGATTAATTCAATCAGTTTTTTTACTTTGCGGATATCCATGATTTTGCCTCTTAGTTAATGTGCTCATATGTTTTAATTCAATATTTAGACATATGTGGGTAATAGGTTATTCATCTAAAAATTCGATTGCTGCCTTTGCAGCTTGGGTATAACTTTCAGCACCAAGACCGCTATACACTGCTACGGCGATGTCTGAAAAATAGGATGTATGGCGGAACTCTTCTCGTTCTTTTGGGTTACTTAAATGAACTTCATAAAAAGGAATTTTTACTGCTAAAAGAGAATCTCTCAGCGCGATACTGGTATGGGTATAGGCTGCAGGATTAAAAATGATAACGTCAATGGACTCATCCATCGCCTGCTGTATTCTATCAACCAACGCACCTTCATGGTTACTTTGAAAATTAACAACTGAATGACCGTCAGAAAAACATAGATGACTGACTGACCGGTTGATAGAGTCCAGTGTGCTATTGCCGTAAATTGAAGTTTCTCTTTTGCCGAGCAAATTCAAGTTAGGACCATGAAGAAGTAATATTGTAGCCATATTATGCTTATCTTCGTGAAAGTTCGTTTAAATAACCAACTAATGCAATTGTTGGCAATTCTGACTGAATGTTTAATCCAAGTCCAGAGTTATTGCACGTTTTTAGATTTTTTGCTTATATTTGTGACAAATGTATCGCAGATAACTGCATAATCTCGAAACTTATGATTTATTAGGCTGGATAGCTTAATAATTCTCACTTCAACTTACCGACTCACAGGCCGCTCTTTTCATCTCAATAGCGTTTGATTAGGATAAATCGACTGTTATATTTTATGTTTTAACAAATCATTCACATGGAAAGGAGTTTAGAAATGAATTTAAAATTAACAACCATTTGCATCATAGCACTGGTACTACCATCACTCACATTTGCAAACAAACATGAAATGCATGGTTCAAACATTGACAAGGCAGTGATGGATAAAAGTCGTCCAGCCAATGAAAGAGGCAGAGATGCAAATCGTAAACCTGCTGAAATTCTAAAACTACTTGGCGTTGAGTCAGGCATGCGCATTGCTGATTTATCTTCAGGTGGTGGTTACTATACCGCACTACTGAGCAAGGCCGTTGGTAAAAATGGTGCAGTTATAGCCCACAATACTCCGTACGTTGTTAACAAATTTACCGACTCATTTAAAGCTGGAGGTCCTTGGGAGACGCGACTGTCCTCAGCAAGTTGGAAAGTAAATGTGACCAAAATGATCAGTGACCTCGATGACTTCAAACCTGCTCAACCCGTTGATGCAGCTTTGATGGTGATGTTTTATCACGATACAGTTTGGCAAAAAACGGATCGAAGCAAAATGAATGAAGATATCTTTAATGCAATTAAACCCGGTGGTCATTACCTTATTATTGACCATAGTGCAGAAGCTGGTTCAGGTGGTCGAGATACTTCGAGTTTTCATCGTATTGATAAAAAAATGGTGATCAAGGAGCTAACCGATGCTGGATTTAAGCTGGTTGCTGATTCAGATATTTTGTCGAATCCTGAAGATACACGTGATTACAACATCTTTCGGGATTACAAAACGAAGCGTGATCAAACCGACCGTTTTGTTCTAAAGTTTGAGCGTCCTTAAAAAACGTTAATCAATACAATGTTATGATTACTGGCTACTGATATACTTTTTTAAGCCGTTTTATGAATGTTTCGGAATCTTCGAAACCTGTAGCTCGTAATCTTGTTTGTTCAACGCCGTTACCATCAAAGAATAAAATTGATGGCAAGCCTAAGATTTTAAATTCTTGCATTAAGAGGATATCGACCTCTGAATTAGCAGTGACATCAGCCTGAAGTAGTAAAACATTTTTTGATTTAAAAAGATTTTGAACCTCCTCAGAGCTGAAAGTGTAATCTTCAAATTCAATACAGGCCACACACCAGTCCGCAAAAAAATCGACCATAACGGGTTGCCCACTTTTACTCGCATTTTTCAAATGAACATTCAGATCTGCCAGACTTTTAAATCGAGTAAAGTCTAATGAATGCCCAGTTGTTGTAGTTGCAGAACTAGACTGAAGATTCGCTAGTGGCTTTAAAGGTCGTTCATTACCCATTGCTGCGCCAAGGATGTAAATAACACCCATTAACAAGAGAATTAAAGACATACTTTTTTGCAATGCAAGCTGCTTCGTTTTTGCTTCGGAAAATGCACCAAACTGACTGGCAGCTGCTATCAACAAAATCCCCCAGAGGAATAATGATAAAGAACCTGGCATTAGATGATCGGTGATATAAATTGCCATACCCAGCATCATAAAACCAAAGAGACTCTTAACCAAATCCATCCATGCGCCCGCTTTAGGAAGCAGACGACCCTCGCTCACACCAATCAACAATAGAGGAATTCCCATTCCTAAACCAAGAAAGTAGAGCGATAACCCACCAACTAACTGATCACCACTTTGTGCGATAAAGAGTAATGCGGCAGTCAACGGAGCCGATGTACAGGGCGACACAATAAGAGTGGAAATTACCCCCATAATTGCAACGCCAAAGTAACTTCCACCTTGGGTATTTTGACTCACTTTATGGACTCGATGATGTAAAAATTCCGGTAGCTTTATTTCATAAAAACCAAACATAGAGAAAGAAAGTAAGATAAAGATTGATGCCGCCATTCCTAGAATCCAGGGCGATTGAAGATAGCCACTGAGTGAACTACCTGCACTGGCAACCAATACACCCAAGAGTGCGTAGGTAATTGCCATGGCTTGAACATAAACAAATGACAAGCGAAACGCTTTTCCCGTGGTAATCGTATCTCCCTGCCCAGCTATGGCACTTGATAAAATTGGGATCATTGGCAGAACGCAAGGGGTAAATGTCAGCAGCAGACCCGCTCCTAAAAACTTCAATAAGGTCCAAAGAATATCACCCTCACTGAGTACGCTTAATAGTGAATCTGATTGTCCGACAAATGAAGAGTCATCTTCGTTATTAAGAGTATTATCGACAACAGTATTGACTGAAGATTCAGACTTCGGTTGCTCCTCTGTAGATGTATTTTGTACACCTTGAATTTTCACCTCTGCACCAGAGACGAGCATCAACTGTCCATCAAGTTGCTTCTTATAAGTTAGCTTTCGAGTCGTTGGCGTGTAACAAAGGCCTGCGTCAGCACAGCCCTGATACTTTAATGTAAGAATTATGTCATCGCTTGAAGTTGTGAAAGGAATGCTAATTTCAATATGCTTATAGTAGACCTCAACGGCTCCAAAATACTCATCAACCTTCTTCTTTCCATCCGGAATAATTGCAGGTCCCAAGTTTGCACCTTCCGCTGAAAAAGCAAATCGGTGTTTATATAAATAATACCCTTCTGCTATTTTCCAACGAACTATAAATTCATCGTCTAACGCGTCGGCACTGATGGCAAAGGCATCATCAACATCAAGAAAAGGATCATCCTCTTCAAAAAAATCGTCATCAGAGAATGTAGATCCAGAGGCCGTAGAAGAGCCCGTTGACGATTCTGTAGCAAAAATATCTTGCAGAAATAATCCACTGAACAGTATCAATAACGTCAGAAAGGTGAATTGCAATAACTTTATCTGAGAATTTCTCAGCGCCCGTGTTGCTAATTGTTTTATTTGTGTATTAATCATTGGTTTCCTGTTTGACCCAATCAAAATATTTTTCGTTACCCTGACTCACCGGAAGCGCAATTATTTCAGGCACTTCATCTGGATGAATACTTTTTATGTATAAAATAACATCATCAATTCTATTATCAGCAGTTTTTATCTGTAGTTGGCATTGAGCGGTATCCTTTATCTCTCCTTCCCACCAATAAACAGAGCCGATATTAGCAATGATATTCACGCATGCTGCCAATCTATCTTTGATTAAACCGTGGGCCAGTTCACGAGCAAAATCTCGGCCCGGGCAATTACAAAGAATAAGTTGAATCTGAGCACTTGGACCTGCTTCGACTGCAACAGCTACTTCTTCTGCTTCTTCTGCTTCGACTTCTGCGATTTCTGCGATTTCGGCTTCGGCTTCGGCTTCGGCTTCGGCTTCGGCTTCGGCTTCTGCTTCGGCTTCGGCTTCGGCTGCAACATCTTCTTCAGCAATTTCAGCTTCTGCTTCGACTACAACATCTAGTTCAGTCTCGATCTTCGATTCAACACCTTCAAACTCTTTAACATCTTCTTGCACTTCGAGCTGTTCAACATCCTCCAAGTTTACCTCATCAATATCGGACGGTACTGAGGGAGGGTTCTCAGATTGAGAGATTGCATCTTCGACAGGCTGTTCCGCTAACTCGAGCAATCGAATCTGATGATCCTCGATATTATTGACAACAGGTTCAAATGTTGAGCCCGCACCAAACCCAAGACTATTTTCAATGGCAAGCAACTCATTCTCAATTCCGCTGTTTTGCTGTTCTCGACTCAAAGTCTTTAATTTATGAAGTAATAACAAGATATGTTTCTTTAAGTTATGGTCCCAACCACTTTCAAGACCCTCACCTAGACAATCACTCAACAGAATCAGTTCTTCCTGATAAGTTAACAATTCGAGCTCCATATAAAATTACCTTAGAAGTTTGACCAAAAATATTCACAAAGATTAAGCGTAATCTAGTGTAACAGACCGCGAGCAATTTCTGAAAGCACAGTACTTGAACTAAGTAGATACGTCCCCATAATAATTGTTACTGTTTTACTCACTCTTCTGTAAAGAAGTCATAATTTTAAACAAAAGCCCATGCCAATATTATTCATTATCTTTATTGTAGTACCCATGGTCGAAATCGCCCTATTTATCCAGGCGGGTGACTGGTTTGGACTCGCTCCAACACTTCTCATGATCATCCTCACTGCTGTCATTGGTATCACTTTGCTACGCCAGCAAGGATTAAGCACTCTTTATAAGGCGCAACAAAAAATGAATCAGGGCGAAATTCCCGCAATGGAGATGGTTGAGGGCATTTTACTTGCCATTGCAGGTGCATTATTGATAACGCCTGGATTTTTCACCGATACCGTTGGCTTTTTATTGTTAATCCCTACATTTAGGCATTATTTGTTCAAATCAGTATTAAAAAATAAAATATATATGCATGTCCAAGCAAAACATCCTGATTTTGACGATTTTCACACTCAAAAGGATCCTCAGCACAATCGAATAATTGATGGTGAGTTCAAAAATACTGACGATTAACCCAATATCTCTTTTTAGCTCTATTTTGACTAATAATATTGGTCATATAGTTCATCATTATCAACCAGTTATATTAATTCTTCCTTTATTAAAGCCTAACCCCTTGAGAGCAATAATAAAGACCCCATATAACTGAGACCTTGAATGTTTGAACCAATAAATTCAGACATCCAACTTAACTAAAAATTTAAACTAAGAACGTTAATAATCAGGAGAATAACTGATGAGCTTACGCCCATTACATGATCGCGTTATCGTACGTCGCATGGAAGAAGAACGCACATCTGCTGGCGGTATTGTTATACCAGACAGCGCTACAGAAAAACCAAGCAAAGGCGAAATCGTTGCTGTTGGTAACGGTACTAGACTTGATAACGGTGACGTTAGAGCATTAGACGTGAAAGCTGGCGATCAGGTTCTATTTGGCAAGTATTCAGGTACTGAAGTCAAAGTTGATGGCGAAGAATTACTCGTCATGAAAGAAGAAGACATTATGGCGATCATCGAGTAATTAATTCTCGATTAACCATCAATAACAAACAAATTTTTAATACGGGTAGTTTCTAGAATTGAAGCTATTTAAATACCGATTAATTTAAGAAAAAGGAAAATCTCTCATGGCTGCAAAAGAAGTATTGTTCGGTGATGATGCGCGTTCGCGCATGATGGCTGGCGTAAATGTCCTAGCAAATGCCGTCAAGGTAACACTAGGTCCTAAAGGACGTAACGCTGTACTCGATAAAAGCTTTGGCGCTCCAACCATCACTAAAGATGGTGTCTCTGTTGCAAAAGAAATCGAATTAAGCGATAAATTTGAAAACATGGGCGCACAGATGGTGAAGGAAGTTGCTTCTCAGACATCTGACATTGCCGGTGACGGAACAACCACTGCAACCGTTCTTGCTCAGGCAATACTGGTTGAAGGTATGAAGTCTGTTGCTGCTGGCATGAATCCTATGGATCTCAAGCGTGGCATCGATAAAGCAGTGACTGCCGCGGTCGCAGAACTGTCTAACTACTCGACTGCCTGTGAAGATGACAAGGCAATTGCACAGGTTGGTAGTATTTCTGCTAACTCTGATACCAGCGTTGGTAATATCATCGCTGAAGCAATGGGCAAAGTAGGCAAAGAAGGCGTCATTACCGTTGAAGAGGGTAATGCCCTTGATAACGAGCTTGAAGTCGTTGAAGGAATGGAATTTGACCGAGGTTATTTATCTCCTTATTTCATTAACAACCAAGAGAGCATGAGTGCTGAGTTAGAAGGCCCAATGATTCTTCTTGTTGATAAGAAAATTTCAAATATTCGCGACCTACTACCAACACTTGAAGGTGTTGCTAAGGCAGGAAAAGCATTATTGATAATTGCTGAAGATGTTGAAGGCGAAGCGCTTGCAACACTAGTTGTTAATAACATGCGTGGTATTGTTAAAGTTACTGCAGTTAAAGCTCCTGGATTTGGCGATCGTCGTAAAGCAATGCTTGAAGATATCGCAATCTTAACTGGTGCTACCGTCATTTCAGAAGAAGTTGGATTAAGCCTTGAAGGTGCAACTTTAGAAGATTTAGGTTCTGCAAAACGAATTTCTATCACCAAAGACAATACAACAATTGTTGATGGTTTCGGCACGGTTGAAACCATTGAAGCTCGAGTTAACCAACTCCGCGGACAAATCGAAGATACTTCTTCAGATTACGATCGTGAAAAACTACAGGAGCGTGTTGCTAAACTTGCTGGCGGTGTTGCTGTCATTAAAGTTGGCGCTGCAACTGAACTTGAAATGAAAGAAAAGAAAGCCCGCGTCGAAGATGCACTTCATTCAACTCGCGCAGCGGTTGAAGAAGGTGTTGTACCTGGCGGTGGTGTTGCTCTTATTCGTACCGTTTCTGCACTTGCTAATGTGAAGGGTGATAACTCAGATCAGGATGCTGGTATCGCGATGACCATGAGAGCACTCGAAGCTCCTATGCGTCAAATCGTAACAAATGCCGGTGAAGAAGCTTCAGTAGTCATCGATAAAGTTAAAAACGGCGAAGGTAACTTTGGTTACAATGCTGCAATTAGCGAATATGGTGACATGATCGAAATGGGTATTCTTGACCCGACTAAGGTAACTAGAACTGCACTTCAACATGCTGCTTCTGTTGCTGGAATGATGATCACAACCGAATGTATGGTTGC
The DNA here is from genome assembly GCA_030589945.1 of Gammaproteobacteria bacterium. GTDB lineage: Bacteria > Pseudomonadota > Gammaproteobacteria > Enterobacterales. Next base: position 37,363 of record JAUUZN010000010.1, on the reverse strand, counting down.
TGATAAGCCATCTGATGACGCTGCTGGTGGTATGCCAGATATGGGCGGCATGGGTGGTGGAATGGGCGGTATGGGTGGAATGGGCGGCATGATGTAATGCTCCCCCTCTATCAAACTGATCATTCGATCAACTGTTAAAACTAAAAATGCCCCATTGATTGGGGCATTTTTTTGTCTAGAACTTATTGAATGCTATTGTGGATATTTTTTCTTCAGTGCTTCATCTGCCAACGGATGAACAAACTCAGATACATTCCCTCCAAGGGAAGCAACTTCTTTAACGAGACTTGATGAAATAAAGGAATACTGTTCAGCAGGTGTCAAAAATAGACTTTCTATTTCAGGTGCAAGGCGCCGATTCATGTTTGCAAGCTGAAACTCGAATTCAAAATCTGAGACAGCCCGTAATCCTCTAAGCACTGCACAGGCACCTCTTTCAATTGCAAAATCTGCCAACAAACCCTTAAACCCTGTCACCTCAATTCCACCGACATCGGCCAGTACATCTTGGCAAAGTGAAATTCGTTCCTCATAGGTAAATAAGGCTTTTTTTGATGTATCTCCTGCCACTGCAAGGATCACATGATCAAAAAGCCGAGTCGCTCTACGCACTAAATCAACATGGCCCAATGTAATTGGGTCGAATGTTCCTGGATAAATGATCGTTCTTGACATGTTTAGTCCTATTTTAATGATTCAATCATCTTAAACTATCTTAAAATATTCTACAAAATATTTGATTATAACGTTGTTACGGTTATTATGTTGTCAGGTTTTAATATGGATTACAAAATGAGTAGCGAACAACGCAATTCTCCAAGACTACCGATTAAGATTGAAGTTGAGTTCACTCACACCGATACGGGTGTGCTCCACCTCTTCACGAAGGATTTAAGTGACACGGGTCTTTTTATAAAATTTGATCCTGAACTGCATCCCCCTATTGGTACAATAGCGCATGTCAGACTTAAAAATAATTTTGCAGACGGGGAAGAACCACCCATTCTTGAAATGGAAGTGGTACGTCACACCAGTCATGGCATCGGTCTTAAATTTATTCTCTAAGCCGTTACCTCTTAAGCAGTAAATTCAGAGGCCAGACGCGTTGCGTTACGCAGCGCTATAGAATAAACAGTTAACTGTGGATTAACACCTAAGCTAGTAGGCAATATCGAACCGTCATTAATTGTTAAGTTACTGATTTGGTGGTGTCGACCATGGGGATCAACAACAGAGTTCTTATCTGAGCTACCCATTCCACAACCACCCATGACATGAGCACTGAATACGGTCAGTTTTAATTTTTCCATCGAAAGTTCATTGATTGCCTTTTTAGCCTGTGACCAACCTGTGTAAATACCTGCGTCAGAATGCATTGGCATCACCTGTTTCGAGCCTGCTGCAAATTGGATTTCTGCCATTTTAAGGAGGCTGTCTCTTGCGCCTCTCCAGAAATAATCATTTAACGGATAATCTAATACCGGTTGTCCCTGATCTCCTATTTCCACCGTACCGCCTTGACTGTCAGCATTAAATCCATCGCGAAATAATGAAATGATTGAATGCATGTTGGCGAACTGTTCCATCATCTTTCGATGAGCGATACCATGACCCGGAACAAATACTGAGACTAGAAGGGGGTGTAAGGGAGGCACTTCAAATTTGTATCCCATTTCTCCACTGGTACCATCGCGCCACAAAAATTCATCACTGTAGATACTTTGTGGTGCACCTGAATATCCATTCACTGCCTCTGGCATAAAGGCTGATGAAACGGTCACTGGATGTAGAAATGTGCGTCGTCCTAACAGGTTGTTGGGGTCCGGCGCATCTGACTTCATTAATATTGATGGTGATCCAATTGCACCTGCAGCCAAAACAAAATGTTTTGCCCTGATTTTAAATGAATGATTATTATATGTTTTGCCTGTCTTTGACATGGGTTTAACAATGACCGACTCGATAGCATCGCCCTTAAACACCAGTTTCTCTGCGCGGGCTCGGCTGATCAAAGTTGCACCATTGTTTAGAGCGGCTGGAATGGTCGTCACCAACATGGATTGTTTTGCATCAATTGGACAGCCCATTCCACAATAACCTAAATTTCCGCAATTTTTCACATTGCGAGGAATTACTCTTGAACTCCAGCCCAGCTTTTGCATCCCTCGCGCAAGGATCTGGTTATTTTCATTTGCAGGAAGAGCCCAAGGCTCCATAGATAGTCTTTGCTCTACAGATTCAAACCAGGGTTGCATCGATTGATCATCAAAGCCTTCAAGTCCAAATTCTTGTTTCCAATAGTCTCGAGTTTGTTTTGGCGTTCGAAAGCTGCTGGTCCAATTGACCGTTGTTGAGCCGCCAACGCTTTTTCCCTGCAAGATACTAATTGATTTATCTTTTGTCTTTCTGGCCGTCGCTTCTTGATAAAGGTCAGGAAATGCTTCTCTTTCAATCATATTGAAATGCTTTGAATTTCGATACGGACCTTCTTCAATGAGAATTACTTTTAAACCCTTTTTTGAGAGAATATCTGCGCTATAGCCACCACCTGCCCCACTTCCAATGATCACCACGTCTGCGCTAAGTACCTTTTTATCAGCAATATCTCTGGCATTTTGAACATCCCAGTCTTTTGAATAAATACTTGAGTTCATCGACCTAACTCCGGAGGACCTGGATAATTAATCGCAGGCCAATGTTCTGGATTTCCGTACCAACTTGCATAGCTCAACTCTTTTAATCCGGTATAGGCTACTTTTAATAAATCCATATAACTATTTCGCCAGCTCAAAAGCATCGCCTCAATGGTCTCCTGTGAGACATTATTCCAACTGCTCCATACGCCGGCGACCACAACACGCCCTATCATTGAGCTGAGTAACCCCAATAATTCTTTAAATTCTTTTTGTTGGGTATCCGGTAAGTAGTAAAGACCTTTATCAAAATCCTTTAGATAATTAACGAGCTGTTGGGATGACAACATTTCAGTTAAAACACCATCGAGTAGCACTGGCGTCACGACTGACAGAACCAGACGATCATCAGCAGATAGTATGAGCCACTGATCATCATTGGTTAACTCTTCTGGAATATATTCTTCACTATCAATCCAAAATAAGCGACCCGTCACAGCTAGTCCAGCGGCCGCCATGGAGCTTAGTAAAAATTGTCGTCTCGATTTATTCATCAAAATGAAGTTGTTCCTTTAACCAGGATGGGATCCTACTTTCAATATAATATTGCGCATTCCATGGAGCATTACCAGAGATAAATCCAACATGACCACCATCATTGCTTAATTCTAGAGTAACAAAATTTGATAACTCCTGCTCAAGAGGAATAACTTTTTCTGTCATGAATGGATCATCTCTTGCGTGAAGGATTAGAGTTGGCGTTGTAATATCCTTTAAAAACTGACGAGATGAACAACGTTTATAGTAGTCAGTGCCACCTTTAAAGCCATGCATTGGTGCTGTAATTTGATCGTCAAAATCATAAAATGTCACCAGTGAATTAAGCTGCTGCAAACTAATGTCGACTGCTTTTGGATGCTGTTTCAGCATATTCGTCATTTTGATTTTTAGCTCTCGAATGAGCCGGTTACGATAAAGTCTCGAAAACCCTTTATCGAGTTTTGCTGAAGACTCAGCAAGAGACATTGGTACTGACACAGCAATAGCGTAGTCAATTTTTGATTCAGTGCGTTGTTCACCTAGGTATTTTAATAATACATTGCCACCCAATGAGAACCCAGCCACCATGATTTTAGAGTTTGGATGTTCCGTTCGAAGATGGCCGATAATTTCAGATAGATCTTCAGTTTCACCTGAATGATAGCTTCGAGCTAAACGATTGGTATCTTCGCTACACCCTCTAAAATGCATTACTGCAATTTTCCAAGATAGATGCTCGACCTTTCTAAGCAATCCTTTAATGTAATTCGATTCAATTGAACCTTCAAGACCATGAAGCAGAAGAAGAATTGGTGCCTCAGAAGCGCGCAACTGATTTGCAGATGAATTTGTGGAATTTTTCTTTTGTAACCACTCTAGATCAATAAAATCTCCGTCCTCTAATTCGATCCTTTGTGCAGAGGTGGGTAAGCTTTTAATTTTACGAAAAAGAGAACCCCAGATTGTCTGAAGGTGACCATTTTTCAGCCACCAAGCAGGCTTGAAATCACTGTTCAGTATCATGCTAAGTGCTAATTAAGTATGATACTTAGGGCTTAATTCGTGAACTGCATTAATAAAAACACCCGCATTTTCAGGATCAACAAATTGGTGAATACCATGTCCAAGGTTGAACACATGACCGGTACCTTTCCCATAACTTTCTAAGATTGTTGCAACTTCTTGTTTAATCCGTTCTGGCGATCCATAGAGTATTGAAGGGTCCATATTACCCTGAAGCGCAACCTTATCCCCTACCATCGCTCGTGCCTTTGATAAGTCCATTGTCCAATCAACTCCCAGACAATCACAACCGGTTTCTGCCATCGCATCAAGCCATTGGCCACCATTTTTAGTGAATAAAGTCACTGGTACTTTTCGGCCTTCAGCTACTGTGGTAATTCCAGAAACAATTTTCTGCATATAGCTCAATGAGAATTCTTTATAGTCGCGTTCTGTTAGTACTCCACCCCAGGTATCAAAGATCATTAAAGCTTGCGCACCAGATTCGACCTGTGCATTAAGGTAAGCGATCACGCTATCAGCTAACTTATCTAAGAGTTTGTGGAGGGTTCTGGGTTCTGAAAACATCATACCTTTTATCCGTCGGTAATCCTTACTTGAACAACCTTCAACCATATAGGTGGCCAAGGTCCATGGACTACCCGAGAAACCAATGAGAGGGACTCGATTATTAAGCTCTTTTCTGATCACAGAGACCGCATCCATCACATAACTTAAAGTATCCGATGGATTAGGCACAGGTAGCTTTGCAACATCAGCAGCGGTTCTAACAGGATGCTCAAAACAAGGTCCCTCACCCTCCTTAAAATACAGTCCAAGACCCATTGCGTCGGGTATGGTCAAGATGTCTGAAAATAAAATAGCAGCATCCAGTGGATATCGCTCCAAAGGTTGTAGCGTGACTTCACAAGCAAGTTGAGGGTTTTTACAAAGACTCATAAAGTCTCCGGCCTGTTCTCGAATTGCTCTATATTCTGGAAGGTAACGACCAGCTTGTCGCATCATCCAAACAGGGGTTCTTTCAACGGGTTCGCTCAAGGCGGCACATAAATAGGTATCGTTTATTAATTTGTTCACGGTATTCTCAGGTCAATTAACTAATGGGATGACTTATTCAGAGCCAATGTTTTGTGCTTTTGTTATCTCGCCTTTAATGGTTTTAACTTGCTTTATCCAAGGGCCATTTTTAATGAGTTCGGCGGGTAAATTTCTTTTAGCTTCTTGAGCTGAAGAGCGTTGTGTGTAGCTCGCTAAAGAAATGATAAACCAAGGCTTACCATTTAGAGTGCTTCTGTAGTAAAGCATTTGAGGTAGATCATATTTTTTAATGAACGCCTTCACGTTTGCCTCACTACTAAGTCCTATGAGTTGTACAACATAATTTGAGTCGGGCTCTGCCATAAGATAAGACTCTGATTGTGTAAGCTTGTCAGCCGCATTCAAAATAGTTTTATCTTCACTCACCTTTTCTTCAGCAAGCTCTGTAGTTTGTTGGGGTTCAATTTGCTCCACAACATTATCCTGTGCTGGCAGAGGACTCTGTGTATTGCTAACCTCATTAGACAGGTCGACTGCCTTGCTAATTTCTTCAATACTAACTTGCTTTTCGAAACCAAAACTAGAAGATTGATCTGCTTCAGTATCATTAGATTGTTCGATTGAGTCAGACTTTTTGGGCTCCATATTTTGAGAAATAATCATTTCAGAATTACTTTCTGAAGGTGTTTCCTCAGAGCGACGAGTAGACTCTTCCTGCACTTTATCTGTAGCCAGACTTAAATCTGTGAGAGATTCATTTGTATCAAACTTTTCATTACTTTCTGTTTCATCAATCACTGTCGTTAATTTTTCTGCCTGCGTTGAATTATCTACATCTGAAGTTTTCATTTGATCAGATGCATTCAGTACAACAATGGGCTGCTGGGCAATAGTGGAAACCCCGGGAGATTTTTTTCCAATTCCTGTTAATTCAATGAGCTCATCTTGATAGAAAAATAGTCCGAGGACTAAAATAATCATCAGAGAAAATGACGCAAACCAATAGCCAACGGCAGAGATTTTAGAGGTTTCGGCCCCAGATTCGATTTCGTTGATATCATGGCTAATTGCACTGAATTCAGCCGCCATTTCTTTCAATAAAGCTAAGTTGCCTTGGCCAGAAGCGAGAATTTCATCAAATTCATCCTCATCAGGCAAAAATACTACGCCAGCCTGCTTGAATAAAAAATCCAACCAGAGTCTTGATTCAGCATCATCTAAGGCGGGTATATCAATTGCATAGATACCATCCTCATTCAAGATACCTTGTGCTGCCTGCTCTAATGTATTATTTAGATCATAGTTACCAAATAAAATAAGATGTAGATGGGGAGTTTCTTTCGCCTGCTGCATTGCTGATAGCTGACAGAGTTCGTGTAAGACGCTGGTAGAGAGTACTTCAGCATCATCGATGATTAACAATCGATTTCCCGGTACAGCAGCGAGTTGCTCCGCCCATTCTTCATACTGATTTGCAGTTAAAGGAATACCTGTAAAGGTTGCTTCTCCTGAAAAGGACTCAATAACCTGTTGAAACAACTGATCAATCGACAAAAGTGGCTGAGCATTAATATGACAGACTTGGCTCTCACCATCAACGCAGTCGATGAGTGAATGCAATAGTCGTGTCTTTCCGCTGCCATTATTGCCAACAACCAATGTGAGTAAGTTACCAAAACGGCTTAGATGTAATAATTTTTCCAGAATATTTTCAGAATGAGAGGGTTCAAAATTTGCGGGTGAGTCAAAAAACTGATCATTGCTGATCGACTCATTCAATACTGAGGGATCGATGCGATCGGAAAAATGGTCTTTGTTAAACTCATTCATAAGCGTAATGATCTTATTGTTTTCGTTCGTTAATTATATGCAATGCACCGTGACAAGTCACTTATCAGCCCCAAATTCGACTAATAAATTAATGATCGTTTCATCAGCGTCCCAATTCTGTGATTCTGTGTGCCCAGGCCCATGAGGAAGAATAAGCTGTAAATTATTCGAAAGGTTTTTCTTGTCTCGATACATTGAAGCCAGAAGCTCCTTAGCATCCAAATTATTTGGAATGGTAGTAGGCAAATTAAAATGAACCAATAGCTGCTCAAGTCGTTGAAGAAATTGAGATTCCATTAAGTTATGAGTGACTGATAATTTTGCTGCAAGCAACATTCCAATTGAAACAGCTTCACCATGAAGTAACACTCCATAACCAGAAATGTTTTCCAGTGCGTGACCAAAGGTGTGTCCAAAATTGAGTAGTACTCTTTGACCTTTTTCTTTTTCATCTGCGGAAACCACTGCCGCTTTAATTCGACAACAGTGTGCAATCATTTGTTCTAAGACCGGCAATTCAAAATCACTAATGGCTTTTTTGTTCTCTTCAAGCCATAACAAAAAGTCTGAATCTTCTATAAAGGCGTATTTAATCACCTCTGCCATGCCCGCTGAAAACTGTCTGGAATCCAGAGTCTTTAGTGTTTGCGGGTCAATAAGAACCACTTTTGGTTGATAAAAACTACCAATTAAATTTTTTCCACTGCTATGATTTATTGCCGTTTTGCCACCTACTGACGAATCGACCTGAGCGAGTAGGCTGGTTGGGATCTGAACAAAATTACAACCTCGGTGCAATGTTGCGGCAACAAATCCTGACAAGTCCCCTACAACACCCCCACCAAGGGCTATGATAGTACTGCTACGATTAAATTTTGCTTCTAATAAAGCATCATGAAGCCGGCTAAATTCAGTCAAGGATTTACTTTGCTCAGTATCCGGTATGAGCAACACTGTAACTGCAGCCTCATCGGGGAGTAATTTTTTAACAGAGCTGAGGTAAAGATCGGCAATTTGTTGGTTGCTGATAATCGCGTATTGGTGACTTTTTGGAATTAATTGAGATGTTTCATCTGAGGATAGTAAATTAGCTATGATGTTAATCTGATAGCTATTATCTCCAAGCTCAACAGGAACGGAGGTCATGAGCTTTATCGGTGCAGACCGTCGAGGATAAAACGTGCTACAGCTTTAACTGTGCTACTGTCCGTAGGAAAGGTATAGTCTGAAATTTCAAGGTACAGGGGTTCTCGGACTGCTTTAAGATCTTCAAATGTTTTTCTTGGATTATCATTGTTCTGTAATAGAGGACGTTTTTTATCTCTTCGAGTGCGTTCAAGTTGCTGTTCAATTGATGTTTCTAGGTAGATAACGGTACCCCTAGACGCAAGAAAATTTCTATTTTGTGCGCTGATGACCGCGCCACCACCAGTTGCGAGGACAATACCTTGCATTTCTGTTAACTCTTCAATGATTCCTTCTTCACGCGCACGAAAACCATCTTCGCCTTCAAGGTCGAAAATCCAATCAATATCAGCACCGGTACGCTCTTCAATCACTCGGTCGGTATCAACAAATTCCATCTTAAGCTGTAAGGCTATTTGTTTACCGATTGATGATTTTCCCGCACCCATTGGGCCGATTAAAAATATGTTTCGTTTATTCTTCATTGATTATCAATAAATGCACACTGTTAAGGGTCTTGTAGTAATTATGTGAGTTAGTCATTAATCGCTAAGCTATTAGAAATAGCAAAAAAGCCTGCACATTTTACAATGCACAGGCTTTATAAACCATCTTTATAAAATTTTATTTTATATTGTCTTTTAAAATTTTAGGCGTCACAAATATCAACAACTCTTGCTTAGCCGTTGTGTCAGATTTATGTCTGAACATCCAACCTAATCCTGGAAGATCTCCAAAGAAGGGAACTTTGGTTTCATCTCGGTTCGTTCTTTGTTGGTAAATTCCACCAAGAACTACTGTTTGACCATTATCGACCAGTACCTGTGTCGTGACCTGTTGTGTGTTAATCGCAGGTCCTGAGATAGTATCCTCTCCACGTGTATCCTGAGTCACTGTCAAATCGAGAATAATCCGATCATCTGGAGTAATTTGAGGTGTAACCGTCAGCGAAAGTACAGCTTTCTTAAACTGAACACTGGTAGCCCCTGAAGAAGTCGCATTTTGGAAGGGTATTTCTTCACCCGCCTCAATATGTGCTTCTTGCTGGTTTGCTGTAATAACTCTTGGACTTGCAATGACCTCGCCTCTATTTTCATTCTCTAAAGCTGAAAGCTCTAGGTCCAGAATTAATCCTTTTGAAAGGTTAGCGTAGGTTAATCCGAAACTACCTGCAGCGCCTGCTACTGGTAAGCTCACATTGAGTGTATCTAATAGATCCGCTTCACCGTCACCTATTTGAGCGTTTAAGTCATTTGAGCCTCTAAGACTTCCTGAGACTGTAGTTTCACTGCGAATCTTAGTTGCGCCCCACTGGACACCTAATTCTTCCGTCCAACCACTACTGGCTGTCACGATTCTAGATTCAATCTGCACTTGTCGTACTGGAACATCAAGTTTATTGGCTAAATCACGAACTTCAGCCAACTTGTCTGCTGTATCCTGTACCAGCAAGGTATTGGTTCTTGCGTCAACCGACACACTACCACGCTCAGAAAGTAAGGTATTACCCGTAGCCTTAAGCAGTGATGCTATTTCTGAAGCCTTAGCATAATTTACCTGAATCAGCTCAGTCCTGAGTGGTGCAAGTTGTGATACAGAATTTTGAGCCTTAAGTTCGGCCTCTTCTCGAGAAGCGATGTTTTGAGCTAAATCCACGAGCATCACGTTGCCATTGATTCTTTTATCGAGGCTTTTTGTCTTGAGAATAATGTCCAAGGCCTGATCCCAAGGAACGTTCTGTAATCTTAATGTTAGATTGCCTTTAACCGAGTCAGATGCAACGAGATTCAAACCCGTATGCTGAGCAATAATTTGCAGTACCGCACGTATCTCAATGTCTTGGAACATTAAGGATAGACGCTCTCCGGTAAACTTCGCTTTCTCAGCCTTTAATTTTTCAGCTTCAGCCTCAGTCAAGGGCTTTAATTCAATGGTAAAGAGATTGTCCGTTTGGTATGCAAGATACTCAAACTCATTTTCAGTATCAATGGTTAGACGGATCATATCGCCCATACGACGTGTTTGGATATAGGTTGCAGGTGTTCCAAAGTCAATCACATCAAGCTTTCTAAGTAATGAGCTAGTCATTGATGTACCAAAGAAATCTGCGATGACTTGTCTGCCTTCCTGACGAAGGTCCACTGACACATCAGAATCAGACAAATTAAGGACTACGTGACCCTCACCCTCAGAACCTCTTCTGAAGTCTAAGCTAGATATATTGTTACCCGATACTGAGTCAGAATCATAATTTGCACTGGTCGTCATAGGTTCTGGTTCAGCATAAATAGATTGCGCAGCTGAAGAAGAGCCGACCGTAATTACAAAGTCACTACCATCTTGACGTGTGGTGTACTTTTCCATCTGGAGTAGAGCAACGACTATTCTCATCTTGCCCTGTGCTTCTACAGCAGAGACTCCAAGCACATCACCCGTATCAATTCGAGTACTTCTACTTGCAAGAGCTGATGATAAACCATTGAAGTCCATGGATATTCTAGCTGGATTGTTGGTTGTGAATTCACTACTCACATCAACAGCTTCAGACATCGACAGACGTATTTCGACTCGGTTACCTGGTAGTACTGCATAACTAATATCTTGTAATACCGCAGCAAACACAGAATTAGCAGATAACAGTACAAATAAAGCTGCCGCTAAATTCTTCAAAATACGGGTATGCAAAGAAAGAGTCCAGATAGATTTTCCACTGGTCAAGCCAACCTTTGCGCAGTTGCTATTCATTTTTATTACTCCTTGGCTCATTGTTTCACCTCCAATGTCATGGGTCTGGATTCCCAGCAGCCCTGACCATTCGGAACGGTTTCCATGAGTTGTATGTTTTGCTCTGAGATATTAACGATTTGTCCGTGATTTAAGCCCAAATGATTTCCAATTTGAACCCGATGGATACTTCCTGAATTCTGACGAATTAATGCCCATGCATTACCAGCTTGGCTCATTGAACCAACCATTGTGAGTGATTGAAGTGCAAAATCTTCTAGTTCTTCTCGAACACGATTAACATCAGGCCGTATATTTGATTTACAATTTTCTAAACTGCCTAATTCTCCAATTGCTTCGGGTCGTGCTGACTCAAAAGGTGACCGCAAATGTTCTGCCGAATAGATAAAGGCTTCATAGGGTCTAATTTCAGGTAAGGGTGGTATACCCGTTGCAGGCAATGCCTTAATTTCGCCGACCCACGATCTTAAATCCTGGTCGCCTTCGTTAAGACACCCTGAAAGAATCAGCATGGTCGACATTAGGAAGCTAAGTTTAATCAATTTCATTTAGATGCCCCCTTTTTATTACAGGCGGTTTTATCTGCACTTGAATCATATCGATAGGTTTTAGCTGTAATGGCCAAAGTTAGTTGTATATCATCACCCGTTTTAGACTTTGTAGGCTTAATGCTGTAATCGTGCATTGTCACAATTCGAGGTAAACTTGATACGCGACTGACAAATTTGCCAAGCTGATGGTAGTTTCCTTTAACTCGTATACTCACCGGCTTTTCCGTATAAAACTCAGCCTTCTTTTCTTTGAGATACTTGGTTTCTTCAAACTCTAAGCCACTGTAGGCCTCAGACTGAGAAATATCGTCAATTAAACCAGGAATTTCAGTGCTTGTTGGTAACTGTCGAAGCATATGCTTAAAAGATTCACACATTTCAGTCATTTGCTCACGATAGGCGTTTAAGTTCACGGCTTTTCGCTGTTTTGTCTCAAATTCACTTTTTAAATCTTGTTCTTTAGCATGTTCTTTATCAAGCCGAGTTATTTGATCCTGTGTATCAAAGTAATAGGTTAGTCCTATCACAGTTGCAAAAACGGCTATCGTGAAAAACCCTTTTACAACACCAGGCCAATCTCCGACATTATCAATATCGAGATCTTTAAATTGATTAATATCCAGATTCATCGTCTACCTCCGGCCTTATTCTTGCCCTTTTTACCTTTCTTGAAACCTTTTTGTTTGGCTGTCATGGTAAAGTTCGTTGTAGGAATGCTACCTTTCTTGTCAGCCTTAATACCACTTACATCAGGTTTTTTGAGCCATTGAGATTTTTCGATGTTTCTCATAAAGGCTGAAATTCGTGGTGTTGACTCAGATTTCCCTTTGATAGATAGGTTTAATTTTTTTCTAGAAAATTCGGTTAGATATACGCCCGTTGGAATTTGTCGTACCAGCTCGTCAAATAAGCGAACTACCAATGGTCGACTTTGCTGCAAATCTTGAACAATTTGCATTCTATTAAGGAGTTCTTCGCGTTGTTTTTCTAACTTAGAAATTTCTTTAATTTTGGTATCTAGCTGTGAAATCTCTGATTTTAAATAAGAATTTCTACTTTGTTGGCTACCAATCTTCGATTCGAAGGACATATGCACAAGTAATGATACCAATGCTCCAACAACTACAGCTAAACCTAAGATTCCAACAAATTGTCGTTTCCGTTCTGCACGGAGTTCTTCACGCCATGGTAGGAGGTTAATTTTGGCCATTAGTCAAAACTCCTCAATGCTAGTCCACAGCAAATCATAAATGCAGGTGCATCGGTACTAAGCCCCTGAGCATTCACTCTGGATGATAAAGACATATCGGTAAAAGGATTGGCAATGCTAGCAGTAGTACCCAGACGTTCTTCAATCATCTCGTCAATGCCATCAATTGCGGCACAACCACCTGCAAGTACCAGATGATCAACTTCACCATACTGACTTGAAGAGTAAAAGAACTGTAACGCACGGCTTACCTGCTGAACAATACCTTCTTTAAAGGGCTCTAAGACTTCTGAAACGTAATCGTCTGGTAAACCACCTTGTTTTTTCGCCATTCCAGCCTCTTCATAAGATAGACCGTATCGACGTTGAATTTCTTCTGTTAATTGAGCGCCACCAAAAACCTGCTCTCTGGTATAAATTGTTTTATTATTTTGCAAAACACTTAAACTTGTCATGGTTGAGCCGATATCGAGAACAGCGATGACCTGATCATCGTCCTGACCGAAGACATGGCTTCCGAGAACATCAAAGACTCGTTCCATGGCGTAGGCTTCTATATCGACAACCTTTGCAATGAGTCCGCCGATTTCTAGAGCATCTTCGCGGCTTTCAATATTTTCAGAGCGACTTGCTGCTAAAAGTACATCGACCTTGTCAGGGGCTTTTTCAGATTCACCTAGAATCTCGAAATCTAATGAAACTTCTTCAAGGGGATAGGGTATGTATTGGTCAGCTTCAACTCCAATTTGGGTTTCTATTTCAGCTTCAGTGAATCCCGCATCTAATTGAATAACCTTGGTGATGACGGCAGAACCAGCAACAGCAACCGCTGCATGCTTAGTATTTGTGCCAGAACGAAGAACACATCGTTTGATGGCTTCGCCGACTGCTTCCACATCTTTAATATCGCGTTCTATCACCGCTTCTGGTGGTAGAGGCTCTACAGCAAAACTTTCGACTCTGAATCTTGTACCCACTTTACCCAGTTCTAATAACTTCACTGAAGTTGAACTGATATCGAGGCCAATCAGAGGTGTTTTCCTGCTCCCGAACAGTTGAGCTAACATAGGACTATTCCCTAATAACATCCATGAAATTGAATAATTTTGTTTGAATTCACTTTAGATAGTACTTGCAACTATCAGAAAAATCACTCTTTTTTTAAATTTATTTACTCTAAACAGAATAAAACCCATATAATGTGTCTAAGAATTAGCTAAAACACTAAATTATTATTAATATATAGTTCAATGAATAAGAAATATCTAATGAAGATCGCAAAAACTGGAGTCTACTTAACATTTTTCACGTCTTTTGGCGCAATATTGGTGTTTTTGTCGATGTATTTATACGTCGGTCCACAATTACCCGAAGTTGAAACGCTCAAAGACTTTCGCCTGCAAACTCCAATGAGAGTTTATACTGCAGATGAAAAGCTGTTTTCGTATTTTGGCGAGAAGAAGCGAATACCTGTTGCATTTGACCAAATTCCCGAACAGTTAAACCAAGCTTTAATTGCTACTGAAGATAGACGGTTTTATTCCCACGGTGGTGTAGACGCCATTGGTCTTGCCAGAGCAGTGGTTCAACTGGTGACCACTGGACGCATTGGCGGCGGTGGTAGTACCATCACCATGCAACTTGCTAGAAACTTTTTCCTCAGTTTTGATCAAACATTTACCCGTAAAACAAAAGAAATCTTTTTATCTTGGAAAATAGAACGCAATCTGACTAAAAATGATATTTTAACCCTTTATTGGAATAAAATTAATTTTAGTCATCGCGCTTATGGTGTGGGTGCAGCCGCTCAAGTTTATTATGGAACAACGGTCGACAAACTGACACTACCACAACTCGCGATCATTGCAGGCATTCCGAAAGGCCCCACTACTCACAACCCTATATCTAATCCTCCAAAAGCACACAAAAGACGCGACCATGTGCTTAGAAGAATGTTAACCGAAGGTTATATTGATCAACAAACATTAGAAGTGGCTCTCGCTACACCTCTCACTGCGGCAATACATGAACCGCAGGTAGAGTTAAACGCACCTTATCTTGCAGAAATGGTACGACGGGTCATGGTTAAGCGTTTTGGACGTGAGAATGCTTACACTCAGGGTTTTAATGTCTATACGACCATTGATAGCACCCTACAAAAGATCTCTCGGCGTTCGGTAAGACAATCTTTGGTTGATTACGATCGCCGTCATGGATACAGAGGTCCAGAGAGACATTTTGACGAGGTAGAACAAATTCTACTTTCCTTTAATGCATCTTCACTGGAACAAGCAGTCCTGAATCAACCTGAGCAAGATAATACCGAAGCACTCAACTTATCTGACCAAGAGCAAGCAGATCTAGAAGAGGAGCAATCAATGCTGGCTCTTGACTTCGATGCTCTAGATGAAATTCTTAATGACATACGCGTTGTTGGTGATCTAGCACCTGGAATTGTGGTCTCCCTGAGTGAAGACTCTATTAAAGTGCTAATCAAAAAATCTGATAAACGATTTAACCCCAAGGATCGATTAATCACTATTCAATGGAATGGTCTTTCATGGGCTAGACCTTTTGTAAACGATAATCGTCGAGGAAAACCACCAAGAACCGCAAGTGAAATTGTATCTTCCGGAGATTTAATAAGAGTATTTAAAGATACCTCTGGTCATTGGCAGCTCACTCAAATTCCTGAAGTATCAGCGGCCTTCGTAGCACTTCAACCCAACAATGGCGCCATCAGTGCCCTTGTTGGCGGCTTCGATTTTGATTTTTATCAATATAACGGTGTCACTCAAGCGAGACGTCAGCCCGGTTCTAATATTAAACCTTTCATTTATTCTGCAGCATTCGAAAAAGGCTATACCGCTGCATCGGTTGTTAATGACGCACCCTTTACTAAGGTTGATGCTTCCAGTGAAAACATCTGGCGCCCAAAAAATTCAAGTGGTGACTATAAAGGACCCACTCGTTTGAGAAATGCTTTGAAAAGCTCAACAAACCTCGTATCAATTAGACTGCTCAACGACATTACACCAAGGTATGCGGTGAATTACCTAGCCAACATGGGGTTCGAACGCTCAAGAATGCCTGCAGTAAATAGTCTGGCACTTGGGGCCGCCGATTTTACACCGCTTGAGGTTGCAACCGGTTTTGCAATTTTTGCCAATGGTGGTTATCGAATCAATACATTCTATATTCGACGTATTGAAGATTCGAACGGCAACATTCTCTTTGAAGAACAGCCCGTGACTGTTTGTGAAGACTGCGAAGCAATAATGCTCGAACAAAATGCTTCCTCCGAGTCATTGAACGAATTACGCGTTAATGCTGAAGCGGAACTCTTTGCAGAAATTGAGCAAGAACAAAAGAGCTCAGACCAATCCACAGATCATTTTGATGCTCCTGAACTTACAGGGATAAATGATACAAGGCTAAATGACACTAATCCTAATTTTATTATTGATGCCAAACAACCCCTTAATCTAGAACCTGAAATGATCGTTGATTCTGATAAGGTCGCGTTAAGAGTGGTGGCGGCCGATAATATTTTTCTCATAGACAGTATGATGAAGGATGTCATACATCATGGAACTGCTGCACCGACACTCAGACAATCAAACAGCTCTTTACTGAAGAGAAATGATCTTGCTGGTAAAACAGGCACCACAAACCAAGCCAAAGATGCATGGTTCTCTGGATACAATGGTGATTATGTTGCCACTGCCTGGGTTGGCTTTGAAGACTATTCACGAGGGTTAGGAAATAACGAGTTTGGTGGTAAAGCCGCACTACCCATTTGGCAAGGATTCATGGAAGCAGCTCTTGCAGGTCGACCCGAAAATAGCTTAAAGCAGCCCGATGGTCTAGTTACCGCTAAAATAGACCCGGCGACCGGCCTTCTTGCACCGGCTAATATGAAAGGGGCAATCTTTGAGATTTTTAGGCAGCGTTACCTACCCTCAAACTTTGCACCCATTAAAGTTGATGATCCCTTCAATGAAAAGGATGAAGAGGAAGAGTCCATTTTCTGAGCATTATTGCTTAATGTGTGTCTACAGGGCTATCTACAGGGCTATCTACAGGGCTATTTATAGGTAAGAAAAGCAGCCATAAAAAAAGGCACATTAAGTGCCTTTTAAATCGTAGAGATTAAGAAAATCTGTTTTAACTTACAGAACGATTTCCAAATCGCTTACGGAAACGATCCACACGACCACCAGTATCCATTATCTTCTGAGTACCCGTGTAAAAAGGGTGACATTCAGAACAAACGTCTAATGAAAGATCTTTACCGAGTGTCGAGCGAACTACAATCTTATTTCCACAAGTGCAGCTTGCTGTCATCATTTCATAATTTGGGTGTATATCTGTTTTCATGGCTTACCTCTTTGTATAGGTGCAGTTCGCCAAATAGTCATTTGCAGTAACTGCGAAACGCTAAATACGATCTGACTTTTAAATCGAGGCGCGATTGTAACGACTGACTGCAAGATGATCAAGCAGTTTTACTTTTATTAACAGTAATAAAATGTATCATATGCAGCAATGAATTCAATGAACCTAATTATACTTGAAGTTGTTCTGCCTACTCCGGTACGAAGATGCTTTGATTATCTGCCTCCAATAGAGTCTTCTGATGCAGTGCCAATTCAGCCAGGTTGTCGCGTTTTGGTACCTTTTGGACCCAGTAAGCGCATCGCTCTGGTAACAAAGATTAAGAGTCACTCTGAAGTAGAGCCAAGTAAATTGAAGGCCTGTCTTAGCGTCCTCGACAAAGTCCCTTTATTGGATGAAGAAATCCTAAAATTAGCTTCGTGGGCAAGTACTTACTATCATTATTCACTCGGTAACATATGCTTTAAAATGTTACCCGCCCTTACTCGTAAGAATTCAAAGTTATCCGTAAAGAAAACTATCTATTGGAAGATAACATCTCAAGCTCCGAGCTTAAATTCAATTACTCGCGCTCCTAAACAGCGACTATGCCTTGAACTTTTAACATCCTCAACGGCAGGATTAAGTGAACTTGAGCTCAAGTCTAAAAAGATACAAATACAAACGTTGCGAACACTCAAAGAGGCCCTGTGGATTGAATCCTATGAAAAGGACCGATTAACAACGCTAAATGTTCAACGTTCAGACGACCACCGATCAGCTCCAAAATTAACCAAGGAACAACAACTAGCCGTTGACAGCTGTCAGCTGGATAAATTCCAAGTGCACCTATTAGACGGGATTACGGGCAGCGGTAAAACCGAAGTTTATTTGCAATTAATCATTAAAGTGCTGAGTCAGGGCAAGCAAATATTAGTGCTTGTCCCCGAAATTGGATTAACTCCACAGTTGGTTAATCGCTTTCAAAACCGATTAAATATGCCCATTGGATTGTTTCATTCCGGCCTAAATAATCAGCAACGCTATGAAAATTGGCAGCTCACCGTCAATGGTGATTATCAAATATTAATAGGCACCCGCAGTGCGCTATTTACGCCAATGAAAGATTTAGGATTAATCATCATCGATGAAGAGCATGACCCTTCATTTAAACAGCAACAGGGTTGGTTATACTCAGCAAGAGATTTAGCCTTGGTTCGCGCCAGAAATAAAAACATTCCCGTGGTTTTAGGCAGTGCTACTGCATCATTAGAAACCCTACAGAATGCCCTTGATGGGAAGTATCAACACCTAAAGCTTCGCCAGCGACCTGGCTCAGTATCAAAACCCATGTTTCAAACATTTGACATCCGACGATTACCTATGGAGCAGGGGCTATCTCGACCCTTAATCGAGACCATCGGTGCACATCTTAGTCAGGGCAATCAAGTCATTATCTTTCTTAATCGCAGAGGCTTTGCCCCCATTTTAATGTGTCATGATTGCGGTTGGCGGGCCAATTGCGAGCGTTGTGAGACCAGCTATACCTTACACCAATCTCCTAAACATCTGCATTGTCATCATTGTGATACGAGTCGGCAAGTTCCATCAAAATGTCCTGACTGTGATAGTCAAAATATTACGGCAGTTGGTATTGGAACGGAACGGATTGAATCACTGCTCGAACAAAAGTTTCCCGATTATCCGCTCATTCGCATTGATCGTGATAGCACTCGTCGTAAAGATTCGATGAAAAACTATATTGAAGATATCAATAAGGGTCACTATAAAATTCTAGTGGGCACACAAATGCTCTCTAAGGGTCATCATTTTCCAAATGTGTCTTTGGTTGCAATTGTTGATATGGACTCGGCTCTATTTAGCTCTGATTTTAGAGCTTCTGAAAAGTTTGCCCAACAGCTAATACAGGTTGCGGGTCGTGCTGGTCGTGCGGAGAAACCTGGAGTTGTGGTTATTCAAACTCGCCACCCCGAACACCCACAAATACAAACCTTAATTAAAGATGGTTACGATAGTTTTGCACGGGATTTACTTGTTGAACGTGAACAGTGTCTCTGGCCGCCCTATAGTTATCTTGCACTGTTTAGAGCAGAGGCCAAAATAGCGGCCCTTCCCGATCAATTTTTAACAGAGGTTGCTGAGATTGCGAGGACAAATATAGATAATGATCATCCAATCTCAATTCTTGGTCCCATTGCAGCACCCATGCATCGTCGCGCGGGTAATTACCGAGTTCAATTACTTTTACAGGCTAAAAGTCGTAAATCACTGCAAAAGTTACTTAGATACCTGATAATTGAGATAGAAAGCAAAAAAAGTTCAAAAACAGTACGCTGGTCTCTAGATGTTGACCCACAGGAAATGTTCTAATAGCGCGCTTTCTTTCTAAGAAAATTGACTTAAACTTTTATTGGGTCTTTTTAAACCCATGAATAAGAAATTTTTAAATACTTTATTAAATACTTGAGCCCGGGAAAAACAATGAAGCAACAGTTAGAACAATTACTCCATTTGGCAATTCAGCAGTTGAAAAATGATGCTGTATTATCCAGTGAGTTCTCTCCTAGGTTTAATGTTGATCGCACCCGTGATCCATCACATGGCGATCTGGCAACCAACATTGCAATGGTTTCAGCGAAAGCTGCCGGAAAAAACCCACGCGAAATGGCCGAGTTAATTATTAACGCAATTCCTCAATCATCCATTGTTAAAAGTGTTTCTATTGCAGGTCCAGGATTTATTAATTTTTTCCTCTCTGACGAAAGTACCACCGCCATCGTAAAACAGGCTATTGAGCAAGGCGTCAACTTTGGTAGTTGTGACGAAGGACTGAATACTGATGGTACAAAGAAAAAAGTCATCGTTGAATTTGTCTCTGCGAATCCCACAGGGCCGTTACATGTAGGCCACGGCCGAGGAGCAGCCTATGGCGCCAGCCTATCTAATTTACTCAGTCTCACAGGTTGGGATGTCCATCGTGAATATTATGTGAATGATGCCGGTCGACAAATGCATATTCTGGCACTGAGCGTGTTCCTCAGATATCTCGAACTAGCGGGCAAATCCATCATCTTTCCTGTTAATGGATATAAGGGTGGTTATGTAAAGGTTATCGCCGAGGAGTTACAAAACAAGTATCAGGACCTTTTTGTAATCAATCCCGAAGAATTATTCGCCAATGTACATCAGGACGAAACGCCCTCTGAAAAAACTGGCGACAAAGAAAAGCATGTTGATGATCTAATCACTAATGCAAAGACATCTCTAGCTGAAGAAAAATATAAGACCCTCTTTGATTTTGGTCTTGAGGCCATACGCAGTGAAATTCAACAGGACCTTTGTGAATTTGGTGTTGAGTTCGACCGTTGGTATTCAGAACAATCCTTAATTGATTCCGGAGCAATTCAACAGGGCATCGACAAACTAACTGAAACCGGCCACATGTATGAAAAAAATGGTGCTATTTGGTTTCGATCAACTGATTTTGGTGATGATAAAGATCGCGTTGCAGTCCGAGATAATGGACAAACGACCTACTTTGCATCTGATATTGCCTATCACATGGAAAAACTCGATAGAGGCTTTGACCGAATTATCGATATTTTCGGTGCCGATCACCATGGATACACTGCAAGGGTAAAAGCTTCACTGAAAGCCCTTGGAGCCAACACCGACCAGATTGATATTCCATTGGTACAATTCGCAATTCTTTATCGTGGTGGTCAACGTGTACAGATGTCTACTCGTAGTGGCTCTTTTGTTACCCTTAGAGAGTTGCGTGAAGAAGTCTCAAATGATGCGGCACGATTTTTTTATGTGATGCGAAAAGCCGAACAACATATGGATTTTGACCTCGATCTTGCAAAATCTCGCTCCAATGAAAACCCTATGTATTATATTCAGTATGCCCACGCAAGAATATGCAGCGTGGTGCGCAAGCTAGATGAAGCCAAGCTTTCTCATGATATGAATACAGGCAATGACAACCTTGAATTGTTAACCAATGATCATGAGCAGGCCCTCCTTAAGAGATTGGCCGCATATCCAGAAATTATTAAAACATCAGCCAAAAATCTTGAACCACACAGCATTGCACATTATCTTCGTGATTTGGCGAATGATTTTCATAGTTATTACAATGCCGAGAAATTCATTATTGATGACGCCTCTTTGAGGAACGCCCGATTTAATCTCATCCTTGCAACCAAACAAACTCTCTCCAATGGTTTAGGCATTTTAGGCGTGTCTGCTCCTGAGTCGATGTAATTAGCCATGAGTCAAGATTTCGCTAAAAAAACTAAAAAACGTGGCAGTGCTTCTAGGTTTAAAAACAAGGACAAACCAGCAACGATTCCTGGATGGATATGGTTAGTTGCAGGATTACTGATCGGAGCCATCGTAATGTTTGCATTGCGTTCAAATGTGTTTGATAACAAAAAGCAGACCGTCGTTGAAAAACCAAAAGAAAAACCTTCGGCAGAATCAGAATATCAGGCCGTGCCAGCAGCAGAAATAACACCCTCCGATTTCAGTTTTCATACAGAGCTTGTAAAAAAAGAAATCAATATAGACGATGATGTCGCTCAACTCCCCATAAAAAAACGCAAAGAAATTAGTCTGATTATGCAGTGTGGATCATTCAGAAAAAAATCCTCCGCTGAAAATCTTAAAGCTCAAATTGCCATGAATGGTTTTAGTGCTAATATTAATCCCACCGTTGAAAAGAGTGGTATGCGCTGGTTTCGAGTGACACTAGGCCCCTACAAAAGCAAACGAATGGCTGAACGGGAGAGGCATCAACTGGAGCGAAATAATATTAATAATTGTAAAATTTGGTAATTTTACAATATTCTTCAATTTAATCTAACTCACTTAGTGAATGGCACATTAAAAATACAAGCTCGTGCTCAATAGCATCACGCCTTGAAACCATGCATCAATAACCCCATAGTTCATATACCATTATTCATACAACAAAAATCGAATAATATTCTAGAATTAATTTCTATATTCATACCTACAGAGAACATCAAAATGGAACAATTTCGAGGTACTACAATTCTTTCTGTTCGCAGAGGCGGCAAGGTCGTTATTGGTGGTGATGGACAGGTCACCCAGGGTAATACCGTAATGAAGGGCAATGCACGCAAAGTGCGTCGTTTGTTTCACGATAAGGTTATTGCTGGGTTCGCAGGCGGTACAGCAGATGCTTTTACTTTATTTGAACGATTTGAACGTAAACTTGAAGCTCACCAAGGCAAACTCATGAGGGCTGCCGTTGAATTAGCGAAGGATTGGCGTACCGATAAAATGTTACGACGTCTTGAAGCACTGCTGACGGTTGCCGATTCACAAGACTCATTAATTATTACTGGTAACGGTGACGTGATTGAGCCTCCTGACGGTTTAATGGCCATTGGTTCAGGCGGACCTTTTGCCCAGGCCGCGGCAATGGCGCTACTGGATAACAGTGATTTATCTGCAAGAGAAATTGTTGAGAAAAGTCTCAACATTGCCGGTGATATCTGCATCTACACTAATCATAATTTAACCATCGAAGAACTGGAAAGTAACTAATGTCCCATATGACACCACGAGAAATTGTTCACGAACTTGATAAGCACATTGTCGGACAGGATGACGCCAAACGTGCTGTTGCAATTGCACTGAGAAACCGGTGGCGCCGCATGCAGGTTGATGAAGATTTACGCAATGAAATTACACCAAAAAACATACTGATGATTGGTCCAACCGGCGTTGGTAAAACTGAAATTGCTCGACGACTTGCCAAACTTGCCAACGCTCCTTTCATTAAGATTGAAGCGACAAAGTTTACAGAAGTGGGTTACGTTGGTCGCGACGTAGAATCAATTATTCGTGATCTTGTTGATATATCAATGAAAATGACACGTGAACAAGCTTTTAAGAAAGTTAAGGTACGGGCTGAAGAAGCCGCTGAAGAACGAATTCTTGATGCACTGTTACCAACTGCGAGGAATGAGTTTGACCAACCGGAGACAGAATCAAAAGAAAGCAATACTCGCCAAGTCTTCCGTAAAAAATTACGTGAGGGTGATCTGGACGATAAAGAAATTGAATTAGCAATCACAAGTCCATCGGTCGGTATTGAAATCATGGCGCCTCCTGGCATGGAAGAAATGACCAATCAATTGCAAGGCATGTTCCAGAATATGTCTCCCAAGAATGCACAACAGCGAAAGTTGAAAATTAAGAACGCGTTCAAACTATTAGCTGATGAAGAATCAGAAAAATTAGTTAATATGGATGAGTTAAAAAATCGCGCCGTTGAGGTTGTAGAACAAAATGGTATCGTCTTTCTCGATGAACTCGACAAGGTTGCAAAACGCTCTGACAATTCTTCAGGTGGCGAGGTTTCAAGAGAGGGTGTTCAACGCGATCTGTTGCCTTTGGTTGAAGGTTGTACCGTAAATACTAAATACGGCATGGTAAAGTCTGATCATATTTTATTTATCGCCTCAGGAGCATTTCATCTGGCAAAGCCATCGGACCTCATACCTGAACTCCAGGGAAGACTGCCAATACGCGTAGAACTCAAAGCCTTGACCACCGAAGATTTTGTACGAATTTTAACTGAGCCCGATGCTTCGCTCAGCAAACAATACATTGCATTAATGGAAACCGAGAATTGTAACCTTGAGTTTAAAGAAGACGGAATTCAACGACTGGCTGAAATAGCTTTTCAGGTCAATGAAACAACAGAAAACATTGGTGCGCGCCGCCTACACACGGTCATGGAACGCCTGTTGGAGAGCATATCATTCAGCGATTATGAAGCCTCAAAGGATATCGTCATTGATGAGCAATATGTGAACGAGCAACTCAATGAGCTGGTTGAGGATGAAGATTTAAGCCAATACATTCTCTAGTATTCCACTCTCTAGTGTTTCACAGGGCAGCAATCTCGACTATAATTAGTGTCCAAACAGCAAGCTAGTAGAATAAAATTCGAGAATAAAAATGGATAAAGGTCAGGATACACATTTCGGTTACAAAACCGTCAATTCGGATGATAAAGCAAACCTCGTTGCAGGTGTATTCCATTCGGTCGCTAATAGCTATGACATCATGAATGATCTGATGTCCTTCGGTGTCCATCGACTATGGAAACGTTACACCATAGAACTCTCAGCGGTTCGTAAAGGACAAACTATTCTCGACCTCGCTGGCGGAACTGGCGATCTGGCAGCTTTAATGGCACCGCGAGTAGGCCCTACTGGAAAAATAATTCTTTCCGATATTAATGACTCCATGTTAAAAGTGGGTCGAGATCGAATGGCCGATAAAGGATTTATAGGTAATATTGAATACGTTCAAGCAAATGCTGAAGCTCTTCCCTTTGAAGATAATCTTTTTGATTGTGTCACCATTGCTTTTGGTCTGAGAAATGTAACCGATAAAGAGGCGGCGCTTCGATCAATATTCAGGGTACTCAAGCCCGGTGGACGACTTCTCATACTGGAGTTTTCTAAACCCAATAACGAACTACTTGAAAAAGTGTATGACGCCTATTCATTTAAAATTCTACCGCAAATAGGCAAATTGGTGGCTGGTGATTCCGATAGTTATCAATATTTAGCCGAGTCCATTCGGATGCATCCTGATCAACAGACTCTCAAGGGCATGGTACTTGATGCAGGATTTGAGCAATGTGATATTCATAATCTTGCTGGTGGCATTGTTGCACTTCATCGAGGTTTTAAATTTTGAACGAAACCTTTAACAGTACATTGGCAGGTGCCGTAGAGATTTCACTGAATCGAGTTTTGCCACTTGATCCCAGTTACCAAGCTAAATTAAAAACCATCTCTGGCCGCGTTATAGCAATAGTACTCACCGATTGGAATGTTGAACTTTTCTTTTTACCCGACGAACACCAAATTACAGTTTTGTCTTCCTATGAAGGCAAGCCTAACGTAAAACTGATGGGTAAGAGTTGGGACTTCTTTTCAATGGGCATCAGTCAATTTATTGATGAATCTGAAATGACCAGCGACAGTGGCATTCATTTTGAAGGTGATGTTGCGACGGGTCAAAAATTTGAACAATTATTTAAAGGGCTTAATATTGATTGGGAAGAAGCCCTCTCCGACGTTACCGGCGATATCTTTGCGCATCAGGCAGCACACATTGCAAAGAAGGCTGGAGCCTGGTTCAAGGAAATATTTGAAAACACTCAGGATAATCTTGGAGAATATGTACAGGAAGAATTACGACTCACCCCCACAAAAATTGAAGTAGAAAACTTTTTTGATGATCTCAGTGAACTTGAAAATAGAGCCAATAACCTTATTGAAAGATTTCAAAATACTCACTTTGATGATCAACATCGCGTTTAATCTAATCACTATTCGACCCAGATGAAAACAATCAACCGCCTCATTAGAATAAAAGTAATACTCAATGTCTGTAGACAGTATCGACTACTTGAATTTTTACCTCAGAAAAATCGTCCCCTCTCTTTATTGTTATTTTTGGTGGGGCCAACTACTGGTAGGTGCAGTAAAAATATGTCTGAAGGCGAGCGCCTCAGAAAAGCACTCACCATCCTTGGCCCTATTTTTATTAAATTTGGACAACTATTGTCAACAAGACGGGATCTGCTTCCAACTGAAATAGCTGATGTTCTAGCTCTTCTTCAAGATCAGGTTGATCCCTTTGAAAGTGAAAAAGCCATTCAAATAGTAGAAAATGCCATTGGATCATCGATTGATCAGGTTTTTACTAATTTTGAACCAAAACCATTGGCCTCTGCTTCGGTGGCACAGGTACATACAGCAGAATTGAAAGACGGCAAAAAAGTGGTCGTTAAAATTTTGCGACCTGGAATTGAGAAAATAATAAATTCAGATCTTCAGCTGATGTCTGGAATCGCACACTTTCTTGAAAAATATATTAGCGCAAGTCTTCGATTCAAGCCCGTTGAAGTCGTTGAAGATTATCAAACGACTATTATCAATGAATTAGATTTACTGCAAGAAGCCAATAACACCATAAAATTAAAGAAAAATTGGCAAGACTCACAAATGCTTTATGTTCCTGAAGTCTACATGGATTATTGCCATCAAAATATTATGGTGATGGAGCGGATCTATGCCGTACCCATTTCAGATATCGAAACTCTTCAGGCTGCAGGAACCAATATGCAAGCTTTGGCTGAGCGAGGGGTAGAGATCTTTTTCACTCAGGTGTTTAGAGATAGTTTCTTTCATGCAGATATGCACCCAGGAAACATCTTTGTCGATATCTCTGATCCAGAAAAACCCAAATACATCGCCATTGACTGCGGAATTATGGGTTCTTTGACCGTTGCGGATCAACGATACCTTGCTGAAAACTTCCTCGCTTTTTTCAATCGTGATTATCAGATGGTCGCGCAACTTCATATTGAATCAGGCTGGATACCAATGGGAACACCCCAGGCCGAATTTGAAGCAGCAATACGCAGCGTTTGCGAACCTATTTTTGGAAAACCTTTGAGTGAAATATCCTTTGGAGACTTTTTACTCAACCTATTCCAGACCGCTCGAAAATTTAATATGCCCGTTCAACCACAGTTAGTTTTACTGCAAAAAACACTACTTTATGTGGAAGGATTGGGGCGTCAACTTTACCCTCAACTTGATCTCTGGCAAACTGCTAAGCCGTACCTTGAAAAATGGCTTAAAGATCGCATGAGTCCTTCTACTTTAATTGAAGAAATTAAACGCAGAGCACCCTTTTGGAGAGAGAAGTTTCCAGAGTTACCTGATCTCGTTTACAAATTTTTAAATAATGATGAAAAGAAACATGAACTACTCCAAGAGCAGGTTCAACTATTAAATCAGCAACTAAAAGCTCAGCAAAAAAATCATCGAAGATTAATTTATGCTATTTGTGGCGCTTCTGGCTTAATCTCAGGACTATTCTTGAGAACTGGAGCCACTAATTACGCTCCCGTTGATGTTATATTAATAACTCTCGGGGTGATTTTTCTAATTCTTAGCCTTCGAAGTAAATAAGGGTATAATGAGTACATTATTTTCAAAAATTATTGATGGGGAACTGGATGCCGAATTCATCTATCAGGATGAACATTTGGTGGTGATAAAAGATATTTATCCAAAGGCTCCAGTACATGTTTTAATGATTCCCAGAAAGCCAATTATCAATCTTGATGATTTAAATCAAGAAGATGAGGCTTTAATGGGCTACATGATGATGAAAGTTCCACAGATTGCAGCATCACTTGGTTTAGAAAGTGGCTATCGAACCATCATCAATACGGGTAAAGGTGGCGGACAAGAAGTTTTTCACCTTCATATACATATATTAGGTGGTGGCACTTCGCTACCATTTGTTTAATATTTTATTAGTTTTAATTTTATAAAGAGGATTTCCAATGGGTCCAAGTATCTGGCAGTTAATAATCGTTCTAGTGATCATCGTTCTAATATTTGGTACTAAGAAATTACGAAATATGGGCTCTGACCTCGGCGGCGCGATGAAAAGCTTCAAATCAGCCATTAATGAAAAAGAAGATAAAGAGTCCAGTGACAATTCAACCGACAAGGTTGAAGGTAGAATCATTGAGGGCTCTACCGAAGATGAGGTTGAGCAAAAGTCTTCCTCTGAGGAAAAACAGAATAGTTAATTCGTTATGTTTGATATTGGTTTTTGGGAACTCTGTCTAATAGCAGTCGTCGCTCTTTTAATTCTTGGACCGGAGCGTTTACCGATCGCGGCAAGAACTGCTGGTCTGTGGATCGGCCGCGCCCGCAGAATGATTGGCAATGTTAAAAGTGAAATTGACCGCGAACTTCAACTTGATGAAATCCGCCAAAAAATTAAAGAAGGTGAGAACTCTATCCGCGAGTCGAGTGGAATTAACGATCTTGAAAGCCTCACTGAAAATACCATTGCTGATGTTGAAAATTTCCAGAGCGATATTCAAGATCCCCTTTCATCAGCATCTGATACAGACTCATCAGAAACTAACTCATCAGAGAATGACTCCTCTAGTCATGAATATGAACCGCTTCCTCAAACAAGTGACAGCGAACAGTCTACCTTAGATTTCGTAAACCCAGATGAATCAAATATCCCCACTGAACCTACAAAAAAGATACAACCTGAGTCATGACAGATCAACAACAGGATAAACCTGAAGATTCAAATTCAGTTGGCGAAGAAATGCCACTGATGAGTCACCTCCTAGAGTTGAGAAATCGTCTTCTTAAGATGATCACGGCAGTATTTGCTATTTTCTTTAGTCTTTTTTACTGGGCCACCGACCTTTATTACATCCTCGCTAAACCATTGCTGTCTGTAATACCCAATAACTCAAGCATGATAGCGACCGACGTATTGGCAAACTTCTTTACTCCTTTTAAATTGACCATGGTGCTCTCTATTTTTATTGCAATACCTTACATCCTGAGTCAAATTTGGGGATTTATTGCACCGGGCCTCTATAAACACGAAAAATCACTCGCCATCCCATTAATGATCTCAAGCACTCTGCTCTTTTATGTGGGGCTCATGTTTGCCTACTTTATTGTATTTCCCCTAGCCTTTGGTTTCCTTGCATCCATTGAGCTTGAAGGGGTGCAAACCATGCCGGATATCAGCAGTTATCTTGATACCGTGCTGAAAATGTTTTTTGCCTTTGGGGTTACCTTTGAAATTCCTATTGCCATTATATTATTGGTAAAAATGGGGATCACCACACCCGATAACCTCAGACAAAAACGTCCCTATGTCATCGTTGGTGTCTTTGTTGTAGGTATGTTACTCACACCTCCAGATATTATTTCTCAGACACTGCTGGCAATTCCCATGTGGTTCTTGTTTGAAGTCGGTATCTACTTTGCAGGTTTCATTAAGCCAGAGGACAAGTCAGATTCTCAATCAGATTCTCAATCAGACAAAGAGTCTAAAGCTTGAGCGACCCGCTTCAATTAATTGATATTGGCGTTAACCTAACGAACAAAGGATTATTTAACCAGTTAAATGCCGTGGTTGAAAATGCAAAATCAGCAGGCGTTATTCATCAAATAATCACTGGTACTTCACTTGAAGAGTCTGTTCTGGCATTAGAGCTTGCAAAAACCAATCGACTGTACTTTTCATCGACCGTTGGGTGCCATCCTCATGACGCAAAAGACTTCAAACAATCTGATATTAAAATTATGCAACAACTCGCTCAAGATGAGTCAGTTGTTGCCATTGGTGAGTGCGGTTTAGATTTTAATCGCAATTATTCACCACAGGATATTCAAGAGGAAGTATTTGAGACTCATGTGAAGCTAGCCTGTGAGCTGCAACTACCTCTATTTATGCATCAAAGGGACGCCCACAGCCGTTTTGCTGAAATTTTGTCTAGATACCAAGGTCAGTATAAATCGGGTGTCATACACTGCTTTACGGGCGATAAATCGCAGTTGAGAGCATGTCTAGATTTGGGACTTTACATTGGTATTACTGGTTGGATTTGTGACGAAAGGCGAGGTCATGAACTGCAAGAGGCCGTAAAGTATCTACCGCTTGATAGATTACTCATAGAAACTGATTCACCTTATCTTTTACCAAGAACAATACAACCAAAGCCTAAAGGACGTACCAACACACCTCAAAACTTAGTCTGGATCGTCAAACAACTCGCCTCTATTCTCGGGTTGCCAGAGGCAACAATTGCTAGTGAATCTACAAAAAATGCTAGAAATTTATTCGCGCTTACTATTTAATTGGTAATAATGCATTCTAAAAAATAATAATAACCTCTAAGAGGGATTGAAATAATGTCTGATTCAAGCCAGTTTGAACTGCTAACTCAAAGACGGTATCTGCCTTATTTTCTAACCCAGTTCCTTGGCGCCTTTAATGATAATTTTTATAAAAATGCGCTCATTATAATGTTCAGCTTTTCAGCCATGAGCATCTTTGGGATGGGCTCTGACATTTTAATTAACTTTGCTGCGGTGTTGTTTATTCTACCTTTTTTCCTATTCTCTTCTCTCGCGGGACAGCTCGCTGATAAGTACGATAATGCCATCCTGATGCAATATGTAAAGCTCTCTGAGATTGTAATTATGTCAATTGCTGCACTTGGTTTTTATCTTCAATCACCTGAATTACTACTATTAATTCTTTTCTTAATGGGCACTCAATCTGCATTCTTCGGCCCCGTTAAATATGGCTACTTACCCAGAGTACTCAATAATAACGAATTGGTCGGTGGCAATGGCATGACCGACATGGGTACTTTCCTCGCCATTTTGCTGGGCATGATCGCGGGAGCTCAGATTATTACCTTTAACGAAGGTCCTTTGTATGTCTCAATTCTGGTTATTATTTTTGCAATAATGGGTTATCTGACTTCAAAGCAGATCCCAAAAACGGGAAATTCAGATCCAGATTTAGTTTTGAATTATCATCTAATCTCCGAAACTAAAAAAATCATCCAATACAGCAAAACCAACCGTACTGTATTTCTATCCATCATCGGCGTGTCATGGTTTTGGTTTTATGGTTCGATATTAATCACTCAGATCCCCAATTTTACGCGCAATTACATCTCTGGAAATGAAGGAGTCTTTATACTTCTGATGGGAACCTTCACCATCAGTGTGGGGATTGGCTCCTTACTGTGCGAAAAACTCTCAGGTGGTAAAATTGAAATTGGCCTGGTGCCTCTTGGTTCAATAGGATTAACAGTTTTTGGAATCGATTTTTATTTTTCAGCAGGTCAACCCAATAGCCTTGATCAGATCCTCACCTTGTCCACCTTTTTGTCCGATACCAACAATTGGTGGATAGTTCTTGATATCTTTATGATCGGTTTATCTGCTGGTTTTTATTTTGTACCCCTTTATTCGTTAATTCAGGAACGCACAAAACAAAGTCATATCTCAAGAGTGATAGCGGCCACCAACATTATTAATTCTTTGTTTATGGTGGTTGCGGGCATTGTGGCAATGATATTTCTTGGCATTGGTCTAAGCATTCCCCAGTTGATCTTTGTAACAGCCATAATGAACCTGGTCATTGCCATTTATATTTATCGATTAATACCCGAATTTTTGTGGCGTTTTATCGTCTGGATTGCTCTACATACCATCTATACCGTCAGAACATCAGGACTCGACAATATTCCAAAACGTGGTGGTGCTGTGATTGTCTCTAATCACATCAGCTTTGTTGATGCACTCATCATTGCGGGTTACATTGGTCGACCCGTTCGATTCGTTATGGATCATCGTATTTTTAACAGCGCCATCCTTGGCCCTATTTTTCGGATGGCAAAGGCCATTCCCATTGCTTCGTCTAAGGAAAATCCTGAAGTTAAAGAGGCTGCCTTTGAAAGCATCGCATCAGCGCTATCTCAGGGTGAACTAGTTTGTATCTTTCCTGAGGGAAAAATTACCAGCGATGGTCATATATCTCAATTCCAACGAGGAATTGAACAAATCATCAACACAACGGCGGTACCAGTGATTCCAATGGCAATTCGAGGGCTTTGGGGCAGTTACTTCAGTCGAAAGGGTGGCAAAGCATTCAGTGGACTACCAAAATTTCCTGTTCCCAAGATTGAGTTGATCGCAGGCGCTCTAATTCTCGCTGATGATGTTTCTTCAGAACGATTGTTTACTGAAGTGAGCAGTCTTCGTGGGGACAAGCAGTAATACAAGTCATACCCACAACGGTTTGCTAATCTTTAATCTTTAACCTGAAGAGTAAATGTAACGGGCCCATCATTACAAAGGCTAACTTGCATATCTGCACCAAAGAGTCCCTGCTCGGTTCGTGGAAACACTTCTTTTGCATGGTGGCAAAGATACTCAAACAACTGCTTACTCGCCTCAGGAGAAGCTGCCGCTGAAAATGATGGCCTTCTACCCTTTGCAGTGTCAGCGACGATAGTAAATTGTGGAACCAGTAAAATTGCTGCATCAATATCTTTAACACTGAGATTCATTTTCCCCGATTCATCAGGGAAAATTCTATAGGTTGAGATCCGTTCAAAAAGTCTTCGAGCGTTCTCTTCGGTATCGCCTTTCTCAATTCCAATTAAGGCAACAATGCCTTGCTCAATTGAACCGATGACTTCTTTATCAACCGCAACTTTTGCAGAGCTAACTCTTTGGATAATTGTGAGCATTATTTTAGATGGAAAACTCTAGGTGGAAAATTCTTCGAGCCGAATGGCCATTGTTTTTGTAGCTCTCACTAACGCATCAACATTGCCAGCCTCACCACCCGAATGCCCAGCTTCTCTAACAATGTGTAATTCTGAAATTGGCCAAGCCTGATTCAATGTCCAGGCGTTATCTAGCGTGCACACCATATCGTATCGCCCGTGAACAATAATTCCTGGAATTTGACTAATTTTATTAATGTTACTGAGTATTTGATTATCTTCAATAAAGCAATTATTAATAAAGTAGTGAGCTTCTATTCGAGCCAAACTTAGAGCCGTATGAGGATCTGAAAACTGGTTGAGAATTTTATGGCTGGTATGTAATGTTGCAATACGAGCTTCCCAAATTGACCAGGCTTTCGCTGATGCCATTCTTGAGAGTTCATCGCTGCCAGTCAGTCTGGAATAGTATGCTGCGATTAAATTACCCCGCTCATCTTCCGGAATGTGACCGTTAAAATCTTCCCAATAATCAGGATATATTTTACTCGCGCCCTCTTTATAGAGCCAATCATAATCACTTTCTCTACCGAGAAATATTCCCCTTAGGACCATGGCGCTAACTCTTTCTGGAAAACGTTCAGCATAAATAAGCGCTAGGGTTGATCCCCAAGAACCACCAAAGAGCATCCACTTATCAACATCAAGAGATTCTCTGATTGCTTCAAGATCTGCGACCAAGTCTTGGGTCGTATTGTCAATGAGAGATGCATGGGGTTTAGAGCGTCCGCAACCACGCTGATCAAATAAGATTATTCGGTATTTTTCAGGGTCAAAGTAACAACGATACTCTGGATCACATCCACCGCCCGGTCCTCCATGGATAAAAACAACAGGAATACCATCAGGTGAACCACATTCTTCAATATATAGATCGTGGATATCAGAAACCTGCAAACGATGCTCAGCATAGGGTTTGATATCGGGGTAGAGGATTTGCATATTATTATTCCTATGATGAAAGTCTATAGAAAAATTTTATACATTGTATATTAGATGGTACATGCTTGGAAAGAATGCTTGGCGTAACAGGAAAGAGAGCGTTCATAATTCTGTGTCACAGTAATTTAAATATCCAGCACGTTGTCTAACCGGCCTTCAAAATAAATATCTACTAAGAACTCCTATTATTTTTCGGGGGGATTACAGTCCCAACTTATGCTTAGTTGCTATAGTGACCAGAAATTATCTTGTGATGTTAGCTCCCCCTTGATACTAATTATCTCTTCAATGTTTAAATTTACATTATCTTCAAAATCAACATCAATATAACCATGCTTCTGAATAGATATTGTAAGGACATCATTACAAACTTTCTTTAAAATCCCAGTAATATTTGTATGTGGACTTTGCGCAGTAGGTTGTACAAATCCCTCACTAGTATCATAAGAAGAGTTATCAATAGTTCCCATTATTATTTTTAAGTGCACGATTAAATCCTTATTTATCTCAGATATGGGAAGTTCTAAACAACCATCAATGTAGTTATTATAATCAATGTTTGAGAAAACTAAATCATTTCCATCAACATTCATTGTGACGGTTCTTTCATAACCATTCGCAACTACCTTTACGATACTACCAGAAATTTTCATATTAATTTCTCTTCATAAATGATTTAAACGTACCAGGCATCATTGATTGTAACTTATTGTTTTGCATGATTACTATCGTGCCATTTGTTGATTTATCGACACCTTTCATAAAATGAATTGATCTTCCTGAATCCAGAAATCTTGATGAACCATCTTTTACAACGTTTCTTGCTTGCTGGGTGAATGCTTTAAAACCATTAGTATTGATAGAAAATGTTCCAACATCTAACCCTAATCGCCTCTCTAACGATGGTAATCTGTCTGGAAACTTTTTACTATAGTCAAAAAAGTGTTTCATACCTTGGTTTGTGCCGTCTGAAAATGTTCTCCAGTATTTTTGAGAGGATCTTATATTTATTGTAAACATTAATGTCTTTTTAAATAGGGATGCAAAACCGGAAAAAGGAATGCCAGGCCCAACATCTTGCCCTAACTGACCAATATTAGTATCTTCAGGATCAAGGCTATAGAGGTTAATTGTGTCAAGTCCTAATGCTTCTCTTCCTGCTGTACATAGTAGAGATGTTGTACACATCCCATCCACTAAAAAATTGCCCTGAAAGGCAAGTCCCCCTCTAATGACCCCTTTAGCAAAATCAAAAATACCACCGCCACCATAATGCAACAAAGAATTTGGTTCTGAGTTATTCCCATTTCCTGAAACAAGGGCATTAATTAACGTCTGTGCACGTCTACAAGAGGAACTCATTGGATCATTTGCACAGGATTTCCTAGCTCTTTCTTCTCTTTTTATCCTCTTGTCTTTGCAGGCGTCATCACAACCAGTATCAGGACTTTCTGCCAACCCGAATTTAATTGAACTCTCAGCAATATACCCAGTAGGATCAGTATAACTCAACGGATTATTCATCACATACGAGTAAGGATTATAAGCCTGAGAACTCCCAGGCATTGAGATAAACGGGTCTACTGAAAGGAATCGACCGCTCTGATAATCGTAGATCCGCCCATTCATGTGGATCGATTATTTTATTGTCAAAAATAGGTAGTCAGTTACATAATATGTGCGAAATAATGATACTTAGGACCTACGACATATCACTGTAGTTTTATTTATGCTAACACTTCTAAGCCTTTTTTATCGACTATGTTGAGTAATTTAAGAGATATTCCATTGGGTTGTTTCGTGCCTTGTTCCCATTTTTGCACTGTCGAGACACTCGTGTTCAGATACGCTGCAAATACACCTTGACTAGCTTTTGCTCTAGTTCGGATGCGTCTGATTTGTTTGGGACTTAATTCTTGAACTGGCGGTAAGCATAAGACGTCAAACTCACGCAATGTCACACCTTTCATTACTCCCGCTTTATGTAAGTCTTTTGCACTATCATGTACTGTTTCTAAGATTGATTTATTCATCGTATTATACCTCTACTTCTGTTAGTGCACCTTCTTCAACAGCTTGATTAAGCTTTTTTTCATTATAAGCCAATAGCTCTTTGGCAAGGGCTCTTAGTGCCTTTAATTCTTTTTTATTTATGTTGGAGCGAACATTTTTAGCAAAACCAAAGATAAAAAAGGCTTTATGGTCAATTTTATATGCAAGTAATGTACGTACTCCACCGCTCTTACCACGATTACTAACCCCAACACGCTTTTTAAAGACACTGCCGCCCAAGTCTGCATCGACAAGCCCTAGCTCCATCTCATCAACAGCAGTCTTCAAAGTATCGTCTACAATACCTTCCTTAGTTGCCCATCTACTAAAGTCCTTGCTTTTAAATATCCGCATAACATGCCTTTGGTATTCGATTATTAACTATAGCACTAAGTGCTATATAAATACAGGTGTTAGCCTATCATTCTTCTTGACGACTATAGGATCTGAGAACTTTGTTGGTTTCATGTTGGGTTAGGTATTATAGGCGCACGTTAACTTTCACGATTATAATTGAAAATGGGGATGTTTTATGTGGATGAGATTATGATGTGAATGTTTTTAGTAATAAAGGATTGTGATGATGAAGTTTCTAAGCAGAATAAGCAGATAAATGAGAAGCTTAGAGTATAGTTTTTGTAAACGATATGATATTGGAAAAATTGTCCAAATATTGCCAAATCATTCGACGAATAATTCGAACCACCACACAATGGGTTAAATACTAACTGATAATGCAACGAAAAAAAGTAACGCACTAACAATCCCATAACCCAAAGGAAATAAGAGTCCATATTTTTGCACTAAAAAATTATCCTCCATTTCGCGCTCAAACTCAGAAAAATATTCATAACTTGACCGCCTTAGTTGAAGCCAAACAAATGGTATAAAAAATAATAAGATGATTGTTAACACAAGGTGATTTTCATTATAAAGCCAGTTATTTATCTCTAGAAAAATCCCAGAGATAAAATACTCTGCAAACAGAAGGGCGCTATGTACATTGATCAGTATCAGAAATGAAATTGTGGACACTGATGAAATCAGTGCATACATGTTGCTACTACCTTTACTTTTCTCGTAACGACAAAGAATATAGATTAATGTTTTAAAAAAATACTCCATCCTATTGATTCTCTTCCTCTCGTCTATAATAATCGACACCTTTTTGAATACCACTTTTAAAGTCGAAAATATAATCTGTGATTAAATAAACAACCGCAACCCCCAGACCAACAGGCCCACCTATAGTGGCACTTACCAATATTATACTTACATCAGTACCAGCCTTTAGTCCACTACCGATTTTTTGATTTTCAGAAAGAGAAGGGTTCCGTATATCAACTATTGCTTCTGCTGTTGATATTGCGACACCTAAAAAGGCTAATTTTTTTGCGACTGCTTTTCCTGTATCTTTGATACCGAAAAGAACTTCATCTGCATTCTTTGCTACACCTATTCTTGGTTTATTCAATGTTGGATTTTTATGGTGTATAACGTTCTTTTTAGGTCTTAAAATATCAGCGTTACTTACTTCTGCCAATCCAGCCGTTACTCCCCCCACAGCGACTCCCAAATTAACTTGAGTTATTGAATTTTAGTATTAGTGTTTTGATTCTCACTGGTATTAATTATTGTTTCGTATTTTTTATATGCTCCGTTGTCTGTCACTATAACTGAGCATTTTCCACCTGAATTGCAAAGAGATTGAGTTATCAATCTGGCTTTCTTATCAATACAAGAGGTGTTACATTCTTCGGGTTTGTTTTGACCTGCCTCACTAGATTGAGCACCACCTGAACTCTGAGACTTCGTACTCAAATCCTGTATAAAATACCCCGTCGGATCAGTATAACTCAACGGATTATTCATCACATAAGAATACGGATTATAAGCCTGAGAACTCCCAGGCATTGAGATAAATGGGTCTACTGAAAGGAATCTACCACTCTGATAATCGTAGATCCGCCCATTCATGTGGATTGGTGATGAACTGTTA
>JAUUZN010000034.1 GCA_030589945.1 Gammaproteobacteria bacterium | reverse complement strand
TAAACATTTCGACCCCGTGGGGCAGTAGCAGGATCTTTTAACGTACTGACATATAGGTGGTGACCGTATACATGCTCAATTGCAAAACTTGTATCAAAACTAAATGCTAACAACCAACGACCAATGAGCATACTCACCGGATCTGAAATTCGATGGGTCAACTCATGGGCTGTTATTGTACCTATGAGCCCAATATTAAAGCCGGTTAAAAAGATACAGGCAATAAATTCAATCCAAGTCGCGTTTCCTTTGTTAGATAAAATATCAATACCCGTGGCTTGTTGAATAAATTGACCAAAATTAAATAAATCAACGTCCGAAAACTGCCATAGTGCGCTGAACACAATTAAACAAAGTAATGGCAGTGCCATCCAAAGTTGCCATTTCAATAATTCTGGATGTCGGTATGTAGGGGTGGACGTATCATCACCCAAGACTGAATCCCCCACGACAAAGACAAGCATGGTGAGAACTAGTCCTACAATGATGTATTGACCACCCAGTAAAATAAATACTGCTGCCTGCAAACCCATAATATGGAACAAGGAATATTTAACGTATTTGAACATAGGTGCCGCCTTGTCTATGTCTTTATCTGTTTAAAAAATAAAAGTTAGCTAAGAACAATGTTTCTTTTTAAAAAAGCCTGTTGGAAATATTTGTGGATGTCATAACGTTCACGCCAACTTTCCATAAAACATTCTATATCATTTCGCCAGCGCTCATTGGCCTTTTCCTGATTGCTAAGATAATTCATTGTCTTGAGATCAAGAAGACTCACGTCATTATCTAAAATTAAAATGTTACTTGCTGATAAGTTTCCATGGTTGATTTGAGCATTTTTTAGTTCAAGAAATAGGTCGACAATACGAGTGACAGTATTCGCCATAGCAG
This sequence comes from Gammaproteobacteria bacterium, assembly GCA_030589945.1. Taxonomy (GTDB): domain Bacteria; phylum Pseudomonadota; class Gammaproteobacteria; order Enterobacterales. Next base: position 25,292 of record JAUUZN010000034.1, on the reverse strand, counting down.
CAGTGTAGGCTGTTGGCTGAGTGAAATATTCATAAGCCGTAACCCCTGGTTCAAATCGACAAACGTACCAACTACGTACGGTAAACCCAAAGCGCTTTTCTTCCATATAAGCGAGTGGCTCTGGCGTTTTAAAATGTTCTTTAACAAGATAGTGTGCTGAATTCCAACAGTTGAGAGCTTGTGATTGAAGCAATGTATTTTTTATAATTATGGAAATCGAAGGATTTCTATAAAAGGTAGCGCACAGGTCACCAGTATCAGACTCTCTTCTAAGCACAACCTTTGGATGACTCAATTGAAGGACTGAGTCATCATCCTTCTTGTTTAACGGTAAGATATAATCAATGAGCGAATGCAACCATTCAAGATTAAGCTCAGCATAATTAGTAATACTCCAGTCTTTATACTGATTATCCTGTGCGTTTGATCCTTGAGTATTGATTCGCATTTTCTATTGTCCACCTTCTATCATCTAGTAGAAATGCAAAATGAGTTGTAAAATTATTAATGAAAATAAGCCGGCTAGCAGATCGTCAATCATAATACCAAAACCACCCGACACTTTTTTATCAAGCCAGCTAATGGGCCAAGGCTTTATGATGTCAAAAAATCGAAATAAGATAAAGCCACCAAGGATCCATTGCCAAGTTGCAGGAATCATAATCATGGTGATCCAAAATCCACAAAACTCATCCCAAACAATGCCAGAATGATCATGCACTTTTAAATCACTGCTTGTTTTATCACAGATGACTATGCCGATGAGACAGGCAAAGGCTAAGACTAATAAATAAACCGATAAGCTCAGTTCACTCATCCATAACCACGGAATAATAGCAGCTAAAGTACCAGCAGTACCTGGCACCTTAGGAACTAATCCGCTACCAAAACCAAAAGCCAATAAATGGACTGGGTTGTATAGATTCGGCTTAATTGCCGCTGAGTTATTGTTTAAAGTGCTCATACGCAGATAGATTGTTCATCTTGATGGTTTCACCATTTTGTGTATAGTGAATTTTATTTCCGCCAATGATTCTGCCAATAGGCGTGTAAACACAACCCGTGGTTTTTAATGCTTTATCTAACCGTTCGAGATCATCTTCTGCGGCGGTGAAGCACAGCTCATAGTCGTCACCCGCACTGAGAGCAAATTGGATGGCTTGTTGCTGTGTGCATTCTGCATAAAGAGGTTCAGAGATTGGCAAATCATCAACAGCAATAATTGCCCCAACACCACTGGCCTTAAGAATATGATTTAGATCCCCCACAAGACCGTCAGAGATATCAATGGCTGAAGTCGCTAGATTTCTTAGTGCTATTCCCGCAGCAACTCTTGGACCGGGTTGGTTATATCGATTTAAAAAGTGTGCGCTCCGCTTTTTAGATTTTATTTCCCTCTCGCCTGATGCAAGTTGTAGTCCGAATCCGGCGTCACCTAAAGTTCCAGTGACACAAATAACATCACCCGGTTTCGCACCCGAGCGTTTTAATGCAGCTTCGTTGGGTACAAAACCAGTGGCTTGAATAGTCACGGTGAGTGGACCGGAGGTAGTATCGCCACCGATAAGTTGTAAACCATAATAGGCAGCACAATCAAAAAAGCTATCGCTGAACGCCTTTAACCATTTTTTGTTGGTCTCCGGAAGTGTCAGGCCTAATGTGAGCCAGGCAGGTTCTGCACCCATGGCAGCAAGGTCACTTAAATTTACGGCGATTGCTTTCCATGCAAGATCTTCGGCAGAGGTGCTGGGTAAAAAATGAACGCCTTCAACCAATGTGTCCATGGTCATCGCCAATTGTTGTCCTTCAGGACAACTCAGCAGCGCACAATCATCACCGATACCCAGTATCACATCCTTACGCTTCGAAGCTCTCTGGTAAAAGTATTTCTCAATTAAAGCAAATTCAGTAATCCCCAAAACCTAAACCTTTTTCCCTGCATTCACCTCAGTGGTGCGAACTTTAGCTGATAATTTGTCGAGCACTCCATTGACAAATTTATGGCCTTCTTCAGCACCAAAGGTTTTAGCCTGTTCAACAGCTTCATTAATCACCACACGGTAAGGCGTTTCTAAATGATTAATAAATTCATAGGTCGCGATCCTAATAATCGCAAGCTCTACAGGATCCACCTCAGATATTTTACGATCCAAATGAGGTGCAATCTGTTCATCTATTGCTTCAATTTGTTCTGGAATTTTTAATGTTAACTCCTCAAAAAATGATAGATCAGTTTTATTGGTGTTCACATCTACGAGCATCGATTGATAAATATCAGTCGGTGCATTGTCGGTCAGTTGCCATTGATAAATAGCCTGTACTGCATAACGCCGACCTTTACGTCTTTTAGAAGGGTTCATTGTTAACTTACGATTCGAGTTGATTCATTAAATTGACCATTTCCAGAGCTGTCATTGCAGCTTCTGCACCCTTATTTCCAGCTTTGGTGCCGGCACGTTCAATAGCTTGCTCAATACTGTCAGTGGTTAATACTCCAAAGGCAATGGGCACACCACTATTCATTGATATCTGTCCCAAACCCTTTGCGCATTCACCCGCTACATAATCAAAATGAGGAGTTCCACCACGGATCACTGCGCCCAGTGCAATGAGGGCTCCGTACTGATCTGACTTGACCAGTTGACCAGCAACCATTGGTAGCTCAAAGGCACCAGGTACTTTAATAATGTCCATTTGAGATTCGCTAATCCCATGACGTTTTAGTGTGTCAATTGCACCCTCTAATAAACTGTCTGTGATGAAGCTATTAAACCGTGTTACCAATATTGCGAATCTTGCACTGTTGGCTCTTAGATCGCCTTCTATAATATTTTTAGTCATTTTTAATCCTGTTATTCAATCTTTAACTCGTTACGAAGTCTATAATTTCAATTTTAAATCCTGCGAGTGCATGGAATTTTTTCTCGGTACTAAGCAATCTTAGTTTATGGGCTCCAAGTTCTGCAAGGATTTGTGAACCAATCCCCACCCTACGAGTGCCTGAACTTACAGCCTTCACCTGAGGTTGTTCGCCCTTATCCTGTAACTCAAAATTTGTTAGTTGATCACTCACCTGTTGCAATGGCGGATGATTACCAATGACCAAGACAATGCCGCGCCCCTCTTTTGAAACGCGTTCAATTGCATTTTCCAAAGACCAACTACGTTGACCAATACGGTCACCATGTAGTAAATCAGAGAATAAGTTAGCAACATGAACACGAGTCAATACTGGTTCCCCATCATCAACATCGCCCATTACCATAGCATAGTGCAATTCATTATCAATAGTGTCTCGGAACGTGTGTAATTTAAAGTCCCCATGGCTAGTTGGCCAATGACATTCGCTGACGGCTTCTACCGTTGCTTCATTAAAATTACGATACTCAATGAGATCAGCAATGCTACCTATCTTTAGACCGTGCTCAATTGCAAATTGTTCGAGCTGTGGTCGGCGCGCCATACTACCGTCTTCATTGAGTATTTCAACAATAACGGCTGCAGGTTCAAGACCTGCTAATCTTGCTAGATCGCAACCGGCTTCTGTATGGCCTGCACGATTAAGTACACCGCCTTCTGCTGCCATAATTGGAAAGATATGCCCAGGCTGAACAATGTCTGTAGGTACTGCATCTGGAGAAACTGCTGCTTCAATGGTTCTTGCGCGATCTGCTGCAGATATACCTGTAGTAACGCCTTCTGCAGCTTCAATTGAAAGGGTAAAATTAGTACCAAACTGGGCTTGGTTACGATCTACCATAAGCGGTATATTCAGTCGTTCACAACGTTTACGCGTGAGTGTAAGACAAATAAGTCCACGAGCATAACGCGCCATGAAGTTAACTTTATCGGTTGAGACATGTGAAGCGGCTAGAATTAAATCACCTTCGTTTTCACGATCTTCATCATCAAGTAAGACCACCATACGGCCCTGTTTGATTTCTTCAATTAATTCTTCTGGACTGTTAAAAGCCATTATTTAAATCCTATATCAAAATTCTGTTTATTTAATTATTTCTATTAAGCTATTTTATACTGTTTTTTATACACTGTTTTTTTATAAGTTAGGCTTTAGATTTACCAAAACCAAAATCGCGTAACTTTTCTTCAGTTAAACTACTGGTCAAAGTCGTATCTTCATTAAAATGAATCAATCGTTCTAAATATCGTGCGATTAAATCTACTTCAATATTAACCCTTGTTCCTACCTGATAATCACCCATGATCGTTGACGCGATGGTATGGGGAACAATATTAACATCAAAACTCGATTCCCCTGTATCTTCTACGCTATTAACCGTCAGAGAAATTCCATCGACGGTGATAGAACCCTTTGTTGCAATATAACGGGCAATCTCTGAAGGAACTTTAATTTGAAAACGCCAACTTCTCGCATCCTGTTGACGATTGATCACCTCACCAATGCCATCAACATGTCCACTGACCATATGACCGCCTAGGCGACTATTGGCAAGCATCGCCTTTTCAAAATTTACTTTACTATTAATGACCGCATCTCTAAAACCACTTTTAGAGATCGTCTCCGAGGATACATCTGCAGTAAACTCAGAATCGCTAAATTTAATCACTGTCAAACAGACACCATTAACTGCAATGCTATCACCGAGCCTTACATCTGACATGTCGAGATCAATGCAATTAAATTCAATTGCACTGTCACCCTGTTTTGGATGAATTGCTTTTATTTTTCCCGTTGCTTCAATGATTCCAGTAAACATAACTCTATTTTACTCTTTTGCGTAAGTCAGGCAAACATCAACACCGGTCTTTCTGATATCAACCAATGTAAATTGTTTGGCATCCGAGAGATGTTCTATCAAAGGCATGTGCAATAGTCCCCGGGCGTTGTCACCCAATATTTTAGGAGCCATGTAGACAACCAAGTGATCGACAAGATCAGCACAAAGAAATGCACCTGATAATGTTGCACCAGCTTCAATCATCACCTCATTACAGCCTTGCTCTCCAAGCCATTTCAATACAAGCAATGGATCAACTTTATTCGTTTGGTCTTGGGCTATCTGCAGCATCGTCAACTGCTCAGTGTTCAACGATTCATCAACCTCTTCTGAGGTTACCCAGATCACCCTACCCGGCAAAGTGAATATCTTCGATTTAGGATCGACCCTTAAATGAGTATCCATAATCACCCGCCAAGGTTGGACAACTTCATTCGTTGAATAACGGCCATCAGGAAAGCTTGATTGACGTGCGTTCATTGATGGATTATCAATCATGACCGTTGAACTTCCAGTAATTATCGCCGAGCTTCTGGCCCGCAATAATTGTACGTCCTGTCTTGATTGGTCACAGGTGATCCACTGACTTTCACCCGAAGCCATTGCAGTTCTTGCATCAATGCTCATCCCCAATTTACAAGTAACCCAAGGGAGTCCTGCTTGCATCCGTTTTATAAAACCAGGATTTAAAGCCTGTGCTTCTTTTTCCATCAAACCAGTTTCAACACTGATTCCTGCTTCTCTTAATTTACTTAATCCACTGCCAGAAACCTCTGGATTCGGATCGGTCATAGCAACAACAACCTGACTCACCTTAGCTTCAATAAGAGCGTCGGAACAGGGGGATGTTTTGCCGTGGTGACTGCAGGGTTCGAGAGTCACATAACAGGTTGCACCCTCTGGATCTTCACTGCAATTGGACAACGCCATAATTTCAGCATGATCTTCACCGGCCCGTTCATGCCAGCCTTCTCCGATAATTTGACCGTCTTTTACCATGACACAGCCAACACGGGGATTGGGATCGGTTGAAAACAAACCTTTTTCAGCCAGTGCAACTGCACAGCTCATGTATTGCAATTCTGTTAATTCAGGGGTCATGATTTTCCTGAAGAGTCTTCCTCAAGACTATCAATGGCTGCTCTGAATTCTTTCACGTGTTTAAATCTTCGATAAACCGAAGCAAAACGTACATAGGCGACATCATCAAGCTGTCTTAATTCCTTCATCACCAATTCACCCAATTGTTTCGATGGGATTTCACGTTCACCTGTGGCACGTAAACTTGATTTGATATGGGAAATTGCCTGCTCAATATCTTCTACGCTGACCGGTCTTTTTTCTAAGGCGCGCATAATTCCTGTACGCAACTTTTCTTCATCAAAGGGTTGACGAGAGCCGTCCTGTTTGATCAATTTTGGCATCACTAATTCGGCAATCTCATAGCTGGTAAAACGCTCACCACAGGAGGTACACTCCCGCCGGCGTCTTACTTGAGAACCGTCTGAAACCAGCCTTGAGTCAATCACTCTGGTGTCAGTGTCTGCACAAAATGGACAATGCATATCTTAGCTTTTCCTTAATTTCTCAGTCTAGTTATAGACTGGGAAGCGAGCCGTTAATTCAATGACTTTTGCACGCACAGAGTCGATGGTTTGTTGATTTTCAATATCATCTAAGATATCAGCAATCCAACCGGCTAGTAGGGTCACTTCTTCAATGCCAAAACCGCGTGTTGTCACCGCTGGAGTTCCTAGGCGTAAGCCACTGGTAACAAAGGGTGAACGTGGTTCATTGGGTACTGTATTTTTATTCACAGTGATGAACGCCTGACCCAACGCCGCATCAGCAGCTTTACCAGTGATGTCCTTATCAATTAAATCCATCAAAAATAGATGGTTATCGGTACCACCAGAAACAATTTTATAACCACGCCCCTGAAGAACCGCAACCATGGCTCTGGAATTATCGAGCACTCTTTGTTGGTAGGCTTTAAATTCTGGCTTCAATGCTTCTTTGAATGCCACAGCCTTTGCAGCAATAACATGCATCAAAGGACCACCCTGATTACCCGGGAAAACAGCTGAATTGAGTTTCTTCTCTAAATCAGGATTGCTCTTCGCTAGGATGATGCCGCCTCTGGGACCAGCAAGCGTTTTATGGGTTGTCGAGGTCACAACATCTGCGAAAGGCACAGGGTTTGGATAAACACCCGCTGCAATTAATCCGGCAACATGAGCCATATCAACCATGAACCAGGCACCTACTGAGTCAGCAATTTCACGAAACCTAGCCCAATCCACCACTCTTGAGTAGGCTGAAAAACCAGCAAGAATTAGTTTGGGTTGATGTTCTTTTGCAAGCGCTTCAACCTGCTCATAATCAATTTCACCCTTCTCATCGAGACCGTAGGCAATTGGATTATAAAGTTTTCCTGAAAAGTTAACTGGTGAGCCGTGGGTTAAATGTCCACCTTCATTGAGATTCATTCCTAAAATAGTATCACCTGGAAGAATCATCGCCATGAAGGCAGCAGCATTAGCTTGAGAGCCTGAGTGAGGCTGGACATTGGCGTAATCTGCACCAAATAACTCTTTAACGCGATCGATGGCCAGTTGCTCAGCAACATCAACAAATTCACAACCACCGTAGTAACGCTTTTCAGGATAGCCTTCAGCATATTTGTTGGTGAGCACTGAGCCTTGAGCTTCCATTACAAGAGGCGAAGTATAATTTTCCGATGCAATTAGCTCAATGTGCTGTTCTTGTCTTACTCGCTCATCTTCGATGGTCTTTGCAAGCTCAGGGTCGAAATCATTGAGTGTAATTGAACTGTCAAATCTGCTGTCTGTCGCGTTTACCATTTTAGGGGCTCCAGTAGGATACGAAAATATTTAAAAAGTGCAGCATTGTACATGCTATCAGGGTGTTTCTTCAATGCTAGTGGTCAATGCTAGTAGTCAATGCTATTGATCAGTACTTAAAGTAGTGATCCACCAGCATTACCAGAAATAATACCATCAAATAAGTGATTGAAAATCCAAAGGTTTTGATCGCCTGTTTCTCAACATCTTTAAATTTCAAAATAATGCTCATTCTTAAAAACATCAGACCTAACACCAATGAGCCAATAAGGTAAATCAATCCGCTCATTCCCACTAACCAAGGTAAGGTTGTGGTGATTACTAAAAGTACCGTATAAAGCAAAATTAACGTCTTGGTGAATTCAATACCGTGGGTGACCGGTAACATAGGAATTTCAGCCTTGGCATAATCATCTCGCCGATGGATTGCTAGCGCCCAGAAATGAGGCGGTGTCCAGGTGTAGATGATTAACACAAGCAGTAATGCATGAGCTGGCAACTCACCATTGAGGCCCGTCACCGCGGTCCAGCCTAAAAGTGGTGGTATTGCACCTGAGATCCCGCCGATGACAATATTTTGCGGAGTCGCTCGTTTCAAATAAATGGTATAGACAAAGGCATAACCCACCAAACCAAAAAGAGTCAACCAGGCCGTGAGTGGATTCACTAAATAATAAAGCATTACCATCGAAATAGTAGACAGTGTAGCCGCAAAAATAATCGCCTGATGAGGTGCGACCTTTCCCTGAACAATCGGCCTAGAATCGGTGCGTGTCATCAGTGCATCAATGCGACGATCAACCACGTGATTAACAACCGCGGCAGCACCAGCTGCCATACCAATACCAAGGGTACCAAAGATAAGAATATCGAGAGGTACCATTCCAGGTGTTGCTAAAAACATACCAATAACGGCCGTCATTAAGAGTAGTGCAACCACTTTAGGCTTACACATCTCAAAATAGTCACGCCAGGCTGCTTGACTGCTCATTAGCCGATTCTCGACAATTTCATTAATTTTCGTAGATCAGATAAGATGTCTTTACCCTTAAGTGGGACAGCATCCTTTGATTTAACGATGGGATATTTAAGTATAATATTACCCACTGGATCAATGATATATACATAGTCTGAAGATAATAAATCGGTAGATTCAAAATTGCTATTAACAACTCTTAAGCCTAGGAATCTCTGTGTTACAGCGTTATATTGCGCTTCAGTATATTTAGCGGTGCCATTGAACATCTGACGCTCCATTCTATTTGATTCTTTACCCAGAGCAAGATGGACTTGTCCGATGAGGAACAGGTTCAAATGACAAATAGAATCTCCACTATTATCCTGACAATCTTGTACGAGGGCTGGATATACCAACTTCCACGTTTCACCCGGCATAATTACAACAGCTTGGCCATCACTGCCATAGACTGGACTAAATTCTTCAAACATCAACACGGGCTTAACCCACTGTCCTTTATTGGTTGAATCAAGCTCGTCATACCAACCTGAAAAATAGGCGATCCAGGCCAATGCCACAGGCAAGGTGAACAAAGTCAAAAACGCAATGAGTGTCACACGATTGTTAGTCTTATGTTCCGTACTTTTTTCAGTAGTATTTTCAGTGTTATTTTCAGTCTGTTGCAATCTTTCTCTCCTTTCGAGACGTAATGGCCGCAATATAAATGATAATCAAAGCAAGTGCTAGCCCAAACCAGGTTACGGCATAAGCCATATGGCGATCAGGCGATAAATTAACGTAAATCCATAGTCGCCGATAAAAAGGATTGTCATCCTCTTCTTGACGAAGTATCCAAGGCTCAATATTGAGTCCAAGTTTCTTGTACATTACGCTCAGAGGTTCTAGCTCAATAGATTGTACTAGAACTGGCCAACTCTCAACAGAAGTTAAATCATCGGCTCTAAGCACAATGGTTTTTGTTGGTAAGCTCACTTCACCAATAATTTCAACAAGCCCAGTGATTTCTGGAATTGCAGGTAAATCACTTCGTGCCAATGGATAAGGGATCCAACCACGATTTACCAGCACAACTCTCTTAGACGCAGCATCAACCATCATCGGTTGGATCACTTCAAAGCCTGCACGTCCCTTGTAGATTCGGTTATCAAGTAAAAGATAGTGCTTATTATCAAGCTGACCCTGTACCTTAAGATGGTAATAGTTTTTATCTGCAAGCTTATCCAATGCAACCAGACTAAGGGGGGCGGCTGTCCTCCGATCAACAGTTTCAGCAATAATTGCTTCTTTCTCATCGGCTCGCTCGATCTGCCACGTCCCCAAGTTAACCAGCAAAAATACACCTGCAGCAACAAAAATTGCTGGTATCACAGTAATCTGTATCTGGTAAGGACCTAAATTCATAGTAGGAAAGCGCTAAGTTGGATGAACTAATTTCAGGAGAGTCTATGCTCGGGCAGAAATGTCACATATAATTTGTACAACGATTATAACAGGAATCACTAGGCTCATGACACTCACAAAGGTATTTATTGTACTCGCACTAATCGCCATCATAATTGTACTGTTCCGTGGCCTCTACCATATGGTCAAACACGAAGGCGACACCAAAAAGGTCGTTAAATCGCTAACGTGGAGAATAACGCTGTCTATTGGCCTGATCATTTTACTGGTTGTCGCAATCTCCCAAGGTATCATTCAACCGCACGGTGTCCAACCTTAATAAATTGTCTCTTCTACCAGCAACACCAAAAGTCCATTAAGCATAGGGAGTCTTACCTCCAGTTCAGTAGGTCTCTGCAGCAGGGATGCTGCAGCGAAGTCTCCATGGATGGATTCACGACGCCCTACAGAACTGGAGGTAAGACTCCCTATGCTGATTGCCCCAATCGAAAAGTAACAGACATTAAAAAACCGGGATATACCCGGCTTCTTAATAAACTATCTTCGGTCTAGAGGATATAAACGAAGATAAATAGTCCTAGCCATACAACATCTACGAAGTGCCAATACCAAGCGGTTGCTTCAAACGCGAAATGATTGTCCGCAGTGAAGTGACCTTTGATTGAGCGCAGTAGCATTACTGTTAGCATGATGGTACCGATGGTAACGTGCATACCGTGGAAACCAGTCAGTAGGAAAAACGTTGAACCGTAAATTCCTGATTCAAGCGTCATGCCAGTTTCATTGTAGAGGTGAGCGTATTCCTCAACTTGGAAATAAAGAAAGGTTGCACCTAAAGCAACGGTTGCTGCAAGGCCCCATATTAATTTCGTACGATTTCCAGCAATCAATGCATGATGCGCAATGGTTACAGTAATTGACGATGTTAATAGAAGGATAGTATTGATTAGTGGTAATCCCCAAGGTCCAATGGAACCTGAAGTTCCGCCGTCGGGCATTACTGTTAATGGCCACTGAGGTAAAAACTCAGGCCAAAGATACATATGGGTAGCCGCATTGTTGCCGGAACCACCTAACCATGGAATAGCGATAGTTCTTACGTAGAACAATGCGCCGAAAAATGCTGCGAAGAACATTACTTCAGATGTAATAAACCACATCATGCCTTGACGGTATGAGCGATCTAACATGCTACTGTTCATGTTACCAATGGATTCATTGATGGTATTTTTCCACCAGTTAAACATCATGAAAATGATGATGCCCAGACCAATGGTTAAGACGATGCCGCCGGGAATAGTTCCTTCATTTTTAACAATCCCAGTGGATTGCTGAATAAAGTTTACTCCACCAACCGCAGTGGTAATCAGTCCAATAGCGCCGACAATAGGCCAAGGGCTAGATTCTGGTACGTAATAACGAGGTGTTTCGTTTGTTGTCATTTTTATCTTCTCCGTTGCCTTATGGCTTCGATGAACTCAGTGGTTAACAAAATTATGGTGCTTTAGAAATCTGTATGGGTGCAGAATCAGAAGTATTGTAAAGACTATAGGATAACGTTAATGTTTTAACATCATCCGGAATGTCTTTATCGATAAAAAATACCAATGGCATTTCAACTTCTTCATTTGCTTTTAAAACCTGTTGATTAAAACAAAAGCATTCTGTCTTATTCATGTAAATTGCAGCTCGTCCAGGTGCAACACTTGGAATTGCTTGTCCTGTGATGGTTTGCGACGAAAGATTGTGAGCATAAAAACTAGTCTTATACATTTCACCGGGGTAAACGATAAGTGTGCTTTCTTTCGGTTTAAATTCCCAGGGCATTCCTCGGTTTGTATTCGCTACAAATTGAATTTTTATTTCTCTGCTTAAATCAACCTTTGTATCAATAAATTCAGCAGCAACATTTCTAGTTTTACCATTGAGCCCAGTGATGTCACAAAGCACATCGTATAGGGGCACCATGGCAAATCCAAAGCCGAACATTCCAACCACTACTAAGAGCAGTTTCTTGATCACCCTTGTATTTTGTTGCTGCTGATTTTCCATCAATACTTTTCCAATTTTCTACGTCTCTACCTACTTGATAACCGGTGGTACAGAGAACGTATGATGAGGCGCTGGTGATGGAACAGTCCATTCCAAACCTTCTGCACCTTCCCAAACTTCCATACCGACCTTCTTACCATTCTTATAGCAATCCCATAAGATGTAGATGAAGAGTAATTGCGTTAATCCTAATCCAAATGCGCCAACGGATGCCCACATGTTGAAGTCAGCAAATTGCAGTGCATAGTCAGGAATACGACGAGGCATACCGGCTAATCCTGAAAAGTGCATTGGGAAGAACGTTAGATTTACAAAAATCATTGAAAGCCAAAATTGTATTTTTGCAAGGGTCTCATTGTACATACGTCCAGACCATTTAGGCATCCAGTAATAGACCGCTGCAATGGTGCCAAAAATAGCGCCTGGGAATAGTACATAATGGAAATGAGCCACTACGAAATAAGTATCATGGTACTGCATGTCCACAGGAGCCATCGCCAGCATAATTCCCGAGAATCCACCAATGGTGAAGAGGATTACAAAGGCCAAAGCATAAAGCATTGGAGTTTCATAAGTAATTGAGCCTCTCCACATGGTCGCGACCCAGTTAAAGACTTTCACACCTGTGGGCACCGCAATCAGAATGGTTGCATACATAAAGAACAATTCTGAGAACACCGGCATTCCCGTGGTAAACATATGGTGAGCCCATACGATAAATGACAATCCAGCAATACTCGCTGACGCATAAACCATTGAACTGTAACCAAACAGAGGCTTTCTCGAAAACGTTGGAATAATTGCAGAAGCAATACCAAAGGCCGGTAAAATCATAATATAGACTTCAGGGTGACCGAAGAACCAGAATACGTGTTGGAACAATACCGGATCACCACCGCCTGCGGCCTCGAAGAACGATGTTCCAAAATGTCTATCGGTGAGCATCATGGTTACTACGCCCGCAAGTACTGGCATAACAAGTACCAATAAAAACGCGGTGATAAACCATGTCCACACAAACAGTGGCAACTTCATGTAACTCATACCAGGAGCTCTTAAGTTCATCACTGTTACGATAACGTTAATTGCGCCCATGATTGAAGAAATACCCAACATATGCACACCAAGAATAAAGAAATCAGTACTCGGTGGTCCGTAAGTTGTCGAAAGCGGTGCATAAAAAGTCCAACCAAAGTTTGGAGCGCCACCCTCTAAAAAGAATGAAGATGCAAGCAGCGTAAATGCAAAGGGTAGTATCCAGAAACTCATGTTATTCATTCTGGGTAGCGCCATATCCGGTGCACCAATCATTAACGGTATCATCCAGTTAGCAAGGCCTACTGTGGCCGGCATGACTGCACCAAAAACCATGACAAGTCCATGCATGGTGGTCAACTGGTTGAAGAACGCAGGTTCTACTAGTTGTAATCCAGGTTGAAAGAGTTCAGCACGGATGACCATTGCCATCGAACCACCAAACAAAAACATTAGGAATGAAAATATCAGATACATGGTTCCGATATCTTTATGGTTGGTGGAAAAAATCCACCGCTTTATGCCAGTTGGAGCATGATGTTCATCATGGTCGTCATGACTGTGTGTAGTATCGATAACTGCACTCATTATTTATATCCTCTTATTTAATTCTTAGCTGCAGCGACGTCGCCTGGCTGAACCAGATCGCCCATATCATTACCCCAAGCATTTCGCTCATAGGTAATAACAGCTGCAATTTCAGCATCAGTTAACTGTGCACCAAAGGCTTGCATGGCCGTACCCGCTTTTCCATGAATAACCATCTTCATGTGATCAGCCATAGGACCTATTGTAATGGGGCTATTAATTAATGCAGGGAATACAGGTGGAGTACCACTACCATCTGACTTATGACAAACAGCGCAACGTACGTTATAGACTTCTTCGCCTTTGCTCATGAGGTCTTCCATAGACCAACTCTTGGCAGCAGCAGCAACCGCATCAGCTTCTGCATCTAGGCTCGCTTGCTTTTGGTCAGTAATCCATGTTGCATAATCAGCTTCACTTTTGACTTCAACAACTACTGGCATGAAGCCATGGTCTTTACCACAAAGCTCCGTACATTGGCCTCTAAAGGTACCGGGCTCTGGAACGAGTGCCCAAGCATCATTGATGAAACCTGGGTTAGCATCTTGCTTCACACCAAAGTCTGGAACCCACCAAGAGTGAATAACATCATCAGAGGTCATTAAAAAGCGTACTTTTTTGCCCACTGGAATAACAAGAGGCTTATCAACTTCTAACAGATAGAATTCGCCTTTCTCTGCACCAGGACCATCTAACTCATTATATTGCTCACTCGGTGTGGACAAAAGACTGTAAAACTCAATGCCTTCTTGCTCACCATCAAGATATTTATAATGCCACTTCCACTGGGAAGCAGTAATCAACACCGTCATATCGGCATCTGTCTCGGCATCTTCCATAATAATAAGCGCCTTGGTTGCAGGGATTGCAAGAGCGATGAGTATTAATATAGGGATGGTAGTCCAGATGAGTTCAACGACTGTTGAATGAGAAAATGTTGCGGGTGTTGGGTGTACGGAGCGTCGATGCGCCCACATGCTATAAAACATTACACCAAAGGTACCAATACCAATTGCTAGACATACATATGTTACGATCATGTGTATGTCATAGGCACTTTTACTTACCTCTGTCACCCCTACAGGCATGTTATATTCTGATCCAAAAACCACAGAACTGGCTATGAATACAGAGAACATGGCTATAACGGTTGTCAGCTTACTAATAAGAGCCATTCCAAATATCTCCAGTAAATAAACGAAATGCCTACATAAAATAGGCATAAATATAAAAATAATTCTGTTTTTTTCTAATGAACTATCTATAAAACAACAACTTAATAGACAGAGCATACCATCGTGGCAGCGCAATCAGATGTTTAACCTGATCATTGTCGACACAATTCTTTACAAATTATAGTCGAAAATTGCCACAATGGGGAAGGATTCTACGGAACTGATACTGACTCGTCAATCAACAGATGCTTCTTTTATTAGATGTTACTAATAATCATTCTCATTTAGACGCTTGCTTTCTTTTTCAGTCTTTGAGATGCTCCTTTTTTTAAAGCCTATAAATAGTAAGGGAATTCCATTGGCTCAGTATATTTATACGATGAATCGTGTTGGAAAAATCGTTCCTCCAAAGAAAAAAATTCTTGAAGACATCTCACTCAGTTTCTTCCCTGGTGCCAAGATTGGTGTGCTCGGACTTAATGGCTCGGGTAAGTCAACACTACTGAGGATCATGGCTGGCATTGATACCGATATCGAAGGTGAGGCAAGGCCGCAAGCAGGCATTAACATTGGTTACCTACCTCAAGAGCCTCAGCTTGATGAAACAAAGGACGTACGCGGAAATGTCGAAGAGGGCTTGGGTGAAATGATTGAGACCCTCAAACGCTTCAATGCAGTCAGTGAAGCCTTTGCCGACCCCGATGCAGATTTTGATGCCTTGCTGTCAGAACAGGCCAAATTACAAGAGATTATCGAAAACAATAATGGCTGGGAAATTGAACGCACTCTCGATATTGCTGCCGACGCCTTGCGACTGCCACCTTGGGATGCTGATGTTTCAAAACTATCCGGTGGTGAACGTCGTCGTGTTGCTTTATGCCGATTGCTATTATCTAAACCCGATATGCTTTTATTAGACGAACCCACCAACCATCTGGATGCTGAGTCAGTTGCTTGGCTTGAACGTTTTCTCCATGAATACCCTGGTACGGTCGTTGCGGTAACTCATGATCGATACTTCCTTGATAATGTAGCAGGCTGGATTTTAGAATTAGACCGAGGTCGCGGAATTCCTTGGGAAGGCAATTATTCATCGTGGCTTGAGCAAAAAAATGCTCGTCTGGAAATGGAAGACAAACAACAAACTGCTCATAGTCGCGCGATGAAACAAGAACTTGAATGGGTGCGCTCAAATCCTAAAGGGCGTCAGGCCAAATCTAAAGCACGTGTTGCACGCTTTGAAGAGCTTGCATCCCAAGAATTTCAAAAACGTAATGAAACCCAAGACCTGTACATTCCACCTGGACCCAGACTCGGCGATAATGTGGTTGAAGCAGTCAACCTCAGTAAGTCTTTCGGCGACCAACTTCTTTATGACAATCTAAACTTTCGTTTACCCAGAGGCGGCATCGTTGGAATTATTGGTGCTAATGGTGCAGGTAAAACTACGCTCTTTAAAATGATTGCAGGAACCGAGCAACCTGACTCAGGTGAGCTTAAGGTTGGAGAGACTGTACAACTAGCTATGGTCGATCAGTCACGGGACAGTCTTGATGGCAGTAAAACTGTCTGGGAAGAAGTCTCAGAAGGCCAGGACATTATTAAAATTGGCAATTATGAGGTTCCTTCACGAGCCTATGTGGGACGGTTTAATTTTCGGGGCAGCGATCAACAGAAAAATATTGGAACACTTTCCGGCGGAGAGCGTAACCGAGTCCATCTGGCAAAACTATTACGCAGTGGCGGAAATTTATTACTGCTGGATGAGCCGACCAATGATCTGGATGTCGAAACCTTACGCGCACTCGAGGAAGCATTGCTCTCTTTCGCTGGTTGTACGGTTGTGATATCACACGATCGTTGGTTTCTTGATCGCATTGCAACTCATATTCTTGCCTTTGAAGGTAATTCTGAAACGGTTTGGTTTGAGGGCAATTATCAAGAATACGAGGCCGATCGTAAACGTCGACTTGGAGCCGATGCCGATCAGCCCCATCGCATTAAATATAGGCGTTTAGCTTAAGTCTGTTCGTGGGTAAATTGCTGTAGGTAAACTATAGACTGTTTGCAATAGAGACAAATTGTTCAACACTGACTGTTTCGGGTCGAACATCGGCTCTCACGCCGGCGTTGATGATCTGTTCTTCTGTTGCCATGTCTTTAATGGCATTTCTCATGGTCTTTCTTCGGTGATTAAAAGCCATAGTCACCAGTTGTCCGAATAACTTTTCATCATTTGCTATGAAAGGTTTCTCAGTGTGAGGTTGCAGGCGAACAATGGCACTTTCCACCTTCGGAGCTGGTGTAAAGGATTTCGCAGACACGTAAAAGAGACAGCGTACCTGACAATAATATTGCACCATGATCGACAAACGACCAAACCGTTTGGTACCGGGCTGCGCAACCATTCGATCAACCACCTCTTTTTGCAACATAAAGTGCATTTCTTTAATCAGCCCTTGTTGAGCCAATAGATGAAAAATAAGCGGTGTTGAAATATTATAAGGTAGGTTACCAAAGACTCGAAGTTGCTCACCTTCTGAGACTAATGCTCTAAAATCAAACTTTAATGCGTCTGCAGAATGAATGGTTAATTCGCCAATATCTTCAGCCATGACTGCAAGTTTAGGGATGAGGTCACGGTCAAGCTCAACGGCATCCATTGCGCCTGCCAGAGCTAGAACTTCTTTTGTTAGGGCTCCGAGGCCGGGGCCAATTTCAACAATTCTTTGTCCAGGTTTTGGATTAATCGCCATAACAATACGGTGAATAACACCCTGATCATGGAGAAAATTTTGACCAAATCGCTTTCTAGCAAAGTGTCCTTGGTGTGTATTATTTTTAGCCATACAGTCTAACCATTACCCACTGATTTGCGTTTTAACACTATTTCTTTCTAACATAAGAAGGGATTGCTCAATTGCAGACTGCAAGCTACCGGAACTTGCTTGTCCTTTTCCCGCCAAGTCTAACGCAGTTCCATGATCAACCGATAGTCTGATAAAGGGCAAACCAAGAGTAATATTAACTGCGTTGCCAAAGCCAGCATACTTTAAAGCTGGTAGTCCTTGATCATGATACATTGCCAAGGTGACATCTGCTCCTTTTAAACCAGTTGGTGTAAGGGCCGTATCTGCAGGTAGGGGCCCTACCAGTTTAATACCTTCAGTCCTAAGTTGCTTAAGTACCGGTTCGATGATTTCTATTTCTTCTCGCCCTAAATGTCCTGATTCTCCTGCATGGGGATTTAGACCACAGACATGAATTGTTGGTGATTTTATATTAAATTTGTCAATCATCTCGCTATTCAGTGTTTTAATAATTTTCGTAATTCGCTCTTTGGTTATGGCAGCAGCAACATCCTTCAACGGCAAGTGTGTAGTCACTAAGGCTACTCTGAAGCTATCACAAGCAAGCATCATCACCACCTGCTTTGCTGATGCTCTTTCTGCGAAAAATTCGGTATGTCCTGAAAATTGGCTGGAATCATTATTTAAGACTCCCTTATGCACGGGCCCTGTTACCAAAGCATCTGCCATCTGCGGTATCAGCATAAGATCGGTCGCTTGAGATAATGTCTCTAAAACGTAGCCCGAATTGTTATTTGACAAAACACCGGGTTCAACATTATCAAGAAGCTCAATGGGCAAGACTGTTAACTGATTAGGTTTATGTAGCTTGCGCTGATGGGTGGGCGTCCATATTTCAATATTAATATCGAGTGATAATAAATCAGCATATTGCTGCAGCAGGACCGGATCGGCAATAAAAATTAATTCAGCTGACCATTGTTGCTGGGCTATTTGTACACAGAGTTCTGGTCCAATACCGGCGGGTTCACCCGGAGTGATCAGCAGCCGAGGTATCTCTGTTGTCATGATGGAAGATTCTATTTCTTATCAAGAATTTTAACGAAAGCCTGTTCTCGAATTTCTCGCAACCAAGTCTCTTGCTCTTCTTCGAATTTCCTAGACTGTAAGATGCGAAGGGCTCGCTCGCGTTTTTTCTCATCGGTGAGATCAGATGTGCGACTACCCATAAGCTCAACCAGATACCAACCCTGTCCCGATTTGAATGGGATGCTCATCTCACCGTCTTTTAGCTCATCGGTGTTTCCAGAGTAAATATTTTTATAGGCCGAAGGTGGTGCCCATAACATCTCCCCACCATTTGCAGATGTACCAAGATCCTCTGAATAAACTTTTGCCTGCTCTGCGAAATCCGTCGTTCCCTCAACAATATTTTTGCGGATATCGATCAATCTTGCTTCGGCTTTATTGTCCGTTGTTATCGTCGAGAGTTTAATTAAAATTTGACGATACATAACCTCAGCAACAAGTTGAGTCTCAAAGCCACCTTTTTTCTCTTCAAGTTTCAAGACATGTAAACCATTGGGTGAACGTATAGGAGCTGATATTGTTCCCGCTGAAAGACCGCCAACTGAACCCGCAAAAAGAGTCGGTAATTGCTCAATGGTTCTCCAGCCCAAATCGCCACCTTTAAGAGCATTTGCACCATCTGATGTTAAAATAATAAGCTGGGTAAAATCTTCACCGTTATTGAAACGTTCAATGATGCTATCCATCTTCGCTCTAGCTTCATCAACTTCATTGGGTGAGGCTGATTCTGAAATGGTGATCATTAAATGACGAAGATGATATTGTGTTGTTGTTTCACCATGGCTGTCCATCAGTTTTATAATGTCATCGATCTCTTGCTCTGACACAAATATTGATTGACTAACCGTTCCTTGACGAACTCTTGATATGAGCATTTCATTTCTCACATCTTCCCTGAAAATACTGTAATTTATACCTTCAATCTCAAGTTGTCTTTTCATCTCACTTAACGATGTTTGCCCACTCTCGGCAACACGTTCAAGAGCCGCGTTTAATTCTGCATCTGAGATTCGGACCCCTGCTCTAGAAGCAAGTTGTAATTGTATTTGGTCCATTATGAGCCGTTCAAGCACTTGCTTTTTTAAGGCTTCATCGGAGGGTAGTTCTGTATTGGTACGAATAATTTGCTGTTTTACCGACATTAGTTTTCGTTTAAATTCACTGTCTAGGATCACATCGTCCTCAACCAGTACGATCACCTTGTCTAGCCACACCAACTCAGCTGAACTTGAAAGTGTCATAATAATGCTGAATATAACAGCTACTGTTGTCAAAAATAGTTTCATTCTTTAGTTTTCCAATGGCTATTTAATAGGCTGTTTGCAAATTAAATAGGTTAATAATTTTTAAATCGATCTTCATAACCTTGAATATCTCTGTCAAGATTCAAGCTATTCCCTATATTGGTAAGACCTTTTAAAATAAATTCAAGATAAATTCCTGTGTTATATTCATCTGTTCCCGGTACCGTACTACCAAACTGATCCAGACGAAGATTCAAGTATCGACGAGCCACAAGTCGCATCGCCCAACAACAACTCTCATATTCAAGACCAGCAAAACTGTCAATAGTTCGATTATTTCTAATATCTTGTTGCCAGCGAGCCACAAATGCGAGGTCGGCATTTGCTTGCCATGAAAATGAAACCTCAGCCTGTTCAATTGCATCAATACCACTAAAACGATTATATCTGTGACGCATATTGAACACTCGACCATTGTTCTTATACTGTAATCCTATAACACCCTTATCAGTTCGATGTGTCCGGTCGTCATATTCAATTTCACCTTCAAGTTGCCATCGCTCATAAATTCCAACCTGTAAATTCGTAATCAATTCTGATCTGCGGCTGCTATCAATACCGCTATTGATCATTGTAGGATAACCCGATGATACTGCTAGGTTAACCTCTCGATCATCGAGATAATAAGCGCGACCAATGGTGAGCCGCATTCTTTCTCTGCCCGAATTTTGTTCGTAAAAACGACTGGTAATTGCTAGGGAGACTTGGTTGCTATCACCGATTCTATCCTCACCGGTGTAACGGTTCTCACGAAATAGCGAGTCTACCCCATTATTCACGTCGGTAGTATCAAATAATGCGATATCACTTTGATCATGGGTTGGGACATAGAGATAAAATAAACGCGGTTCTAGTGTTTGAATGAAAGATTCTTCTGAAATTTCCATATTTCGTTCAAAGACCATGCCACTATCAATACTAAATATCGGTAGAGACCGGCTAATGCTTTCAGGTAAAACGCCCCCAGGATCATCCTGTGAATATTGGCTATGATGCCATTTTAATCTCGGTTTTATATATCCCGATGACCAGGTAATTGGATATTCGAATTCTGGAATAAGCATTAGACGCTCAGCCTCTACGGCACTGTCATGTCTAAATGCAGTGACTTCAAGGTGTAAATTAGTGGTCAGGCCTGCCAAATATTCTGGATATAAAAACGAAAGTCGCAGTTGTGGTAGACGACTATATGAATCAATGGGAGTACTGAGTAATAAATCGTCGCTAATGAGGCCGCTGAATGAAAGATGTGCGTCATCAAATCCTATTTTACCTGAGCGCTTTAAATAGTTTCTGTTGCCCGAGGTATAATTGGCTCCAAAATCATAAAAGTAGCCGTCATCGCTCACCGAGCTATAGTCAATATTACCTCGCCAATTTTCACCGCTAGAATAATCTGAATCAAGTTTATAGAAGTATCGCTCATCAACGCCATCCAGAGCGCGTTTATCATTTCCCAAGTATTCAGCAAAAAACTCAGTCTCACTATTTTCAGTCAGTTGGCGATATTCTGTACTGAGCATCGTCCCCCTTAAAGAAAGATATCGCGCGCTAAAAGTAGCGTCTTTGTCGGGTGCGATGTTCCAGTACCAGGGTGCTGAAACGGCTATACCATTTCTGCTGGAAGTGCCCAATGAAGGATACAAAAATCCACTATGACGTTTGTCGTCCACAGGAAAACTGATGGTTGGAAAATAAAAAACGGGGACATCATTAATTTTAAGCAGCACATCCTGTGCGACACCGCGACCCTTGTCCGTATCGATGCTGATTTGTGATGTTTCAAATAACCAGCTCTCTTTCCCTGGAGGACATGATGTGATCCCAACATCTGTCAGTTTTATAGCATTCTTATTTTGGATCTGAATTAAAGAGGCCTCTCCTCGCATTGACCCCTTTATTAACTGAAATTTAGTATTTTTAATTCTTCCCGTTTGCTGCTTAAAGTCCAGTTGAATGTCATCAGATGTAAGGCGAATTTGAGGGTCCTGATAGCGAATATTACCCGATGCGGTTAATTGTCCACCTTCAGCGTCCAGTTCAGCAAGATCGGCAGTGAGATTATTTGAACCCTGCATCAATTGAATATTACCTTTAAAGGAGACTTTACCTTCCTTAGAGATAACGGTGTCATCTGCTTTGATATCAACTTCAGAGTCGGTTTCGACGATGCTACTGTCGGTTGATATTATTCCTGGGCATTTTCTGAGAAAAAAATCATCAATTTTATCATCAACAGCAGTTTTATCATCTGCAGACACAGCAGAGGTAGCAACTGAAGCGGTTAAACTCAGAATTAAACTGATCAATATTAAAAATGGCTTTTGATTGCCAATATTTTTCATTAATATAAACTGCATCGAGATACTCTAGAATAGCCGCATGATAAACCAATGCGGGGAAAAATGCAGTTTTAGCGCAATAATTTTGTAACACTTATTAAATACAATTACTTTCAAAACGCTTATTCTTAACTTATTAAAGAGCTTAATAAAGAATAGAATAAAGAATGTAACAACAAACGATTTATTCGGAGAAAACAATTAATGATTTGGGGAAAGATACTCGGTGCTGGTTTTGGCTTTATGTTTGGTGGACCCATTGGCGCTCTATTTGGTGCCTATATAGGCCATACCTTTGATCGTGGCGCGAGTCAATCACACTTCAGCTTTGGTAATCCTCAACCTGTGCAAGACAAGTTTTTTGAATCTCTGTTTCTTGTTATGGGACACATCGCTAAAGCCGATGGCCATGTATCACCACAAGAAATTCAAATGGCTAAAACCATCATGGTACAGATGCGTCTCAATGAAGAGCGTACAGCTAAGGCCGTCGATTATTTCAACCTTGGCAAACAACCCGAGTTTAATCTTGACCAGACATTAAAATCATTTAAACAAGTTAGTCATGGTTATAGAAACCTTCTACAGATGTTTCTTGAAATTCAAATTGCCGCAGCCTTCGCTGATGGCGGCATCCAGAATTCTGAAAAACTCATCCTCGAAAATATTTCTCGTGTTCTTGGTTTTAATCAACTTCATTTGAATCTACTCATCAACAGTTTTCAAGCGCAACAACGATTCCACCAATCTGGACAGGAAGTTAATCAGCAAGACAGATTGGCCGATGCCTATCAGGTTCTTGGCATTGAGTCGGCGACTCCAGATAAGGATTGTAAAAAAGCATATCGCAAGCTGATGTCGCAACACCACCCGGATAAGCTAGTCGCCAAGGGATTACCTGAAGAAATGATGACGGTTGCCAAAGAAAAGAGTCAAGAAATTCAAGCTGCTTGGGAAGTCATTCGAAAAGAACGTGGGCTGCGATAGTTAGTTCTTATTTACCAAGGAAGTTATTTTTTAGCCAGCCAGAAACTCTGCGCGTAAGTAATGCCTCCGAACCTCTAAAATTAATTCCATTTCCTGGAATATAAATCTGTCGATATTTTGTATTTTTCTGTAATAGTTTACGCACTTCAGCTTCTTGCATGTAAGAGTTATTATATAAATCAAGGATCGGCATTTGAACGGCGGCAAGATTTTGAGGAATTTGTAATTCTCGCTGGGAATTGGTATGTCTTATGTTGAGACTAATAAAACCCGAAGGCTTAATGACTTTGCTCGAAATGAGTTCTAAAACTAACTCAGCTGAAGCACCCTGTGCAATAAGCACATATTGCCCACCCTGACGGAGTAGCTCGGCCTCAGCCATCAACAGACGCTCTAGTATTAACTCCATATTTTTTGTTTGTTGTTTTTCAAACCACACCTTTGGATCGGACAGTCCGTTTTTCATAGGTTGTTCTGCAGCTTGCGGCTTAGTTTCTTCAGAGGACTCATCCATTTTCGGCATTATTTTGGTTGCTGGAAATTTGGGTGAAGGGCCAGAAAAATCTAGCTGCGGAGTAGTAAAACTGAGGCTATGCCATCCTTTCTTAGGAAGTTCCTTAGCTAATACTGGTAATACTCCCTGTTCAAGTGGCGTGCTCCCTGGAGCGGGTAAAATTAAAATACTTCCAAAAGCATGATTGGTTTTGTTCTCGTTAAATACACCTAAAAATTCAGTATCACCTAAGGTCAACCATTTGGCTTCGCTACCCCGAAGTTGGGATGCAATGGCCCTGTCTTTTATTAAATCCATAGGGACCGTTGTATTGTCAATCGTCTCTTCAACAGCATCAGCCGTATCATCATCTTCTGCAGCCTGAATTGGGTAACAAAAAACCAATAAACTGACTATCAACAGACCAATAGCGAGGCTCAAGGCTTCTTTACAAGAAAAGCTACTGATTAAATGCTGAGCCTTTTGTGATGAGTTTTGATTTGAATTTTGAATAACCATTCTTTTTGAGATAGCCTTTTTTATAAGAAACTGCCAAGTTAACAATAAATTAAGTATAGTCTATATCAATCAAATAATATCCATAGTGCAATTCTGGTTCAAATATTATGAATGATCTCTCAATTAGTCTGGTACAAACCGCCCTTATTTGGCAACAGGCCGCTGCAAACTGCGAACACATCTCAAAGATGGTTTCTGATCACTCAGTTCAAACCGATCTCATTGTTCTTCCAGAAATGTTCAATTCAGGATTTACACTCGATGCAAAAAAAGTTGCCGAGACCATGGATGGACCAACCGTTGTGTGGATGCAAGAACTTGCAAATAAGGAAAATGTCGCCGTCACCGGCAGCATTGTCATTAAAGAAAATGGCTATAACTATAATCGCATGATATTTGCCAGCCCAGATGCTGAGCTTCAATGGTATGACAAAAAGCATCTGTTTCGTATGGCCAACGAACAAAATCGTTATTCTGCCGGCGATCACCATGTCACTGTAAACTGGAGAGGGTGGCGAATTGCACTCTATGTTTGCTATGACCTACGCTTTCCAGTCTGGTGTCGACAACAAAATAATGTCGATCTCATGCTATTCGTCGCGTCATGGCCAGCAGTTCGCTCATTTCCCTGGAAAACATTACTGCGCGCTCGTGCTATGGAAAACCTCAGCTATGTTTGTGGCGTTAATCGCATTGGTCGTGATGAAAATGACATTCATTATTCTGGTGATAGCGCAATGCTCGATATGGCAGGACGTGATCTATTGCAATTAGAGGATAAAGACTCCATTGAAACCACCACTCTGAGTGCTGACAAACTCATCCAATTTCGTGAAAAATTTCCAGCACATTTGGATGCGGATGAGTATTCTGTAAAATAATTTAACCCCTTTT
>JAUUZN010000206.1 GCA_030589945.1 Gammaproteobacteria bacterium | reverse complement strand
GGTCGGAATCGAACCGGCGTTTACGGAGTTGCAGTCCGCTGCATAACCACTCTGCCACGCAGCCTAAATATTTCTTATCTTTGATGCTCTGATGTGAATATTAAAAACCCCGACACCGTTAAGTAACTTATTTGATTGCTCATTGGAGTATACTTTTTAGCTTAAAACAAAACTCGAAGGACGTTTTCATATAAAAGTATAATCTTAGCTTTATCGGCATGTTAACCTTTGTATTTCATACAAAATGGCCAGAAACATTGAAACTATCAAAAGATAGCAGCCCGAACATATTGGCCATGTATCAACAGATGCATTACGATAAACAATCGAATCAACAAACTAAGCTACCCATAAAATTTAGTAATAATTCGTCCTAAAGGTTTTGATGATGTACAAGTTATTATTTCTTCTATTTTTAACAGGTTGTACTGCAATTGCAGTAAAACAGTTTGATGCAGAATATGGTTTACCCCAGACGCAAAATCGTATTGTTGATGCCTCTACTACTGATGGTGAATTTTATTATCATCAGATCAAACCAATTCTAGACAACCGGTGTGTAGTTTGTCACGGTTGTTACGATGCTCCATGTCAGTTAAAACTTTCTTCTCCAGAGGGTATCGACCGAGGATTAACTACACAGAAATTTTTTACAGGACGGTTACTCGCGGCCGAACCAACGCGGTTATTTGAAGATGCACAGACTACAGAAGAGTGGCGCCAGAAAGGCTTTAACACTGTATTAAATGAACGACAGCAGACACAAGAGGCAAATTTACAAGCGGGCCTACTCTATAAAATGCTGGAATTGAAGAAAAACAATCCATTAGTCAATGAAGATGTATTAACTGAAGATTATGATTTTTCACTAAATCGTAATCAAATCTGCCCTACCATTGAATCCTATAATAATTTTGCCACAGATCATCCCAATTGGGGCATGCCTTTTGGGCTTCCTAGTTTGTCAGATGATGAATTTACAAAGATAGAATCTTGGCTGGAAAACGGAGCTAAGATGAGTGCCCCATCACCATTGACTCCTTTTCAGAAACAACAGATCGACCACTGGGAATCCTTTCTTAACAAGAACTCAAATAAACATAAGTTAATGAGCCGTTATGTTTACGAACATCTCTTTCTTACACATCTTTATTTCGATACAGAACCTGAGGAAAAGTTTTTTACTATTGTTCGTTCCAAAACACCGCCAGGACAGCAAGTTCAACGGATTGCAACTAGACGACCTTACGACGACCCTCAAACGGATAGCTTTTATTACCGAATTATTAGGGAAAAAGCCACTATTCTGGATAAAACACATATCCCTTACCGAATGGATAAAGCTCGAATGCAACGCTGGCAAGACTTGTTTATTGACACCGACTTTCAAATTGAGTCATTACCAAGCTACCAAGTAGATATTGCTGCCAATCCTTTTATTACATTTCGAGATATACCTCCATCTTCACGCTATCAGTTTCTACTGGATGATGCTCAAACATTTATAATGGGCTTTATTAAAGGAGCAGTGTGTCGTGGTGAAGTAGCATTAAATGTTATTGATGACAGGTTCTGGGTATTTTTCACAAAACCATCCATGCTTCCAAATGAGCTACTGTCAGATTTCCTTGCAGAACAAAGTGGTAATTTGAGGCTACCTAGTGAACAGGAAAGTTCAGCTTCTATTCTCACATGGCTGAAATATTCAGAACTACAAAACAATTATTTTGATGCTAAATCTGAAGAAATTGATGATCTATTAGTACAGTATAGACTTTCATTGGATAGCATATGGGATGGTGATAATAGCAATACAAATGCAGCACTTACTATATTTCGTCATTCTGATAATGCCTCTGTTGTACAAGGACTGGTCGGAAAACCACCTAAAACAGCATGGGTAATCAGTTATCCATTATTTGAGCGAATCCATTATCTGTTAGTTGCAGGTTTTGATCCTTTTGGTAATGTAGGTCATCAGCTTATGACTCGTCTCTATATGGATTTTTTGAGGATTGAAGGTGAATTCAATTTTGTATCATTTCTTCCGCCAGAAAATAGGTTCGAGGTATTGAGTTATTGGTATCGAGGTGCTGATGAAGATATCAAGAAATATGTAGCCGCAATGCCTGAGCATGCGTTCTTTCCAAGCTCCGTAGAATACAAAACAACAAATTATAAACAAGAATTTTTCCAACAGGTACAGCAATATTTAACCCCAGTTCTTAGCGAACAATATGATATTGCAGCACAAGATTTAACTGATCAAGAGAAAATAGCACTAAATCGTTTGGGAAATGTGACAGGCAGTAAAACAGCTTTTTTACCAGAAGTCGTATTTATCAGATTTCTCGCTTTGGATGGCAAGGAGCATTTCTACACATTGATTCATAATAAGGGATATGCCAATGTGACCTCATTATTCAATGACGATGAAAATCGCTTACCAAATGAGGATGATCTAACACTTGTCCCCGGCTTTATTGGTAGCTATCCAAATGTATTCTGGGATGTTAAATCCACTGAATTAGATGATTTGACAAGCCGAGTCGAAACACTATCATCAGAAGATGACTATCACAAATTACTAGATCTTTATGGGGTACGACGTACTTCCGGACAATTTTGGGCTTTAAGTGATCAGGCTCATGAAATTTCTAAGCAGAACAATCCTATTGAAGCGGGGCTATTTGATTATAACCGCCTTGAAAATCGCTAAACCCATAAGATTGTGATTAATAATCAATCACTTATGTTTACCATCAACCGAATGATGTAGATTAAACTAAAGAAATGGAGGCTGCGGTCGGAATCGAACCGGCGTTTACGGAGTTGCAGTCCGCTGCATAACCACTCTGCCACGCAGCCTAAATATTTCTTATCTTTGATGCTCTGATGTGAATATTAAAAACCCCGACACCATTCAGTGTCAGGACTTCAATATTTGTTGGTACCTAGGGCCGGAATCGAACCGGCACGGCCGTGAAGCCGAGGGATTTTAAGTCCCTTGTGTCTACCAATTTCACCACCCAGGCATCAAGGACGAGATCATACACTAATCTTATGTTGGTTTAGAAGCCTTTGTTTAAATTACTTTAGAAAATCTTTGCTGTGTTTTTTGCTGAATATACAGATCGAAGGCCATGCAGATATTTCGAATTAGCAAATGTCCTGCCGGTAAGACTTCAATTTTCTGTTTGTTATACGTTAGTAGGCCATCTTGAGAAAACTGCTCTAATTTAGGCAAGACATCGGCAAAATAGTCTGCAAAATTGATTTTAAGTTCTGCTTCAATTTTTGGAATATCTAACGAGAAATGACAAATTAGTCTCGTTATTACTGTTCGTCGAACCTTGTCATCTTCATTTAAAGTAATACCTCGAAAGACAGGTAATTCATTATTGCCGAGGCTTTGAGCATAATCTTCGAGTGTGCGTTGATTTTGAGAGTAGGAATCACCAACACTACCTATTGATGTGACTCCAAGGCCAATAAGATCACATTCGGCATGGGTGGAATATCCCTGAAAATTTCGATAAAGCTTATTTTCACGTTGGGCTATTGCTAGCTCATCATCAGGTTTGGCGAAGTGATCCATGCCAATATAGACATAACCAGCTGCGGTGAGTTGCTCAATTGATTGCTGTAAAATCTCCAGCTTTACTGCAGGCAAAGGTAAGTCCTCACTATTCATTTGTCGCTGAACCTTAAAGCGTTCAGGCATGTGGGCATAGTTAAACACTGATAATCGTTCGGGGCTGACAGCAATAATTTTATCTAGCGTTTCAGCAAAGCTTTCAGGTGTTTGGTGAGGCAAGCCATAAATCAAATCGAGACTAATTGAACGAAAACCATTAGCTCGTGCAGCATCGATAACAGCAAATGTTTCTGCTTCGCTTTGAATACGGTTAACGGCTTTTTGAACCGTAGGATTAAAATCCTGCACACCGAGACTTATGCGATTAAACCCAATCTCTCGCAATACTGCGATCGTTTCTGGATCAGCTTCTCGGGGGTCAACTTCAATTGAATATTCCCCTACAGCATCATCTGCCAAATTAAAGTTTTGGCGAGTAACCGTCATTAGCTCTCGCATTTGATCATGGCTGATAAACGTAGGGGTGCCGCCGCCCCAATGCAATTGTTCAACCACACGACTTG
>JAUUZN010000025.1 GCA_030589945.1 Gammaproteobacteria bacterium | reverse complement strand
CAGAGTGTTCCAATATAGAAACACAGGGTTAAATAGGTGCTGAAGAATCCGTAATCATACCCGCCCACAATATAAAGGTAGGTACCCACTAAACTGGTTGGAAGACCAATGGCTAGGCTAATGATTAAACCATTTTTATATTTCCCTTCGCCCTTTAAAAAACCGTTTCGCATGAGAGCAATACCGATCATCATCAGCCCAGTAACTCGCCACACTGTAAAATAGATGAGATCAATACTTTGCCTACCCATGGCCGTTTCTATTCTGCTGGGGGATAAGCTCAACCAACTTCCATCATAAGCACTGAGGAGTGTGACAATGGTTGAATCAGTCGGCCGCCAAAATTCTGGTGTTTCTATGGGCTGATTGATATTAGGTATCAAATGGAGGATTTCAGGGAGCAGAGGCGCAATGACTAGAACAGAACCTATGCCTACCAACCACCGATTAGAAAGGTTACGAACAGAATAAGCAATGACTCCACAAATTGCATATGAAAATAAGATATCGCCATCCCAGATGGTATAGGCATGAATTAACCCGATGATGGCTAAGGCTAAACTCCTTTTTAAATAAGGAATCGTAGCGCTCATTCCTTTACGTTTATATTTTAGGCTAAATAGGTAAATGCCAGCACCAAACAACAAAGATAAAATGGGCATAAATCGTTGCTTTATAAAGCTATATTCAAATGCCCAGACCCATTGGTCAAACCAAGTAAACTCACCAAAGGCGAGGGGGTTATACCGCAATACTGTCGGTGTGGAGATGTAATTGATATTGATGAAGAGGATCGCAAGAATGACCACTCCTCTGATCATATCGAGACCCATGTATCTTTGTTGATTTATACCCATATTATTTAAATTCCCTTAACTAATTCGTCTCTCATTTAATCTATCCCCAGTTTCTGCATCCGTCGCCAAAGAGTTGTCCTATCAATACCAATTATTTTTGCTGCTTCTGACTTAGAGCCTTTTGCGAGTGCCAAAGCAGAATTAATTTCATGACTCTGAATAAGTCGGGTACTTTTTGTACGATCTTTGGTGATAGTAGAAGACATCTTTTGAGTGATGTCATGGGGTAAACTCTCAGCCAATATTGTTTTATCTACAGCACATAGGACTCCATGTTCAACCGCATTTTCTAACTCTCTGACATTGCCCGGCCATGGATAGTCCATCATCATCTTAAATGCCAGGGGGTCAACTTCCACATCCGTTGGGTAACCACGGGCAACTAGTCGTTCACAAAAATGTTTGGTTAATAAAGGAATATCTCCTGGACGATGTCGGAGTGGCGGTATAATTAGTGGAATCACGGCTAACCGATAATAAAGATCAGCTCTAAACTTGCCCTGATCAACCAGTTTACGAATATTTTGATTAGAGGCTGAAATGATCCGAACATTTACCTTCATTGTTTTATCTGAACCTACCATCACATATTCTTGCTCTTGAATGGCGCGCAGTAACTTAGTCTGAAGTTGAAGGGGTATCTCACTCACCTCATCAAGAAACAATGTGCCATTATTTGCGGCTTGAATTCGTCCCTGTTGCTCAGATGAAGCTCCAGATACAGCACCCTTTGTATGTCCAAATAGCTCAGATTCAAATAGGGCTTCAGGAATCGCTGCACAATTAACCTCTATAAACGGTTGAGAGCTACGACTACTGAGTTGATGTACCATGCTCGCGATAAGTGTTTTGCCGGTTCCCGATTCTCCCTGCACAAGCACCGATGCATGGCTTGCTGCAACAGTATGTACCTTCTCAACGACCTCTAGCATCTTTGGATCGTTACTGATGATATCCGTGTACTTTGTTTTATAGGCTGCTTCTAAAATACGTTGTTCGGTCTTGTCTCTAATGAGGATGAGGCGCACATCCTTATCATTAATTTGGCATTTCACAATGCCCGAGTGAAATTCAATGTATCGAATTCCGTCATTCTGCAGTATTTTAGTATCAAATGTGATGAATTCACCCAAAGGCATACAGGTTTCATCATAACCATGACAGTCGGTCGATTGTTTGAGTAATTCTCGTTGCAAATTTAGATCACCAATCTGTTGTAATTTTGTTAGTTTCTTACCTGGCTTAAGATCGAGCAATTTAATCACTGACGGATTATTAAACAGTACATTACCTTTTTTATCACTGATGATAACGCCTTCGTCAATGACACTTATAACGGCATCTAACATTGGAAATAATGAATCAATATCGTTTAAATCATCTTTACTATTTTTCATTTCAAATATTTTTCCCAAAAATTTATTATTGGTTACCAAAAGTGGGTAGTTTGCCGTGAATTAGTGTTGCACAATATTCATGTTGATGCAACGCCAGCACTTGCAACTATATTGCAAACAAAGTCTTTAAAAATCAATTAAATAGGGCGTCAGCAACCAGTATTTAAAGTGCAACGCATTGCAACATGTTAATTTACAAAGTGTTGTTAAATCAACTGGTTAAGTTATCTGTCTTTGCATATGGCTAGCGTTGTTTATTTTACGGTTGCAACGTCTAAAACTTAATTAATTAGCAAAATATTTAGATGATGGTTTCGAATTGACATCTCTTTTATAAGATCTGATTGTTATATGCTTCAATGACGGGTATAACAATGGTTGTGAATAAAAATAGTTGGATCAAATTACTCATTAAATCTATGTATTAAATGGATTTTATCCTACCGACATGGGGCAAGTATGAATATTAAAGCACAGGGTTTATTCTTACTCGGGTTATCAATTTCGATGACGGCTGGAGTTCAAGCATCATCAAGCACTTCTTACGACAATTCTTATAATAATTCAAACAACGGAAATAATGGTGGATACCAGGGGCAAACGGTGACCGTGGGTCAGAGACGCACAGGCATTTCTAATATCCTCAGTGCCAGTGTTGTTCCTTATCGTGAAGTAGTATTTGCTGCAGAAACCTCTGGACGAGTCGAGTTTATCGCAGGCCGAGAAGGTGATCAGTTTGAGCAGAACCATGTATTAGTAGCTCTTGATACTGACGAGTTGTCTGCTAAAAGAGCTCAAGTATTGGCAGAATTGAGTAATTCGTATTTAAGTCTTCGTAATTCTCAAATGCAGTACGGCCGTGAAATGTGGTCACCCCAATCAAAAAGCATCAACAAAATGCCTGGCATGGGCATGCCTTCGATGTTTGATCAAATCTTCACCAAAAATATTGCTAGTTCCATGGGTATGGGCAATCCTTGGTTAGATCGATATTCAGATCTTTACTCATCCGGCACTCAAATGGGTCAAGCCCAAGGTCAGCACAATGCTGCACTCGCCAAATTACGTGAGGTTGATGCTAGAATTAGGGACACTCGGACCATCTCAACATTTAATGGGGTCATTGTTGAAAAATTAGTCGAAGCGGGAGATACCGTCCAAGTGGGTCAGCCCTTATTAAAATTCGCTGATCTTGGAAATCTTCAACTTTCTGTCGATGTTCCCTCAAGACTCATTTCAGTCGTTCATGAAGGCATGGTAATTCCGGCGATGCTAGATTTTAACAATCAATATGTCGATGTTCGCTTAGCGCAGATTTACCCCATAGGAAATGCAAAACGTCACACCATCACTGTTAAATTTGATCTACCAGTAGGAATCACTGCTTGGCCCGGAACCTATGCGGAAGTCATGCTTCCTGATACGGGTGAAGATGACGAGGTGCTCATTGAGGTCCCCTCAAGTGCCGTAATTAAACGAGGCAGTTTGCCCATTGTTTATGTGATTAAAAATAACCGCCGTGAGTTACGGCTTGTTCGATTGGGGGCAAGTTATGCCGAAGGAACCATTACCATTCTTGCAGGTTTAAATCCTGGAGAGCAGGTCCTGATAAATCCGTCACCCGGAATAATCTCAGGTTGGAATCGTGAAGTCGGTTCTAATTCTAATTAATCTAACTCAGACAATAGACGATTTAATAAGAGATTAATGATGACAGATAACAATAATAACGAAATTGATCATCAGGTTAGCTTAGGTATCGCTGGCGGTATCGCCAAACAATTTATTAATTCTCCCGTAACCCCTTTATTAATGTTTGCATTTTTGGCTCTCGGCGTCATGGGTTTGATGATGACTCCGCGCCAAGAAGACCCAAAAATTTCGGTTCCCATGGTCGACATTTTTGTACAATATCCTGGAGCAAATGTAGAGCAGGTCACTAGCCTACTCACCGAACCACTTGAGCGTTTACTCAGTGAGATCCCGGGAATACGCCATGTGTACTCTGCTACTCAGCGTGGTTCAGCGGTGGTCACTGTTCAATTTAAGGTAGGTGAGGAACTCGGTTCGTCAATTGTGAAAGTTCACGATAAGATGCAATCTAATGTCGATATTATTCCTCCAGGCGTCTCTTTGCCGCTAATTAAGCCTGTGGGAATTGATGATGTCCCAATTTTATCGGTTACCTTTTGGTCTAATCCTGAAGATGGTGGGGTTGATGACGGTACATTACGGACGCTAGCTTTAGATGTACTGCAGCATCTTAAGGCGCTACCAAATACAGGTAAGAGCTCCATCGTTGGTGGTAGATCCGATCAAATTAGAATTGAAGTTTCACCTGAAAGATTAAGCGGGTTTGATATTTCTCTTGCTCAGGTTGCCGAGACCATTCGTTCAGCGAATTCGGAACAAGATATTGGCTATATTGAAGGTAACAACCGATCGTTTAAGGTATACAGTGGCGCCTTTTTAACCTCAGCTGAAGAAATTGCTCAGCTGGTTATTGGTGTTCATGGTGGCGCTCCGGTTTATGTAAGAGATGTTGCCGAAGTGTTTAAAGCGGCGGAAGAAACTAAGAATATTGTCAGTTTCTACACTGGAGCGTCCAGTGAAAATCCCAATGCGGCAAATGGCGAAGCGGCTGTTACCATTGCTATTGCAAAGAAGATTGATACTAATGGTGTTGAAATTGCTGATTCAATCATCAACAAATTAGAGTCGCTGAAAGGTTACATTATTCCCGATAATGTCCATGTTGAAATAACACGTAACTACGGAAAGACAGCAAATGATAAGGTCAATGAATTATTGATGTCATTGTTTGAAGCAGCATTGGCGGTGAGTTTTCTTTGTCTAATCTTTATGGGATTACGTGCTGCATCGGTCATTATGGTGATTATCCCGATTGTTATTTTGGTAACAATTTGGGCCGCTTTGATCCTCGACTACACCATTGACCGAGTGAGTTTATTCGCACTGGTATTTTCAATTGGTATTTTAGTAGACGATGCTACTGTGGTTGTTGAAAATATATTCAGACGTTGGTTACAGGCTGGAAAGACTACTGTAGAAGTGGCAATTGATGCCGTTCGAGAGGTTGGAAATCCAACCATACTTGCTACCCTAACAATTATCTCTGCACTCTTACCCATGGGTGTGGTCAGTGGATTGATGGGGCCGTACATGCGTCCCATCCCTGTGCTTGGTTCGGCTGCAATGTTCTTCTCACTAATTGCTGCATTTGTTTTTGCGCCCTGGTTTGCTATGCGGGTGAGACCAGAGTTAGAAGCACTTGAAAAAGCTGAAAAACGTGAAAAGTGGTTCGAGGAAGTGATTGGTAACTTTTATCGTCCTGCGATGAATAAACTCTGCCATAGTGCTGTGCTTAGAAACGGTTTTATGGCCGGTCTTGTCGGCCTCACATTCTTTGCCTGTA
Organism: Gammaproteobacteria bacterium; assembly: GCA_030589945.1. Classification (GTDB taxonomy): domain Bacteria; phylum Pseudomonadota; class Gammaproteobacteria; order Enterobacterales. The sequence continues at coordinate 27,413 of JAUUZN010000025.1, read as the reverse complement.
GCATGTTTTACTTTCAGTGGGTTGCGGTAAAAATGTTGCCATTTGATAACAAGCCTGAATTCAATGTTGTTATCAACATGCCTGAAGGAACTGCTTTGCCGGTTACCGCTAATGTAACGCATCAACTGGTGAATGTATTACGTGTCATTCCTGAGGTGACAATATTACAAAGTTATTCAGGTACCGCATCTCCCTTTAATTTTAACGGCATGGTCCGTCATTACTATTTAAGACAGAACCCGTGGGATGCCGATATTCAAGTGATGCTGACTGATAAAACGGAAAGGGACAGGGGTAGTCATGACATTGCTGTAGACGCTCGCCATAGAATAAAAGATTTTATGTTAAAGCATCCTGAGATTGTTGCCACGGGCGTTAAAACTCAAGTTGTTGAAATGCCTCCTGGGCCCCCTGTGTTATCGACCATTGTTGCTGAAATCTATGGACCCGATGCAAATACTCGTCGCCAGGTTGCTCGGGACATGACTCAAATTTTTGAAAGTACTAAAGATATGGTCGATGTGGATAATTACATGGCCACTGAAAACAAGTACTGGCGATTTGTAGTCGATATTGAAAAATCTACGCGTTATGGAGTATCGGTTGATACCATTAACCAACAGATGAATATGGCTGTGGGTGGCTACGTCTTGGGCGATATTAAACAGGGTGTAGTACGAGAACCTACCTACATTGTAATGCAAGTACCCATGGCGGTACGTTCACAAATAAAACGTCTGTACACCATTCCTGTCATGTCTAAGAATGGCTCGACTATACCCCTTGGCGAGTTAGGTCGTTTTGAACAGGTGATTGAAGATCCCATTATTTTTCACAAGGATTTACGACCGGTTGAATACGTGACCGCTGAAATGGAAGGTATGTTGGGCGCTCCTATTTATGGCATGCACAGTGTTGAAAATACACTCAAGGATTATGTAACACCAGACGGTGTAACCATGACGGCATTAACGTTAGGCGGCACCATTGGTCGCTACGGTGCTCCTGAAGATGATGTGAAATCCGGATTTGAATGGACCGGTGAGTGGACAGTCACCTTTGAAACATTCAGAGATATGGGCGGTGCCTTTATGGCGGCATTGTTGCTCATTTATGGGTTGATTGTTTGGGAATTTAAAAACTTCAGTTTAGCCGGACTCATCATGGCACCGATTCCTTTGACTTTAATTGGTATTATACCAGGTCATCTGATCATCGGTGCTGACTTCACTGCAACTTCAATGATAGGGTTTATCGCCCTCGCGGGGATCATTGTCAGAAACTCCATACTCTTGGTGGAGTTTGTCATGCATGAAGTTGAATCGGGTAAGGATATTCAAGATGCGGTAATAACCGCTGGTCAGATCAGAATGCGCCCCATCTTAATTACAGCAGGGACATTGATGGTTGGTGCGGCAATGCTATTTTCTGATCCAATCTTTATTGGTATGGCAACCAGTCTATTCTTTGGCACATTGGTTTCTACGATACTGACATTGGTAGCTATCCCATTGGGATGTATTTCTTATCGTGCAACCTTTTACGAGTTGTGTGGAGTTAATGCCGGAAATCCATCAGATGATGACGATAATGATCCAGAACCAAAGAAAGATAAGCTCCCTCTATGGAAAGTAATTATCCAGGTTATGCAATTTGCTGGAACCTTCATGTTTCACTTCTTCAAAAGCTATTTCACGGCTTTTCAAAAAGGTGGTGATAACGCTTCAAAAATACTTTCTTCAAAGAAAAAATCAGAGAAGACAGTTCCTGCAGAAGAAGTAAACAACGAAAGCAAAGATGAGACTAGTGTAGTTGTTAATAAGACTATCACTAAGAAAGAAGCTAAAGCTTCTCCTACTAAAAAAGTTACTGCGAAGAAAGCTTCGAGTAAAAAGGTTTCAAAGGCTCCTGTTAAATCAACAAGTAGTGCTCCAAAACGGAAGCGTAAAACGACTAAAACAGTAATAAAAAAATCTAAGGCTCAGCAGACTCAAAAAGATGAGCCCAAAAGCAAGAAAACTAAAGGTAAGAAAAGAAGAGGCATTAGCCTGAAGAAGATTTAACGACTGAAGTAAAAAACAGAGTAAGATTAATCATACAAACGTCAACTGAGGACAAGAGTTATGAATAGGTTATTTTCTTTCAAAGTATTGGGCAGTGTTGCATTGCTAGTAATAGGCTGGACTGGTGGATATTTATTCGCTCAGGCTAATATTGCTACACCACCTGCAGGTCCTTACAGTACCGTAGCAGATTCAGAGCAGTCCTATGGCTCGAATGTTAACGTACCTCAGAATGCTGAACGTCAAGTGATGCAAAAACAATGGCGTGATTATCAAGAATCAATGCGCCAACAACAAGTCGCTGCTCAGAAAAAGTGGCAAGAGCGTTGGCAGAAAGAGCAAGAAAGCCGTAAATCTGCCAGACATCAGTGGCAGCAGAAACAGCAGGCTGCTTTGAAGCAGCGCCAACAACAGTCTGAGAAGGCGCGACAGTCATTTCAAACTGATATGGAAAAACGTCAACAGGCAGCACAGAAATACTGGCAAGAACAGATGGCACAACGTCAAAATGCTCAGCAAACTCAGCAGCCACAACAAAATCGTAACGGTCCAAATTCTCAAAATGAATATCAGTTAGAAATGGAAAAACGCCGACAGCAAGCTCAGAAATATTGGCAAGAACAAATGCCACAAGGTGGACCATCTCAAGCTAATCAAGAGAGCTATCGTCAACATATGCAACAGCAGCAACAACAGATGATGCAACGCCAACAGGATGCGCAAAGACGCTGGCAGGAGCAAATGTCGAAGAGGCACAATCAACAGTGGGCTCCACCTCAATTCAACGGCCCAAATATGAATCAACAGGGAATGAATGGCCCCAATATGAACCAGCCTGATCATGCTCAGTTCATGCAACAAATGCAACAACGTCAGCAGGCCGCGAAAAAGCGTTGGCAAGAGCAGATGGCGATCAACGAAAGAAGACGTCAAGACTATTTTAACAGGATGCAGTCGAATCAACCTCAGCCACGGAATATACAACCAAAAGCTTTAGGATTTGGTTTTAATAATCCGAACCAAGGTGCATATCCTCCTCCCTGGTTTAACCGACAGCGTCGTTGGTAAAAAAATTGTATAAGGGTCTAATCATGAATGACAACAAAATGAGATTTCTTTACCTGCAATTAACGACTGCACTCTTGTTGATGGTATCAATCTCATCGACGAGTACAGTGCTTGCCGGTGCTTCAGAATCTAAAGTGAGTTATTCAACTGATCATTGGCCAAATAGGTGGAGTTCTGCAATCCATCAAAAATCAGGTAAATATCCTTCTCGAGAACGCGATCCAGTGGACGCTCCTGACTTGCCAAAAGAAGTATCAGAGCACGATCTATTTTATACATTAGCGGCTCCTCGGCAAGCACAGCCTATGAGAGGTTCTTTTAATAGCGGAGCTGCCTATGCATACGGAAATCCGTATAGAGCGACTCAGTTGCAAAATATTAGTCAACAGGTGCAGCATCCAATGCTGGGTTACCCAGGTTATCAACCAAATTTTTCACCATATCCTGTCAGCAACTCAATGCCCGGCATGTATGGTGCTCCATTTGGCGCATACCCAATGATCGGAACACCTTTTTCACCATTAGGATCTTTACCCATGGGCGGATTTCCCTTTGCAGTTCCTGGGTTTATGGGTATGTGGAATCCAATGTTTACACCCTGGTAAAACGTTTGATTTAAACCGGGCAAAGCGAACAAGAAAAGTTAATGTCTAGATATAGTTATTAACTAGTTTGTACGTCATAACGATTGTTTCACTCTACAATCGTTATATCGTTTTTTAATTTTAGAGTGGACGTGGCATGCGGTTTATGCCGAATGATAAGTCAGTAAGCAAGGAGATTTAAGATGATTAAGTTAAAAAAACTGTTCATCATTGCTGCTTTAGCAACTGTTACTATTTTACCTGTGCAATCAACATTTGCAGGCTGGGGTCCAATGAACAATGGACCTTGGAACAATGGTCCTTGGAATAATAATTCTTGGAACAATGGTCCATGGAATAATTCTGGGAACAATGGTCCTTGGAATAATAATTCTTGGAACAATGGTCCATGGAATAATTCTGGGAACAATGGTCCTTGGAATATGATGCCTTGGGGTAACAATGGTTGGAACAACGGCAATGGCAATGGCAATGGCTGGAGCAACGGTAATGGAAATGGCTGGGGCAACGGCAATGGCTGGGGCAACGGTAATGGAAATGGCTGGGGCAATGGAAGTGGCTGGGGCAATGGCAATGGCAATGGCAGTGGCTGGGGCAACGGCAATGGCTTTGGCGATATGTTTGGAGACATGGTAGGTGACATGGATTTCAGCATGCGCAGCTCAGGTCGTGGCAATGGTAACGGTAATGCCTATGGCAATGGTTACGGAAACGGTAATGGCTATGGCAATGGTTACGGAAATGGTAACGGCTATGGCAATGGTTACGGAAACGGAAACGGCTATGGCAATGGTTACGGAAATGGCAATGGTTACGGAAATGGAAACGGTTATAATGGCCAGTTTAATCCGAACTATGGTCCCTATGGTCCTCCTCCAGCTCCACCGGTAGATACCACCAAGTAGAAGAAGATAATTGGTTGCTAACACAGGGAAGTGTGCAACCAACTCCCATAAACCTTTATACAGAATTGAGAAAACAGGATAATTAAATGCGTTATATATCGATATGCTTATTCATATCACTCAATTTTGTAGTTAATGAGCCAGCATCTGGAACTCAGGTAGCAGCAGACGCTGCTTTAGAGTTTTCTGCAACTGCTATTCAAAAAGCACCCGAAAAACCAGATTATCGATCACAGATGTATATTGGTAAAGATAGTGTTCGTACAGACTCAATATTAAATAATGTTGATGTCATTGAAATCGTTAGAACCAAAGACAATGTTAGACTTTTCCTAGTTCCTGAACATAAAGTTTACATGGAAGTGAAAACCAATCACCCAGACCCACCAGCCGTTGAAGTAACAGAAACAACGAAACCTTGTGATGGTTTAGAAAATACTAGTTGCTTATTACTTGGGCTAGAAACAATATTCGGTCGGTCAGCTGAAAAATGGGAATTCACCGTTTTGGCTGATGACCAAAAATTTCGTTCCTTACACTGGATAGATGTTGAACGACGAATGATCGTTAGAGAATTTCTACCCAATGGCACTATTTCTGAATTAATACCTCAGGGAAATGAAACAATTAATGGTCGCCAAAGTGAAAAATGGCTTTGGCAAGTATCAGGAGCTGAAGGTCCAATACGCACTTCACTACAATGGTATGACCCAGAATTAAAGATAACCACTCGGGAAGAAATCGAAGGTGGTTATGTTCGTGAATTACGTATGATTAAAATAGAAAAGCAACCCGCAAGTCTTTTTAAAATACCCAAAGACTTTAATAAGGTTAATGATCTACAACAGTATTTAGGTACTTTTAATGATCAATCTCAACCAGGACAGTAGACTTTACAGATGAGCACAAAAAAACCAAATATTACAGTAATAGCCAACTTAAAAGGTGGCTCTGGCAAAAGTACAGTAACCTTTAATCTAGGGCTCTGGCTATTGAATATGGGACAGGACGTCGTGGTTTATGATCTTGATCCTCAAGGCACTCTATCCGATCTTGCTGAGATTAGAGCTGAGGAAGAATACGAGCCAGCAATTACTGCATATCAGAATAAGAGAAATTTAATTAAACACCTACAGAGTCATTCAGGACAGGTTCTCGTCGATGTGGGTGCATCCAATATGGAAGCGATGAAAAAAGCGATTAGTGTTGCCAATCAAGTCATTATTCCTGTGCCTCCTAGTCAGCCTGATGTCTGGGCGACTCAACGGTTTTTGCAAATAGTTGATACTGTTAGAGGCAAGAAAAAGGGACCAAAGCTTTATACCTTTGTGAATCGTGCAGATACACATTATGCAGTCACCGAGTCCGATGAAACAGAGGAACTGTTGGGACAATTACCTAACATTACACTTATTCCTCACAGATTATGCCAGAGAACAATTTACCGTCATTCATTGAGTGAAGGGTTAGGTATATTTGAACTATCAAGATCAGGCAAGGCAGTGGAAGAGTTTTCGACATTTGCTAAAGCTATTTTCCCTAAAATCAAAGCAAAATCGTAAACAAATTTTATTGAGGTTTGAACATGAAAGTCATTCGCCATCTACTAAGCCACGTCTTAGCAATTCTATTAATTATTTTATTAGGATTTGCTTATTATTATCGGTCAAAATTGTTCACTGAACAGATCAATATTCAGATCGATGGTCAGGTTAATCCAATCCTAGAGTGGGTTGGTGTTACACCTAAATCTAGGACAGTAATAAAGACTGAAGATGAAGTTATAGAAGATATCGAAATTTCTGATGTTGCTAATTCTAAATTAGATAAGTCTGAAATAGATAAGTCTATTGTTTTGACGGAAGTTGTGGAAATGACGGATGATTCAGAAACGGCAACAGAGATAGAATCTTCGGAAAGTTCGGTTGAAGGAAGTACTGAAGAGAGTGACACTACTGGTGCCATAGAGAACAGTCACACGGAGAATAAAACTGCTGAGAGTAATAACGAGATAATTGAACTCACAGAAAGCCCTGAACAGGATCAAGATAGCGCTATAAATGAGGAACAAAGCTCTGCAATCAAATTGGAGAATACAGAAGCGGTTCTATCAAATAATTCAGAACAAGAAATAGTTGAAACTGATATAACTGCAATGATTGATGATGCCATCTCAATTGAAGATAACGATTCAACGGACGCTATGGAATCAATAATAGCAGCACAATCAAATGTTGAACTTGTTTCAGTTTCTCACTTTGACCTATTAAATCAAGCACGGCTTGCTCATCAGATAGGAAAGGGCGAGTTATCAATACAACTTTATTTAGAATTGACTGAGTTATACCCTGAAGATCCAAATGTACACGGAGAGCTGGGGAATATTTACTTCAGTAAGGGTCAGTGGCAGCAGGCGAGTGAGTCATTTTATAGTGCTGCACAGCAACTGATTAAGCTAGGAAGAAGAGAGCAACTCTATCATCTGTATCGGGTGATCCATGGTTTAGATAAGAACACGGCAGATAAATTACTGAGACAAATAGAGAGTCATTAGTCAATTGAAAAATTTCGCTATACAGCTTAGTTTATAAACTGTGTAGCCAGCTAAAAATGAGTATTAAACTAGAGGAAATTATGAACAAATCAAAAGCAGAAGCTAAGCCAGCAGAATCAACTGCAAGATCTGGCACAAAGGCGGGGCGGCGCAAAGCTAAATCTGTCATCAAGACCGAAACTTATACAGGAACTGACAGAAGAGAGGAAGGTGTCACTCAATTAGCTGACCGGTTAGCCGTCAGCCTTGAATCATTATCAAACACCTTCTCTACAGGTTCGAAACGTGTTGAGTCTATCATCTATATGGCAATGTTCGCATTTATCTTGTTGGCGGCCTATGGTTTTTTCCTCATCTATACACTGACCAACGATGTTGGACGTGTTGCTGATAATATGAACACTATTTCCAACAATGTGGGTCAATTAACGACCGATATGAGCAGCATAACAAAAACCATGAATACTCAATCAACCTACATGTATGAAATGGTTTACCATATACGCAGTATGAATAATTCTATGGGGCAAATACGCTATGATATGTCTATCATGAACAACAGTGTGACTAGACCTATGAATTTTATGAATAGTTTTATACCATGGTAGTGTTGTTCGTTAGCTAATAAAGGTTAGGCAAGTCCATATGATTGGTACACAAAAAATTGTTAAACAGCATTTGAAAAACTTAGAAAGGCATTTACGAAATGAAAGCCCATTATTAGTTGATGCTGTTAAAGGTTTTAAGCAACTGGACAGAGAGGCTTATCGTCTTGGTTTATTAGATAAGAACGAATCCTATGTAACACAAATTCCCTGGTGGCCATTGATTTCAATTGTGGGGACTGACACGGAAACTAAAAACAACTTTCTGGAGAGTTACCTTGGTTCTTCAGTGACTCATTCAGACAACAATTCAGACAACAATGATACAGAAAAATTTACAGTTATTTGCTACGCCAACGGAGAGCAATCTAGAATACTTCCAGGTATTGCTTTAGATGCTGATGCACGACTCCCATTTTATCAAATGGCTAACGAGATTGAGAAAACATCCGCTACGGATCGTTCCAGTGTCAATAGCTGTTTACAGCTATTGACCTGTCCAAGCCCACTCATTCAAGGTTATTTGTTTATCAACGCGCCTAGCTTTGATTCTACATCGGTCTGTGAAACACAAATCACCGAACATATCATTAACATCTCAGACTTGGTAATTGTCTTTGTGGATGACAAACAGCAAGAAAATTTACCGCATCGGGAAGCTTTAGAGCAGATGATTGCTTCTGATGACTCCCAAAAACAGGTGAACAAATTTGTCATCGTTGCTAATCAATCAGAAGCTCAATCACCAGAGCTTATAGAGCGTATCCAACAAATTTATATTGACCGACAGTATCGTATTCTTGGTAATCTACACGACCGCGCTCGCGAGATAGAACAATATACAATTCCCAAGCTCAGTAAACTTATACGTGTTTGGGAACGAGGCGTTTTATGGCGAGATACCGTTGCCTTTGGCTTACTCAGCGGAGCTGGGTTTATTACTTTAATGTTTGCTGGAATGTTTGAAAAGACGGGAGAGAAAGCTCAGTGGCTGCAGTTTTGGATTCAAAATTCCAATGAAAATATTTGGAGTTCCATAGCCAGTGCGACAGTCGCTTTTTTATTGTTACTGTTAACCCATTCATGGATGAGACGATCATCGATGAAATCGGTTTTAAATGATCTTGAATATGAACCTGAAGGTGAGGCTAAAGAGTCATTAAAGAAAGCGTTGAAGAAAAACTCTCAATTTATACACAGTATCTTTAGACCTGATGTTGTGGGCTGGAATCGTTTTAGTCGCAAAAGAATTGAAGCAATCATTAAAAATGTTGATCAGTCTATTGCGACACTCAATGATCAGTATGCACGTCCCTCAGGTGATGAATAAGCTATTTACATCCTTGATTCATTAGTAGTGATTAATAGGTGTTAGTACCTTATTGTCACAAAAGCTCTGATCACTGTTGCATCAAGCTCATAGAAGGGCTCATCACCGGCTGTTGTAACAATTCTTAAGTCTCTAAAATCTTCATAACTGAACTTAAAGTAATTATAAAATAGATTGAGACTAAGCCTATCGATCACTGTGGAGTCTAGTTTAAACTCGTAACTGATCCCAAAGCCAACAGAATTAGAATCAAAGGTACTTAATTCCTTGTCTCTGGCAAGAAAGTTTTGAGCATTTTGAAAGGGAAATAAATCATTATAAAAATCGGCCTGATCCTGACTATAGGTGCGGGCAGTAATTTCTAGCGTTAAATGCTCATCAAAGGGGTGAATATAACCCAGTTCAAAACTTTGACCAGCAACACCCCAGGTATCGGTATAGGTCCTATATTCTGCGTGCAATGCTGCTCGATAAGGTAAAAAATAACGGCCTGCTAAGGCTGCAGCGGTACTGGTTTTTGTCTCAGGATAAACTTCGGGTTGATAACTGAAGCCAAGGGCCACTGATGGATCTAAAAATCGAACCGAGCGATATGGATTATTTAAAAAACCATCGTCTGTGATCCCTTCAACGGCTAAGGTCATTAGAAAGTTTTTACTGATAATTTGAGTGAGATCGACTCGGAAATTCTGTCGACTGACATCTTCAATAAAATCATCCTGACCATTTTTCATTACAACATCTGAGCCATGACTATATCCGATGGCGAGAGTGGTTAGATTTGAAAAAAAGTCTTGGCTAACGGTGAAGGTTGCGGTATCTGACTCGTAGTCACTTTCACTGCTATTGGTAAAATTTAAAGAAAGAGTTGTGTTGTTCGTTAGATAATCGACACCAACAGAAACTTGGGTGCGTTCCTCAGAGTATTTACTTGCTGTGGTTATCACATCAATGGAAGCACTGGAAACCATATCGACATAATAGTTTGCTGAGACAGAAAAATCTTCGAGTACACGTTTTCGAACCAATATGGAAGGGCCATCAACGGTAACGCCACCACCTTCATAGGAATGATAAAGGGCATCTGCTCTATCTTCAGGGAGCACACCTGCATTCACAGTACTATTTAGTTGTACTAAACTAATGAGAAATAGAAAAACGAATTGATAATCCGTCCTAGAGTTGCGATTGCCTGTCCATTGATTACGGTTCATGACCTAGTTACACCCACAGCCGCCACCACCACTTCCAGCAGCACCTCTTGAACCTTCTCGAGCTTCATATACGTGGTGTAAATAAGCACTTGAAACAGGGTCTCTGTTTGCTGCCATAATTGGGTCAGCTAAGTTTTGACGTTCATAGGGTTTGACCCATGGTTTTATCGTAGAGCAGCCCGATAAAGCAACGATGGATAGTAAAAAGACAATTTTAGCTAGAGCCTTGGTCGTCATTCGAATTGATCTTAGGTTGTCATTAATCATTTTATTATTCATATAAGTGACCATTATTCACGAAGTAGCTTTTTAATTTGCTTGTCATACTTATGTTCGTAACCATCGAGGTAGCCATTATGTCTAAATCTAAAGTTTCCATGTTTATCCACTAGAAAAGTACTGGGCATGGCAGCAATTTCATATTGGCCACTGACTGAACTGTCTGTGTCGAAAAGTACAGGGAAGGTGACCGTAACGTCCTTGAGAATTTTTTTAGACAGTTCTGGATTTTCATCAATATTGATGCCCAAAATGGTGACACCCAAATCTTTATATTTTTGATGTAAATCTTCAAGTTTGGGTAGTTCTTTGCGACAAGGTGCACACCATGAAGCCCAGAAATTAATCAGTATCACCTGCCCCCTCAATTCCGCTAGCCGAACATTTTCACCACTGCGACTTTTCAATGTAAAATCAAATGCAGGGCCTTCCATTGAGCTGGCATTTGCTAAAAATGTAGAAACACTAATGCAACTGAAAACGAAAAATTTCAATAGAAAGAAAGTCGATGTAGAGTTATTCTGAAATTTCATGATTGATCACCACGCCCTATAATTTGTTCAAAAGAAAAACGTAAAGCCCACATCATAAATAATATTGTGAGTCGATTTATTTGTACCAAGAATATCAATATCGAACAGATGATCCTTGACTTCAATGTGAATGGCTAACCAGTCTTGCATGATCACTTTGTAACCAGCACCACCGGTCACTGTAAATCGTTGGTCACCCGCAAATTCCGTACTACCAATGCCCAGTAGTCCATAGAAGGTACTGTTAAAGGCATAGCTTGAACCAATAAACCCTTCTCCAGGTAACACATTAAGACCAACACTCAAGTCATAATATTTGAGAGCTCGTTCATCATCGGTGAGTAAACGAGCGCCACTAATGACTTCAAAACTTGTTTGGTCAGTGTCCGTTGCTCCAAAACTTGCGGCAACAAAAATGTCTTCTGTGACATGATAGGCAATCGAGGCTCCAGTGAGGATGTTTGTTCCAAAGTCTTCAACGCTCATCTGACCGACAAAAATACCGATTTCAATGTCCTCTGCATCAATCTCAGAAAGCTCAATTTTCTTGCGCTTTATTTCTGGTTCCACAATAACTGAGGCTTCGTCCCACTGTTGAACTTCATCTTCAACAAGTTCAGTTTCGGACTTCTGAGAATCGGTGTCCTGAGGCTCGGCATCCACTTGTTGAGCGGACAGCGGCAACATGACCAATAAAGAGAGACCAGAGACTGCTAGAGCGGCTCTCAGTTTTAAAAAAATATGCTGAATCCTAGTTTCCATTCTTCCACATCTTCATTTTGATTGCGGTCCGTTAATACGACAAAACGTCGATACTCCATTCGTAGTAAGAACCTGCGGGTTAAATAAAATTTCGCACCTGCAGTGACAAATAATAAATCATCTTGACGATCAATTGTTTGCACCAGAGTTGCCCTTGGTAATGTTTCCATAACGCCTGCGCCAATTCCAAAAAAGGGAGAGGCATGTACATCTTCGAGATAGGGTACCCATGTTAATGGCTTTAAATCAGGAAAGGGTTCATTGATGACATTGACGGTCGCCATCCTGATCTCTGAAAAATTTCCTAATGCTTGAGAAACCGAAATCTCTGTTGATAGGTTTTGGGTAAAGTGATAACCACCGTAAAGTGAAATGACCGAAGCGCCTTCAAAATCACCGCTTAATACACCTATTTCCCAATCTCGGTTTAGATACTCATCGAAATCAGGATCATCAAGTACCACTATTTCGTTATCAACATTCAGTGTTTTTTTGAGCTGTCTTTTATTAACCCAACCCAACTTTTCATTTTTTAACCTGACCTTGTACCAACTGGTTTTGCTCTTAAGGATCTCAATCCATTCGCCTTCTTCCGCGACGAAAAAAATTGGAAAACCTCTACCTGGTCCAGTATGTAATTCAATATAAGGATCAATAATCCTAACTTGCGCAGACTCTTCAGCAGCCTGCAGGCTGTCCATCTTTAAAGCGTTATCGAGGCTAGCAAAAGCGACGACAATGGTAACGGCTTGCAGGCTACTTTTTAAAAGTCTGATGAGCGTCAAAAATGATCCTTTGTTTGCTAGTTTTGTGGAACATCAAAAGGGTTATTATAGTACTGAGCACCGATATCAAGCCACTCTGCGATCAATTTTCTTTCTGAATCTGATAACCTACCAAAGTGTGACCCACTAGGCTCCAATAAGTCAAATAATCTAGAACTAGCAATTGCACCTGAAACACTTAATGCTGCGTTGATCCCCACAGTTACAAACACCGGAATAGGATCACCATTAACATCGAGAATTAAATTGCCGTCGATGTCGAGCTCAAAGACAGGATCTCCATTGGCATCAATGAGCGGAATCAGTCGATCGACCAAAATAGTGTTACTGATTTCCTGCTCTACATCGGCAAACATGAGTTCCTGATAAGAGGTCAAATGGTCTGGATTATTGGTTGACTGGGTCGAGCTGAGATCAAGCTGTGCAGCGGGTATCTGAGTAAGTCCGTCAATATCGGTTGGGCTGTGACACCCAGTACAGGTGTTATCAGACAGAATGGTCACGCCATCCACATCAAAGGTAATTCGACTCAACTCCCAAATGGGTTGGATGACATCCACATAGTTAATGGTGATTCGGCAATTGGCTACCCAGGTTGTCATGCAACCGAGGCTTGTAGGTGCGGCACTGAGTAAATCTGAATATTGATAGTCAAAACTCAAATCTTTAGCCCTTAGGGTTTCGTCGGTCCAATCATCAGTGAAGTTGACATCCACCGATAGTGACCGCACACCATTGATGCGCGCATAGGTTTCAGCCATGGTTTCACCAGAGTCGGCAAAGAGCGCAGGATTAGTATTGGGAAAGGGCAATCCAGTGGTGTTGGCGCCTAAGTTTATTGATGGTGCTTCCGCATCAGATCTACCGTGTGGTAGCTCACTGGTTCCAGTATGGCAACCCTTGCATTCGAGTTCTTGCCCAGCGGTGACCTGCAACCAATTTTGATGACGGCCAGTAATGCGTCGTCCCCGTTCATCAACAATGCTAATTGCAAATGCGACATTTGAAGGAACTTTGAATTTTACAGAGCCATCGGGTTCAATGGGTACATAGCCTAATATTTCACGCATCAACTGCCCACTGCTTCTACCAAAGGCACTACCATCAAGCATTACAAGATCTCTATCAGGAATAGAGACGGCTTTGACAATTCTGACAAAACGAGCCGGACGCTCTGCTGATGTCGTTTGAAGCGGGTCCGCTAGATTAGTAATCCCAGTGGGTGAAACATCAATGCCATCAAAATCATAGACACTGCGAATATGAACGACGCCAAGTTTTTCATCCACCAAGGTTTGCTCTAAATCAACACCAGGAATTCCATCGGCAATAAATAAAGGTGGAGTACGAGGTTGCAGTGCGACCACATCATCATACATGACCCCTTCTTCGCCATTGACGATGGGTAAAATAGTTTGTGCATCTAGGCTGAGCATCCAAATTCCAAAGAGAGGATCGGCTTCAACAGGATTAGTCGCGGCCAATCGTTCATCGGTACAGGATACGACATTAGGGTTATTGTTTACATCTAGTTCAATGAGGCGACAAAGGCTCCAACTAACTAATAATCGATTAGTTCCATCCCATAGTGGAAAGGCTGAACCATAGTAACCACCAGCCGAGATGGTTGACTCATCATTGGTGACATCAGTGGGGGTCAGAGACAACTGTGCAATGCCACCGGCTCCAGAAACTACAGATTGGTCATTCTCGGTAAAGTTTTGGACATCAATTTGGGTTAGGTCGCCACCAAATTTAATAGATTGAGTGGCTCTAGTTCTGCTGAGAAGCTGTCCATTGGGCATTTCTCTGGGCTGTGAAAATTGTATAAAGTTGCCATTGGTTCCTGTGGAATGACTGTGATTACCATACATGAATTCTAAGTTTCTACCATCAGGATCAATACTGTATAGATTGAAACCGCTGCGGTTTCCCATATTATCCCAACGTGAAAATACAATTTTTCCAGAGGACATAATATAAGGGTCGAGATCATGACTCTGGTTGAAAGTCAGCTGTCGAATATTGTTACCATCCTCGTCCATAATATGCAGCACAGAAGCTTCGACTTGCCGGTCCTCTTCGAGTCCTGAATATTGGGGTTTGCCTTCATCGAGCAATGTTGACTTATTCGAGCGCTGCCTTGTTGATGAAAAAACGATTCGTCCATCGGGTAGATAGGCAGGTCCAACATCCTGACCCTGTTCAGCGACCAAATCAGAACTGATGAGGCGCTTAAGTTCCTTGGTATCATGCTGATATTGCCATATATTCCAAGTGGGTTGCTCATCCTCGTCGACATTCTCAAGTTCTGGTGCGCGCAATGCAAAAACCATAAGATTGCCATCGCTTGAGACTTCTAAATCTTTTACGTCATACAGTTCCCCACTTGGGAACAATTGTGAGGTCAACACAACCTGTGTTGCGCCAGGGGATGCTCTGTTGAGAATGATGAGATCGGCGCCGGGGTTAAATAAACTGGGTTCTCGTAAATCCTGAACCACTAGATCGCCCTGATCATCAATGGGTAAAATACGTTTAACAAAAGCAATGGGTAAATCTTGAACTACGGCATCGGGTGCTTGATTACTGCTTGAGCTTGTCGTTCCACCACCACAGGCGGCGAGTAAAAAAATTGAACCTATCATTGAGCTTAGAATTACCGGACCCCGATTTAATGAATTTTGAAAAGTATCAGGGTTCATTTTTCGACTAGCTTTTAGTAAAGCAGTTAGTAATTTCATAGAAGACACCATATTCGATTTATACCTATATTCATAGCAAGTATTATCACCTTTTTGAACTTGTGAAATCTGTGACAGAATTCACGAAATAGCAGCAGTAACACTGTAGTATAGATTCGTGAAAGTAGCATGATAGTCGCGTGAATTAGCTATAAATGAGCTCTTAGGATAATAAATATGAATCTTCATAAGCAAATAACATCGAGTTGCCAGCCGTCAAATCATCATAAGAACCAGCAGAGTTGGATTGCATTTTCAGCTCTAATGACTGGTCTGCTGCTGATTATTTCAACCTCAAATATTGAGGCGGGCTCACGAGAGCAAGCTAAGAGAATACATGAACGACTTGCAGGAACTCCACCCACGGAGACAGTATTAACGACCATGGAATCGGATATAGCCGGTGGAAATGGTGTTGACGCTGCAATGCTCGCCATGGATAACTCTGATTTTTATACAGTGACTTTAAAGAATTTTGTCTCACCTTGGACCAATGAGGATGAGACTGTATTTGTACCACTCAATGATTACTCGGCAACGGTTATCGGAATAATTCGTGACGATATTGATTTTCGCGAAATTCTTTCAGCGGATATTTTATATGTTGGTGCATCAAATCTAGGCTTACCCAATTACTCAAACAGTAATAATGCACATTATGAAGCTCTGGAAGATCAGCGCATTGATTTAAAAGACAATTTGGTACAAACCACACAATCCTCGGTAACCGGATTACCAGCAGAGGCAACCGCTGGGGTGACCACAACCCGTGCTGCGGCTCAATCATTTTTCATTGACGGTACTAATCGGGCAATGTTTCGTTTTACCCTTAAAAATCAGATGTGTACCGATCTTGAGACACTAAAGGATATTAGTCTATCACCGGATCGTATTCGACAGGATGTATCAAGAAGTCCAGGTGGCGATAGTCGCATCTATATGAATAATTGTATTGGTTGTCATACGGGAATGGATCCGCTTGCGCAGGCCTATGCTTATTATGATTTTGAACATGATGTGGACAATGATCCTTCAGGTGTTAATGGCAGCCTTTCATACAATGGTCCTGGAGCAGTTGATGCGACCACAGGCTCTCGCGTTAAAAAGAAATACCAAATTAACAGTACAAATTTTGAGTACGGATTTATTACTCAGGATGATAGCTGGGAAAATTACTGGCGAGCAGGTCAAAATGCAAATTTAGGATGGAGTAGTTCACTCACAGGTAATGGTCAGGGTGCTAAATCTATGGGTGAGGAACTTGCCAATTCAGAGGCCTTTGCCAGTTGTCAGGTGAAGAAAGTATTTCAACAGATTTGTTTGCGTCCAGCTGTTGATGCAACCGATAGAAACCAAATAAATTCGATGATTAGTTCTTTCAAGTCTAGTCAGTACAATCTTAAACAGGTCTTTGCAGAAACAGCTGTTTACTGCATGGGCGATTAGAGGGAGCTGATGATGACGAATATATTAAAAAACACCCTATTAAAAGAAGTTATTATGAATAGACTGACGAGAACATTATCTCTGCTGCTTATACTCACTGTTTCAGCCTGTAGTGGTGGCGGTGCAGATACAGTACCTCTACCAAATATAAATACTGGAGGAGGCACCAGCTCAGGAATACCAAACTACAGTGGACCACCTCCATCAAGTGATGATATCCAGTCTTTTAAAATAAATGTATGGAATAATCTGGCACCAGACAATCGTTGTGGTTCTTGCCACGTTGTTGGCGTTCAATCGCCCGAATTTGTGCGAACAGATGATATTAATTTAGCGTATGCGTCAGCAAATACCATTGTTAATTTAAGCAATCCGAGTGAGTCACGTATGGTTCAAAAGGTCCTGGACGGTCACAACTGTTGGCTAACCAGTAATCAGGCCTGTGCAGATATTATCGAAGGATATATTACGTCTTGGGCAGGTACTGCTTTGGGTGGAGGTTCCAGTACGGTGCAACTGTTCCCACCAGTGATTAAAGATCCGGGTTCAAGCAAAAATTTTCCTGCTGATTCGTCGGTTTTTGAGACAACGGTCTATCCTTTGTTGACAGCCAATTGTGCGAATTGTCACAAAGAGACAGCCGCTTCACCTCAATCACCACATTTCGCTAGTGATGATGTTGAGGTCGCTTATTTGGCAGCTCAATCTAAAATAGACTTGGAAACACCTTCAAACTCACGATTAGTTCTGCGTCTTAGAAACGAATTTCATAATTGTTGGTCAGATTGCACCAGCAATGCCGCAGAGGTGGAAACTCAGATTATAGCCCTAGCCGATAGTATTCCTTTAACGACTCTTCCTGCTGAACTGGTTCCCAGTAAAGCACTGACTCTATTTGATGGAATTCTGGCTAACAGTGGTGGACGACATGAAACCAATGTTATCGCCAAGTGGGAATTTAAAACAGGTTCTGGTACTACAGCATTTGATACCAGTGGTGTTAATCCCGCTATGGATTTGACCTTAAGTGGTCAGGTCGATTGGGTGGGTGGTTGGGGCATTCGTATCATCGATGGCAAAGCTCAAGCGAATACCACATCAAGTAAAAAATTATATGATCTAATGACCGGTACCGGCGAATTTACAATAGAAGCTTGGGTGGTTCCGGGTAATGTGACTCAGGAAGGTCCCGCAAGAATCATCAGTTATTCAGGTGGCACAACCACACGTAACTTTACACTTGGGCAAACGCTTTATAATTATGATTTCTTAAATCGTAGCAGCACCACCGATGCTAATGGTCAGCCCGCATTATCTACCGATGATAATGCAGAGCGTCTGCAAGCTGCTCTACAACATGTGGTATTGACGTACAGCCCTACAGAGGGGCGTAAAATTTATATCAATGGTATCTATACGGGCGAGCTCGATCCAGTGGAGGCGGGTAGTCTCAGTGACTGGGATGATAGTTTTGCCCTAGTACTGGGTAACGAAGTGTCGGGCGATAGACTTTGGCAAGGTATCTTACGTATGGTTGCCATTCATAATCGAGTCTTGACGGATCAACAGATTACTGAAAACTTTGATGCCAGCGTTGGTGAAAAGTTTTTATTACTGTTCAGCGTCTCGGATCTAATTAATGTCAGTGACGCCTTTATCGTTTACGAAGCAAGTCAATATGACAATTATAGTTATTTATTCAATGAGCCTTATTTTATTAGTCTTGACAGTGCTGCTCAGATTGAGGGTATTGATATTGAGGGTATACGACTTGGTTTAAATGGCCGTGAAGTCACAGTGGGTCAAGCGTTTAAGAATGTTGATAAGATACTCAATACCACTGAATATAGTACAGAAACGGGTCAGCCTCTCTCCTCGTTGGGTACCATTATAAATCTAGAAAAAGGTCCAACCATTGATGAGTTCTTTTTAACCTTTGAAAAGATTGGTAACAATACCAATGTGGTTATTGAACCGGCACCACCTGCACCTCCTGCGCCGGTTGATATTGCACCACAATCAGATATTGGCCTGAAAACATTTGAAAATATTCATGCCACCCTGTCGGCAATAACTGGAGTCAGCATGGCCGACCCTGGAGTTGCTGCAACATTTGATAACGTCAAACAGGCTCTACCCACGGTCAGTGATATCAATACCTTTGTATCTGCACAACAGATGGCTGTCACTCAAATGGCTATTGAGTACTGTAATGCAATGGTGAATGACTCAAGCTTGCGACAAAGTTTCTTTCCAGGATTTGATTTTAATGCTTCGGTCTTTGATGCTTTTATCATTGGAGACCATTCATTAATAACGACACCTCTCTACAACAGATCAATGAACATTAATATTGCTAACCAGCCAACCAATGTTGAAGTTGAGACAGAATTGAGTAGCTTAATTGATATATTAACCGTTTGTGATGCAACAAATAGTTGTTCAGTTGACCGAACAGAAACCGTCGTGAAAGCTGTCTGTGCGGCGGCAGTTGGAAATGCAGGAATGTTGCTGCAATAAGATCGAATTAGACACTTAATTAGACACTTAATTAGACACTTAATTAGACAATGAATTGAATGCAGTAAAATTATTAGGGCCAATAGGTAAATAATATGACTAGAAGAAAACATGGTTCAAAGCCAAATAAACCATTAGGAATCAATGAGCCTCTAAAGCATCGCGATCATGCGCGACCAGTAAGTCGACGAGAGTTTATTTCCCAAGGCTTTGCAACGGGTGCAGCTACGGTTATGGGAGGCTCCTTTGTTAATAGCCTACTTTCAACGCCGGTTAATGCAGCTCTTTCAGCCGATCTTGAGGCATTAAAAATTGCCTGTAATATTGCCACTCAGGGCGCAGGTAAAATTCCTTTCATTTGTTTTGATCTAGCTGGTGGTGCTAATATTTCTGGCTCAAACGTCCTAGTCGGTCAGCAGGGCGGGCAGATGGATTTTCTCAGCACGGCTGGATACAGTAAGTTGGGTTTACCTGGAGATGTGATCCCATCGGTTGTCAATAATCAAACAGGGACCAATGATTTTATCAATACCGATCTAGGTTTGGCCTTTCATTCAGATAGTGCTTTTTTGAGAGGCATTACTGAAAAATTAGGCCCCTCAACAGCTGCGAATATTAATGGTGCAGTAATACCCGCTCGTTCAGATAACGACACTGGCAATAATCCTCATAACCCTATGTTTGGTATTAATAAGGTTGGAGCCGATGGTCATTACTGACTCTTGTGGGCTCAAGACCTACTGATTCTGGCGGTAACTCTATGTCGCCGGCGTCCATGATCGACCCTGCAAATCGACCTGTTAAAATTGATAGACCTTCCGATGTGACAGGACTTGTTGATGTTGGTGATCTTCTTAGCCTTCTTAGTCAACAGGATGCTGTGGCTGTTATGGAGTCTATGCAGCGTATAAGCTCGAATAAGATTGGTAAAATTGACACCAAGGTGAGCACAGATGCTGTTATTAAAGATTTGGTAAATTGTGGTTATGTTAAAAGTGCCGATTTAGCCGATCGTTTTGGTGATCCAACGACTTTAAACCCTGCAATTGATCCAAATATTGTTGGTGCCTCAGGAATTTTCAGTCAGACAGAATTTGATAATGAGAGTGAATTCAGAAAAACAGCAGCGGTAATGAAATTAGTCATTAACGGATTTGCCGGTGCCGGTACCATTACCATGGGTGGATTTGATTATCACACCGGAGACCGAGCAACGGGTGAAGTAAGAGATCTTAGAGCAGGTCGTTGTATGGGAGCCTGTCTTGAATATGCTCAAAGAGTCGGTGTTCCATTAATGATGTACGTCTTTAGTGACGGCTCTGTAGCCAGTAATGGTCAGATAGACAACAGTACTAATGGTCGAGGAAAAGGTCAGTGGACCGGTGATAATTCTTCTACGGCCGCTTCCTTTTTCTTAGTTTTCAATCCAAATGGCAAAGCCCAATTAATCGGTGGAACCCAGTCTCAGCAAGCAATGAGCCAACAAATAGGTTACATGCGCTCAGATGCTTCAGTTGAGACAGCTTCTTCACCAGCTGCGAATAACGTCAATCTACTGGTGGAAACGGTGATATTAAATTACATGGCATTACATGGAGAGCAGGGCCAGTTTTCAACCCTATTCCCCAATCATGGTTTAGGTAATTCAGTGTTACTGGACAATATTACCGCCTTTGAACCGATTGTTAATGGCGTAATCTAGTTAACAAGCACAATTAGCCTAAAATGCTCGTTAGACCTTCAGGTAATTGCAAAAATTGCATGACCCAATAGGCACAAATGATTGCCTGAGCTAAAAATAATGCAAAACGCACATAAACAGCGATGACCGAAGTGGATATGATATGTATTGCAGATTGCAGCAATCTCGCCTCAATAAAATACATGGCAAGTGGGTCGGTCAAACCTGTATTTCCCGTAGCGAGAGCAGCAAGTAATAATCCCCCGGCAATTGGGAAAAATTCATAGCAGTTAGCATGAGCGCGGCAAAGTCGCCCTGAAAGTTTTGAAACATCACTTCCATCAGGATCAAAACTATTCGCTGCTTTTTTACCAGCAAGTGTGTAAAAGCTTCGATATGAAGCGATGACTACCAAGAGAATAATCATCCAAGTAGAATATAAAATCAGTGCTAAGAGAGTATCGGTCATGAGCTGAGTCCTTTTTATTCTTTTAATAAGCTATTTTAATCAAAAACAATTAAATCGTTGAGTACAATAATTTTGATTCATATTCATCTTAGCATTTACTCAAACTGAGTTGTTGTTTATTATAAATGTATGAAAACAATCACGAGATTCCATTTAATTATCATTACTTTATTGTTGAGTGCCTGTGGCCTAGGCACTGAGAATAAAAGCAATCAATCCAGTACTCAGCTTAGTGCGAAGCAAACGGTGGTTGCATTCCATCATGCATTAAACACCGGGCAGGCTAGCGAGGTATTAAAACTTCTTGATGAGTCCGTTTTGATTTATGAAGGCGGTGGTGTTGAACGTTCAGCAAAAGAATACGCTTCACATCATCTCAGTGCCGACATTAAATTTATGTCAAAGATGAAAGTAGAGATTTTAGAGCATCAGGTAAATGAAAGTGGCAAAACCGCAGTATCAACCTCTCGTTCTAAATTAAATGGAAGCTACAAAGATAAGACCATTGATATGGAAACCATGGAAACTATTGTATTGCGACGAAAAGAAGGTCACAACTCAACCTGGTTAATCACTCATATTCATTGGTCTAATTAAAGTCAAACAACCTATGAACATCCCAAATTCTATACGTTTAAGCTACAAACTCATTGATAGTACAGAAACGCAGTTTCTATTCGATCTCGATCAAGATCCCTTAGTGATGAAATATATCAACGGTGGACAACCCAATGATATGGAGCAAATAATTAATGTATTAATTCCTAGGATGGAAGTCTATCGAAATCCAATTAAAGGTTGGGGCTTATGGAAAGTGACGGAGCTTGCCAATAATCGTGACATTGGTTGGATGTTAATTCGCCCGATGAATATGTTTAGTGATAATCCCGAGTTTGATAATTTAGAGATTGGCTGGCGCTTTTATCGAGATGTGTGGGGATGTGGTTATGCGACTGAAGCCGCTCAACAGTTGGTAAGTCGTTTTAAAAATGTGGACGGTGTGAAAAAAATATCAGCAATAGCTCAAGAGGAAAATGTTGCATCCGTGAACATCATGAAAAAATTAGGGATGCGTTATATTAAAAGTTATCGTCACGTTGACCCACTTCTAGATTTGGATGTTGTTTACTACGAACTCGCTTTGTAACTTAAAGGTTTCCTGCATATATAAGAATTAACAAATCAGAGTGACAGATATGAAAAAAATACTGATCCCCATGCCTTCTTATGGTGCTGATCCCACAGAAATTGCTATCCCATGGAAAATGCTTAAAGAAGAAGGCTTTGATATTCGTTTTATTACACCCGATGGAAAGTTAGGTCGCGTCGATAACGTCATGCTCAGTGGTAAGAGCTTAGGAATATTAAAAACGGTATTAAGCGCTAGAGCAGACAGTGTTAATGCCTGTCAGGAAATGGAGTTATCTGAAGAATTTTGTAATCCTATAAAATATCAAGCCGTTCAGGCTAATGATTTTGATGCTCTCTATTTACCCGGAGGTCATGACAAGGGCGTTCGTGAATATTTAGAATCAAAGATCTTACAAAGACTGGTCGTTGATTTTTTCCAACAGGGTAAACCTGTTGCTGCCGTTTGTCATGGCGTGGTGCTGGTTGCTCGAAGCATTGATCCGCTGACTAAACAATCGGTCATCCATAATTATAAAACCACTGCGCTGCTTCAATCGCAGGAACTTACTGCGTACAACCTCACACGGCTTTGGTTAAAAGATTATTACCTCACCTACCCAGAGATAACGGTACAAAAAGAAGTTACCGAGGCACTTTCAAATTCTGAACAATTTATAGAGGGGCCCACACCCATTTTCAGAGACGATATGAAGCATTTAGAAAGAGGTTTTACAGTCAAAGATGGTCATTATTTGTCTGCACGCTGGCCGGGTGATATTTATAACCTATCAACAGAATTTATTAAAATGATCCATTCGAGTTAATCTTGGATAGAGTATTGTTCACCAGCACGAATTTCAATGGGTAGCCGGTTCGATGGAGGGGGCAGGGGACAGGTGGCAAATTCAGTAATCGCACAGGGTGGATTATGTGCTCGATTGAAGTCGATCAGCAAATTGCCGTTAGCATCGGCTTTATCAACATAAAGGTAACGACCCGATCCGTAGGTTGAGTACTCACTGGTTTTATCCTTAAACATGATAAACATGGGTTGATCCTTGCCACCATCTACAGCATGTAACCGATAAGTTTTTCCATCAATACTAAACTCGACCCAACCAACAGCAGCCATAGGCCTTAAGGTTCCGTATACAGTTTGTATCATTAGCTGATTAGGTTTGTTTTCTGGGATAAATTTTGCATCAATGACCATCGAATCTTGCCAGTTGAAAAAATGCCTGCCTTTAAAATTTCTAATGGCTGGGTTTTTCATATCTTGTAATCGTAAAGCAAATGTACTTTCTCGATTGATAATGCTTAAAGAATAATTTTTAAATAGAACTTTTGAAGCGGAGTCTGCAACTAATTGTATGCTAATTGAATTATCAACAGGGTGATAGATAACCGATGATCCAATCACTTCAATGCGTCCCATTGTTGCTGGCAATTCTTTGGGTAGAACGTGATCATTACTAGGAGCAGAGCCAATAGTATTCATGCCAGGATTTAACCAATACAAACCTGCAAGACTAAGCCAACTGATTTGTTCAGCTGAACCATCCTTGGCCCACTCATCCCATGCGGATTTTGAGTGGTCGATGGCTTTGGCAGCGAAAGATTTACCAGCAAGTAATAATATTATTAAAATAATTACCGCTAGTCTAGAGATTTTAAAGCCCATTCATTTTATTCATTGAGAAGACGATAGAGATAAACGGCCGCGCGTTTTGTAGATAAATTTAATGTTCTCAAATCAAGCCACTCATTGGGAGTGTGGCCATTGCCACCCCAAGCTCCTAGAGCGTCAAGACTGGTGACATAAGGGGCTACGAAGGATATGTCTGCTGCACCTCTTTTTGTTGGGTCATAGGCCGTGAGTTCAGGCATACCCAGGGCAATACCCACATCACTGAGTTTAGCCATTGCGGCATAGTTTTCCACAGTCGCTGTCATTGCAGTATAACTGTCTTCAAACTCAATAATTGCCTGGGTGAGGGGTCGATTATTGTTTACTATTTCACGCATCTTGATGCGTGCTCGTTCTTTTTGATCTTCGTTTAAGAATCTTAAGCCGCCCTTCACGATAACCTTTTGTGCGACTACATTGGTTTTGCCAAAGGATTCAAAAGTTGCTCCATCTTCAGCTTCACTGACAAAGGTTCCTCCAGAGATAACACCTGGATTAAAGGTGAGGCCATGTTCTCCTCGAACAGTTTGATAGAATTCATTGAGGATCCTACTGGTTTCAAAGATGGCTCCAGCTCCGACATTTTCTGAAAAAATAATACTGGAATGTGCTCGTTTACCGCTGACTGTTAATTTCCAATTACTCGATCCGCGCCGACCAACTACGGCCTTATCGGGGGAACCGCTTTCAAAATTGAGGGCTAGATCACTACGTTTTGCAACCTTGATGAGTTCACCACGGCTTATGGATATTGGCTTTCCAGCAGACTCTTCATCACCGGTAAAGAAAATACTAATGGTTCCCTGTTTAATATAACCGCCATTGATAAGTGCCTTTAGAGCATAAAGGATGACAGTGTCGCCATCCTTCATATCGGTAATTCCAGGGCCTAATACTTTATGTCCATCGAGTTCATCGGTTCGGGTAAATGTTTGAAAAGGGCTATCTGTGGGAAACACGGTATCGATATGTCCCATCAACAAAAGCTTTTTACCTTTATTATTGTGAGTGTCCGAACCAAATGTTTGTTCACTGAGCAGATGGCCGGCTCTATCCATATCTGCAGGCATTTCAAGCCATTGATTATTGAAACCAAGCTGACTAAATTCATTCATGAAGACATCAGCAACAGCTTTGACGCCCTTCTTATTACGAGTGCCGCTATTGATATTGACAATCTTTTCTAAGAACTTAACCTCAGCAGCGAAAGACAGATCAACGGAATCAACAATTTGCTGTTCGATGATAGAAAGCTCTTGTAATTTAGTTTCAGAGAATAGACTGCTAGTAGCCATTAGACTGAAGATAATACTCATTATCTGTAAAGATATTACTGAACGTTGTTGAACAATTCTCATGAAACTATTTCCTATTCCGGCTTTCTTGTTGAAATAAAGTGCTGTTGTAATAAAGTGCTGTTGAAATAAAGCATTGTTAAGATAAAGTACAGTTAACTGCCGTCAAATTCCTTGATGACTGTTTCTCCAGAAGAAACTTTTGTTTCAAGACTTTTTAATCGTCCTAATAAAGCTTTCAATGTTTCATTGTTCTGAGTGACTGAACTTGCTAATTCAATTTGTTGTTGATCACCGGAAAATGATTTTGATTTTATTGTTGCCATATCATTTCTGACTTGTTCCAGTTGATTTTTAAGTGTCTGAGCTTCTGCGACCTGTTCTGAAAGAATGCCAATATTAATTTCACCTTCGTCTAGTTTTTGAGTGACTGCTTTGAACGAAGCACGAAGTTTATTGGTTTCAGAGGATTGGTTTGAAACTGCCTTTGACTGACTGCTTACTTGAGTGGATAATTTTATAATGTCGGCTTGGTTTTTACGCCATGCTGATGCCCATAATTTATCCATTTGAGTCCAGAGTTCCTCTGTTTTTTGACCCAACAATGCTAATCGTGCTTGCATTGCGACTGTCGATTCTCCCATCTCTTCACCGGTCACAGAGAGTTGTTGCTCTAAATTATGAATTCTTTTTTCGGCAGAGGTTAAGGCTATATTCATTTTTTTATTTTGATCAAACAACCACCATCCACCACCACCAACAGCAACAAGTAACAGCAGTACTACAAATGAAGTAAAACCAGAGGAAGATTTTTCAAGCTTTGGTTTTTGAGTTCGTTTGTTATCACTTGGACTGGTTGCTGTACGAGTTCTATTTCCCGTACCTTGAGTCTTCCTGAATGCGTCAATTTGATCACGCTCGGGTGCTAGACTGGGTAGTTTTGGCTCGAATCTTTTCGGCACTGTATTTTCCTATCTTCGTGGGTTGAGAATAATGTACATATTGTAATGCCAGAAGCTATGAGACACAATCTATTCGGCCGATGTGAGATCACGGGTATAAAACATTTTTCCATACTGATCGATAATGATCGCTGATACATTTTCGAGACTCTCAACAAGTTCTAGGCCCTTTTTAACACCCAACACAAAGACGCTGGTCGATAATGCATCAGCATAGGTGCTGTTATTCGCTAAAATAGTCACGCTTTGGACCTCATGAACTGAAAGACCCGTTTTAGGGTTTAAGATGTGATGATAGCGTTGGCCATCTTCTATAAAAAATCGTTCATAGTCACCAGAGGTCGAAATAGCAGAGTTTGCCAATGGCAGAATTGATATCATTTTTGATTCAGCCCTTGGATGTTGTATGCCGATATTCCACATTTTACCGTCATTATCACCGAGTACGAAGGTATCACCCCCTGCAGTTACAGAAGCATCGGTCACCTGATATGATTTTAGTATATTGATACTGTTGTCAACCGCCAAGCCCTTGGCAATTCCACCAAGGTCTATCCTGACTCCCTTTTCGGAGAAATACACCGTTTGATTAACATCGTCGAGTTCAAGTGATTGATAATTAATTAACTTTAGACGTTTTTTAACCTGTTCAGAATTTGGTTTCAGTTTATTTCTATAATCATAGAGATAGCCAACACTTGAAAAAGTGATATCAAATGCACCCTGAGTTAGTTCAGATATCTTGATCGAGTTTTTAAGAATTTCAAATAACTCT
>JAUUZN010000220.1 GCA_030589945.1 Gammaproteobacteria bacterium | reverse complement strand
GCAATGAGTAAGCCCAAACCCACAAATGCACCGGGAGGTAAGATTGCAAATAAGAAATCAGTGTCTGTTGAGAAAAAGATAATGGTTAAATCTTTCGCCCAATCACCAACGAGCAGATCGGCACCACTAAAGAGTGTGCCCTGACCTAATATTTCTCGGATTGCTCCTAATGTTACCAGGACCAATAAGAATCCAAGACCTTGCATAAAACCATCCACAAAAGAGGGTAGTACTGAATTTCTAGAAGCGAAGGCTTCAGCCCGTCCGATGATGACGCAGTTGGTGACGATTAGCGGAATGAAAATACCTAAGCTCAGATATAGATCATAGGTAAAGGCGTTCATTAGCAACTGCACATTGGTCACGAAACTCGCTATGAGCATGACAAATATGGGAATACGAATTTCTCGGGGAATATGATTGCGGATCATCGAAATAGAAACATTAGAGCCCACTAGCACTAACAAGGTAGCGAGTCCAAGCCCTAAGCCATTGGTGAAGCTATTAGTCACGGCGAGTAGCGGGCATATTCCGAGAATCTGTACCAGTGCTGGATTATTGGTCCAGAGTCCGTCTTGGCTGATTTCTTTAATTTCACTCATCCGCTTTCACTACTTCACAGTTAGCTGGTTTGGAAAATAACATCTGTTCATTATTTTTGAAATACTGAATGTTTTTGTCTATTGCTGCAAGTACTGCCCTCGGTGTAATGGTCGCACCGGTGAATGCATCAAATTGGCCGCCATCTTTTTTTACTTTTAGAACATTGGATTTGAGGGAACCACTATCGAGTCCAGCAAATTGCAGTATCCAATCACTTTTTCGGGTTTCAACCTTGTCACCCAGTCCTGGCGTTTCTTTGTGTGATGAAACTCTGACTCCAGCGAGTGTTCCAGCTGTTTTTTGCGAGTTCTTGTTAGAACTGGAGTAATGACCTACGATCATTTCAATGGCACCACTATAGCCGTTTGGAGCCACAGAACTAATCAGTACCGCAACCGGCAAGCCATCTTTATCTCTGAGTCGCCAAGCGGGAAGTGCATCATTGCTGCCAAGCAAATTTCTGTCTGTCAGTAAGATGCAGTCTCGGTACGGGTCGTTACTGTAAAGCTCCGCCGGTACAATTTCAGAGATTGCTCTGAGTAGTGCGAGTTCTTTTTCAGTTTGTATTTGCTCCTTAGTTACCATCCAGGTTATTGAGGTAAGTCCGGTTGATATTAGTGCAAATATCGCTAGGATAATGCCATTTCTCAGGCCGCTTGCTAGTCCAGTGATTGGATCAGAATTAGCCTCAGTCATGACACGTCTCCCTGATTACTGCTCTTAGGTTGTTCACCGTAGGCAATTGGACGACTGTAATGATCGATGGTGGGTGCAGCCATGTTCATCAATAAAACGGCGAAGGCAATAGCATCTGGATAACCACCCCAGGTTCTGATGATCCAGGTGATCACGCCAATTCCGATTCCATAAATCCAACGACCTTTTAAACTGGTGGCTGCCGTTACAGGATCGGTCACAATAAAAAATACACCGAGCATAGTGCCGCCACTCAGTAGATGAAATAAAGGACTGGCATAAGAATCTCCAGCTATCATGTTGAAGACGAGTGCTGTTATGCTCAAGCCAAGAACCATGGCTAGGCTCAATTGCCAGACAATGCATTTTTTCCAGATGAGGAAGAGACCGCCAAAAAGGAAAGCAATGTTCACCCACACCCAACCAACACCAGCGAAACCGCTATACAGCTTAGAATTTAAAATCTCTGACGTCATCAAGCCTTCAGTCAATTTTGTTTTCATATTATCCAAAGGTGTGGCCGAGCTAAATCCATCGGCACCGTTTAGCAGTAATTCCAAAGTGATACCCGATGAAGTTTGACCGTGCATAATTAAACTGAAGGTATCAAAGAAACTCAAACTTTCCGACCACAGAGGACTAGCAGGAGACCAGGCGGTCATCTGAACAGGGAATGATATTAAAACCAGGACGTAGCCCACCATTGCAGGATTAAAGGGATTGTAGCCAAGACCACCGTAGAGATGTTTGGCAAAGGCAATGGCAAAGAATACGGCTGTTACCGTTATCCACCATGGAACCAAAGGCGGTAATGCTAAGCCAATAAGAACGGCTGTCACCAGAGCACTGCTATCCTTTAATTCTTGTTGCCAATCACGGTGTCGAGCTTTGAGTATTAATGCTTCAGTTAATAGAGCTGTTGTTGATGCGATGATAATATTGATGAGCACACCCCAACCAAAAAAATAGATAAGGGTAATTAATCCTGGGATTGTTGCGAGCATTACCAGTTGCATCATATTCCTAAGATGATTGTCACTATGAATATTAATTGAATGACCGCTTCTAAACATCAGTTGGATTCTCTTTGTTTTTTTCTTTCTTTGCTTTAACGCGTGCCAACGCATCAGCAACCGCCTGCTTATTTAAATTGGGGTCAGAGTCGATTTTATCATTGTCGCTCGCCGCTTTGTTTTTTTCAGCTCGTTTACGGGCGCGCTCTTCTTTTAAACGCCTTTTCTCCAATTGAGCATTTTCTAAACGTTCGGTTCGATAGTCGAATCTTTGTTTCGATTCTTCGGCCTTTTTCTCCACGGCCTCACGGTTTTGAATTTCACCTTTAGAAAACCGGAAATAATCAACAAGGGGTATTTGGCTTGGACAAACGTAACTGCAAGCCCCACATTCAATACAGTCGAGCAACCGATGTTCTTGAGATCGGTTGATCTCTCCCGATTTACTAAACCAGTATAATTGTTGGGGTAATAGCGAAGCAGGGCAAACTTCCTCACATTTTCCACAACGAATGCATGAGCGCTCAGGAGCAGGTTCGGGAAACTCTTCTCTTGTGGCTGCGATAATACAGTTACTGACTTTAACAACAGGACGTTCAGTATCGGGAATTGCGTATCCCATCATTGGACCGCCGTGAATAATGGAGCCTGTTTGATTTTCT
>JAUUZN010000052.1 GCA_030589945.1 Gammaproteobacteria bacterium | reverse complement strand
GTAGATCTCAGCCTTTGCTGCTAAATTTTGTTGATAGAGAGTGTGCAGTAAAGCATGACCAGTACGATCTGCCGCAGCAGCCGTTCGTGCAGCCTGCTCGCCACCAAACTCTTTTGACTGGCCTCCAAAGGGACGCTGATAAATTCGACCTTCATCTGTTCGTGAAAAGGGCAACCCCATATGCTCTAGTTCGTAGACTGCAGCAGGACCAGACTTACACATGAATTCAATGGCGTCCTGATCACCAATGTAATCAGAGCCTTTGACGGTATCGTACATGTGCCAACGCCAATCATCCTCGTGTGAGTTACCAAGAGCAACGGTAATACCACCCTGGGCTGATACCGTATGTGAACGGGTTGGAAAGACCTTTGATATTAGTGCAACCTTTTGACCTGATTGTGCTAACTGTAATGAGGCTCGCATTCCCGCACCACCTGCACCAACGATAACCGCGTCATAACTTTTTATTGTAATGCTCATTCGTTTAACCCCAGAATATCATTGCTGTGTAGACGATAAAGCCCAAACAAAGTAAAAGTACTATTAACTGAAAACCGTTTCTTAAAGCTGGTGGCTTCAGATAATCCGTGGAAACAATCCATAGTCCTGCCCATGCATGGACACTGATTGAAACCACTGCAAGCAGTGTAAATATTTGAACCCAAAGAGGTGCAAACAATGCTGACCAGCTTTGGAAATCAAAGGTTGTAAAATTACAAATTTGATAACTCATGAATGCAAGATAGATAAGCATGAAGACTGCTGAAATTCTTTGCATCCGAAAATCATGCATCCCCGAACGTCCGAAACTAGAATCCATACCAATCATGACTGTGCTCCTACGAATAATTGCATTCCTAGAAAAACAAACCAAATGAGGCTAAAAACAACAACCAGCACAGTGGTTACTTTTGCACTCTCTTCGGTCTCACCTATTCCACGGTCCATGAAGAGGTGTTTGATGCCTGCTATAATGTGATATCCAAACGCTGCCAATATTCCTAAGAAAATAAGTTTATAGAAAAGATTGTCGAGAAGGATTACAACGCTTTGAAATCCTTCAGCGGAACTCAAGGATTCACTCAGCATCCATAATAAAATAGGTGTGCCGAGAAATATCAAAATTCCTGAAATTCTATGCAATATTGAGAGTGTTGCCACGAATGGCATACGTATGGTTCTTAAGTCGAGATTAACGGGTCGATTAGTCACAATGAGATCTTCCATATATCTTCTAATTATTGAAGAAAATTATAGTGGTCTAACTCTATGAATACAATGAAGTTCATGTAAAAAGTCACATTTAATTCAAAGGCCATATTTAAATAACTATTAAATGCCTAAATTCTACACAAATTTCTATTTTATTTTCAATAACAGACCCAGATACAATTGACTTTTGTGCCACGCAATCTATAGTTAAACTAATCAAATTACTTGTCCGTAGCGGTCTCTTGTTTACCAACAATAAAAGTTAACATCAAGTCCAATTTGAACCCGATAACAATATTATTCTTATATAAAAAAGGGAGTTTATTATGGCTGATAAATCAGCAACGCTTCAATTGCCTGACGGCAATACTGTGGAGCTACCCGTCTATAGTCCAAGCGCAGGTCTTGATGTAGTCGATGTTCGTACTTTAGGAAAAGCCAATTATTTCACTTATGATCCAGGTTTTATGGCAACAGCATCCTGCGAATCGAAAATCACCTTCATCGACGGCGCTAAAGGCATCTTGCTCTATAGAGGCTATTCCATTGATGAACTTGCTGAACACAGCGATTTTACCGAAGTCAGTTATTTATTGATCAACGGTGAACTTCCAAATCCTGAGCAGAAACAAGAATTTATCGAAAATATTAATTGTCACACCATGGTTCATGAACAAATGCGTAATTTCTTTAACGGATTTCGACGTGACGCTCATCCAATGGCCATTATGGTTGCCGTTGTTGGTGCAATGTCAGCCTTTTATCACGACTCATTGGATATTAATAATGAAGAGCATCGAAAGGTTAGTGCCTTTAGACTCATCGCAAAGGTGCCAACCTTAGCGGCAATGTGTTATCGCTACTATTGCGGTCACCCATTTGTACATCCTCGAAATGAAATGTGTTATTCAGAAAACTTCCTCAACATGATGTTCAGCATGCCTTCCCATGATGAAAAGCCTAATCCTGTTCTTGTGAAAGCGATGGATCGTATCTTTACATTACACGCAGATCACGAACAAAATGCTTCAACTTCAACGGTTAGACTTGCAGGTTCATCGGGTGCAAATCCATTTGCCTGTATCGCCTCAGGGATCGCTTCACTGTGGGGTCCTGCTCATGGTGGCGCCAATGAAGCCTGTTTGAATATGCTCGAAGAAATAGGAACTGTTGAGAACATTCCTAAGTATCTATTAAAAGCGCGTGACAAGAACGATCCTTTTCGATTAATGGGGTTCGGTCATCGTGTCTATAAGAACTTTGACCCTCGTGCAACCGTAATGCGTAAGACCACTCATGAGGTTCTCGCAACTCTTAAATGTCAAGATGATCCTCTGTTTCAAGTGGCACTAGAGCTTGAAAAAATTGCCCTTGAAGACGAATATTTCATTAGTCGCAAGCTCTATCCCAATGTCGATTTCTATTCAGGCATCATCCTCAGTGCCATTGGAATACCTAAAAATATGTTCACCGTCATTTTTGCTCTGGCTAGAACTGTTGGCTGGGTATCTCAATGGTCAGAAATGATCAGTGAAGATACTCTTAGAATCGGTAGACCGCGTCAATTATATACAGGTGAACCTCAACGTTCATTTGTTGATATGAAAAATAGGTAATCAGCCATTTATTCAGTAGGAGTGTTGAGCCATTCCTACTGAATGAACGCATTTTTTATGAACGTTATTTTTGATGTTAAGCATCTCTACTACTTGCCCCAATATCTCCCTGTTTATGCGGAGTTAAAGACTCGAAATGTCGAATGTATATTTTTGTTTTACAAAACAGACAGCAAAGATATCGACACTGTTAATAAAAAAGTTATCGAAAATGAAAACCTATACGCTCACTGGGCAAATACCTGGCAAGATGCACTGGATTATTTTACTAACATAAAAGCAGATTGGATTGTTTTTGGTAACAGTGTTGATGACCTTGAACAAATTCACACTATCAGCAAAACAGTTCTAATGCAGCATGGGATTGGGCCTAAAAGTTGTTATTACGATGTTTCGAACAATGGTACAACCGTTCGATTTGTGGAAGGTCAACATCGATTAAAACGTTTGCAAACCCTTTATCCTAATAGCAATTTTGTTGATACAGGGTATGCCAAATTGGATCCTGCATTCGTGAACTCAAAGGTGGGCGCAACGGTAAACACAGTTGAAAAATTAAAACTTGAAGATCTACAACTTGACCCCAACAAAAAAACAATTCTCTACGCACCAACCTTTTATCCGAGTTCGATTGAACGCTTTGACTTAGATTTTGCACTTCAATTTAGTGATTACAACATCATTCTAAAAGCCCACCATTTTTCAATTACTAAATCTAAATATGCAAAACAATTAAATCGATTAAAACACTGGAATCAATCAAATAATGTTTATCTCGCGAGTTTAGAAGAATATAATCTCCTCGACTTTATGAATCTTGCGGACGTCTTAGTTTCTGATGCATCATCAGCAATATTTGAATTTGCTGCGCTTGATAAACCGGTGGTCTGGTGTGATTTTTATAAGCTCAGGTGGAGTTATTCCGGACTCTTCAAATTTAGGTTAAGAAAACGTCTTGATCCTGATATTGAATATTTCGAAACACTCACTGATAAATCGCAAGATTATGCTTCGTTGAAGCAAATAGTCGATTCAGCCTGTGCTAACCCTGAACAGAAGAAACAACAACGTAGAGCAATTACCCTTCAGTTGGCAGGAATAACCGATGGAAGATGCTCTACTCGTATTTGTGATTATTTGGAGAGCAATCAATGAAACGTGTCATCACTTTTGGAACATTTGATGTTTTTCATGTGGGTCATGTAAACATTTTAGAACGTGCTAGAAATCACGGTGACTACCTGATTGTCGGTGTCTCGTCTGATGAGTTGAATTATTCTAAAAAAGGGCGTTATCCAATCTACTCCGAAGAAGATCGTGTCCATATCATCAAGTCACTTCGTTATGTCGATGAGGTATTTATTGAACATTCATTAGAACTCAAGGGTGAATATATCGAACAATTTAACGCCGACATTCTGGTGATGGGAGATGACTGGAAAGGACGATTTGATAATTTTAAATCAGACTGTGAAGTCATCTATCTTGAACGGACACCCTCCATTTCAACGACCGAAATTATTGAGGTTGTGAAAACCTCTCGCATTAAATAATTAATTCCATTTCCAATAATTTAGTTTTTTTCTAAGTTTAAAGTTTCGAATTAAATTAATCGGCTTGCTTTTAGCTAAAGCTGGCATATGTTTTAGCAATGACTCAGACGCTTCTAAAATACGCTGCGAAGATTTACCATCCTCGTATGGATGTAACCTGAGGTTTTCAGTTTTAATGCTACTCATTAAATTTTCAGGGTTAGAAAATGCTAGCTCTATTGCCGATTCTATCTGCTCGGTACTTTCCACATTAATAAGATAGTCTCCCGGCTGAGAGTTTTTATAGGTCACCGCAGGTTTGTTAAGTAACAGGAACTCACTGATAATGGAAGATGTATCTGACAACAATACATCGGCACGTTGTAATAATGGCAAACAAGAGTCCTCTTCAACAATTTGGAAGTTATCCAGTTCGATTTGACGATACAGTTCAATCCATTGCTTATTCATTTTAGGATGAAACTTCACCAGCCAATGATAGGATTGCTTTTTAGCTAAACGATGAATCTCATCAAAACATTCGACTGCTGATGTTAGGTTTGGTGAAAATGTAGGAGCAAATAGAATAACCGGTAGAGATGTTTCTAATTCAAATGGTTGGGTTAAGAAAAGTGGGTCTAATTTTGACCAACCCGTTTCCACAACGTGAAAATATCCATGCTCTTCTGCCAGCTGATTAAATTTTGTTGTTGTGATTTCTCCCTGAGTGCAATACAGATCAAAAAAACCTCTGATTCTAAAATGTCCCTTCTTCTTCCATTCCAGTCCGTGGAATACCTGTACTTTTAATCCCGGCATAAAATCAGGTATTTGATTGCCTGGTGCAAAAATAACATCAGGGCGATAGGTCATCACATCTTCGACCTTTAAAACACGCTTTTCATTCTTATGAAAATTGTCTAGGTTGATTGCCGCCCCTTCAACAAACCAAATGCACTGATCACCGGCAGCTAAGATTGCCGATTGAATAGGTCTAAGTATTTCAAAAGAATAGTTCTGAGAAATGTAAAAAAGATATTTTACCGTCATAATTTGTGCAGCAAAGCCTCTAAAGCAAGAAATATGAGTATTCGTTAATCATTCTATGTATATGATGATTTTAACAATGTTTTAGTGAATTTAACTATTATTGAAAATTATATTAGTCATTATTCTTAGTCTATTCGTCAGAATCTATCGGTTATTCACCTCTTTTTAGCAGCATAGCATCCTATTGATCGTTGTTTTACTGGCCTGTTTTACCAAACAATCAGACTCAAAGCGACTCTTTTAATGCAGTGGCATAGATTCTGCATTGCTCTTATAGCAACTCCTTAAGTCATCATATTACAAAGGATAGATAATGCGTTAAATGCTCAGAATTGATTTCTGTTAGAAATTATTACATTAATTTAATTGCACATACGGCATTGCAAGACTAAATTACTGTCCAAATTATAAAAAAAATATTAACACTGTGGGAAATTGAATCGAATGATAAACCAATATTCAAGTCAAACAACAAATATACCCTTCAAGGGATTAATCATTTTAATGGTCACCTTCACTCTAGCGGCCTGTATTCAGGGTGAAAAAGATCAGGCTGAAGATAATGAAGACAAAGAAGAAATTGCAATTCCCGTTGAAACTAATCTAGTCACAGTGGGCTCAATTACCGCCTTTTACCCTTCAACCACAACGCTTGAGGCAGAACAGGAAGCTAGCGTAGTCGCAAAGGTTGGCGGCATTGTTGAAAAATATTATGTTGAAGAAGGTGATTTAGTCAAAGCGGGTCAGCCTCTGGTACAGATAGAAAGTGATCGTCTTAGGCTTGAGTTGAAGCGCAGTGAAGCCAACCTCAACAAACTCAAAAATGATCTCAATCGTCAGAAAGCGATCTATAAAAGAAACCTTGTAAGCTCGGAGTCTTATGAAAAATTAATGTTTGAATATGATTCGGAAAAAGCAAGCTATGAACTTTCCAAGCTTGAGCTCACTTTTGCAACAGTATTGGCACCCATCGATGGTGTGATTTCAAAGCGCCATGTGAAAGTGGGTAATATGGTCACCATGAATGAAGCGGTATTCCATATTACTGATTTCAGTCCATTACATGCAGTCATCTATGTTCCTGAAAAAGAGCTCTACAAAATCGCGCTGAAGCAAGTTGTACAAATTCAGGTGGACGCTCGAAACAATAAAGTTTTTGATGGATTCGTGAAACGCATTAGTCCTATTGTTGATGCTGATAGTGGTACATTCAAGGTGACCATTGAAGTTAATGATGATGATCAAATCTTAAAACCAGGAATGTTTGGACGTCTACAAATTATCTATGACACCCATCTCAATTCTCTATTAATCGATAAAAACGCGGTGATCACCGAGGACGCAATAAGTTCGGTCTTCGTCATTCGAGATAGTCGCGCCATTAAACAAAACATCAAAGTAGGCTTCATCAATGACATCAGTATTGAGGTTTTATCCGGGCTAAAGGACGGAGATGTTATTGTTACAACCGGTCAGAATAGTCTCAAAAATGACTCACTTATCGAAATTTTAAAATAATAGTTTATCCTAGGAAATTATAGCCATGAGTGTGATTGACATCTCAACCCGCCGTCCAGTAACAGTATTCATGTTCACATTTGCTTTGTTGGTTTTTGGCATGGTTCTACTCGGAAAATTAGGGGTCAGTCTATTACCCGATCTTTCTTACCCGACTCTAACCATTCGAACCGATTATGAGGGTGCAGCTCCCGTTGAAATAGAAAACCTGATCACTAAACCCATTGAAGAAACCATTGGTGTGGTTAAAAATGTTCGCAAAATCACCTCCATATCTCGAGCGGGTCAATCCGATGTTTTACTCGAATTTAATTGGGGTACAGACATGGGGTTTGCGGGACTCGATGTTAGAGAAAAATTAGACATATTACAATTGCCTCTTGATATCGGTCGTCCGGTGTTGTTGAGATTTAACCCCTCTCTCGACCCAATTTTAAGACTCAGTCTTTCAATGAAAGCTAATTCAGCGAAAGTGAATGGCTTTGATGAATCGGCACTGATTAAATTAAGACGCTTTGCTGAAGAAGAAATTAAAAAAACACTTGAGTCTATAGAAGGTGTAGCCGCGGTTAAGATTTCGGGTGGCTTGGAAGACGAAGTTCAGGTGATGGTTGATCAAGAAAAAATGGCTCAATTGAACCTAACCATACAAGAGATTTCTGCCAAATTACGCTCTGAAAACGTCAATTTATCAGGAGGGCGACTGGAAGAAGGTAATCAACAATTTTTAGTGAGAACAGTAAATCAATACCAGTCGGTTGAAGAAATTGCCAACTCAATCGTTTCAATCAGAGAAAACCGACCTTTATATCTTAAAGACATTGCCACGGTAACTCAGGGATGGAAGGAACGTGAATCCATTACGCGAGTTGACGGCCGTGAAGCAGTTGAAATTGCTATTTACAAAGAAGGCGACGCAAATACAGTGTCGGTTGCAAATAATGTAAACCAACGACTCGAGAGCCTAAAAGAACAATTGGCTGACGATATGGAAATCACCGGTCTTTATGATCAATCTCGATTTATTTCAGAGGCAATATCTGAAGTGATATGGAACGCGCTTTTTGGTGGTCTGCTGGCCATGTTTATTCTCTATTTGTTTTTAAAGGATTTTCGCGCAACGACCATTATCTCCCTTTCAATACCTGTATCGGTGGTTATTACTTTTAACTTCATGTTTGCCTGGGACATTTCACTCAATATCATGTCCCTTGGAGGCATTGCATTAGCGGTTGGGTTATTGGTCGATAATGCAATTGTTGTTCTTGAGAACATCGCTCGCAAAAAGGAGCAGGGTCTCGATAAATTAACCGCTTCAACCGAAGGAACTAAAGAGGTTGCAGGTGCTATCACAGCGGCCACACTCACCACAGTCGCGGTCTTTGTGCCTCTTGTGTTCATCGATGGCATTGCCGGACAGTTATTTGGCGATCAGGCTCTTACCGTAACCTTTGCTTTATTAATTTCATTGGTGGTCGCTCTAACGGTCATACCCATGTTGTCTTCCTTGGGAGCACGCAAAAATATTGTGCTCGGTGATGACCCTATTATTATCCCCGAAAAGATACATAAAAACCCAATTCAGCGAAACAGCTTTACCACAAAGGTTATCGCGTTTTTCAATTTGATTTTTATGGCAATCAAAAAAGTGTTTCTGTTCTTAGAATTTATTATTAAATGGTTGCTCTTAGGGTTTAACAAATTATTTGAGTTTCTGCTATCAGTCCTCCTTGTTCTATTTGGTGGTTTGAGTTGGCTTGGACAAAAATGCATGACACCGGTTATTTGGCTGTTTAATAAAATGTATGACTCGGTTGCAAAATTCTATGATGTGGCGCTCGCTCAGGCATTGCAACAACGATCCTTTGTAATGATTATTGCTGTAGCAATATTTGGATCAAGCCTCAGTTTACTTCCAAAGCTAGGAATAGAACTAATTCCTCAGATGTCACAGGGAGAATTTGAAATTGAATTTCACGCCCCACCTGGTTCCCCATTATTGAAAACCGACGAAATTATTTCCAAAGCTCAAGTCATTGCTTCATCCATTGAAGGAATTGAACGAACGTTTTCGGTGTCAGGCAGTGGTAATCGTCTTGATGCCAGTCCCGAGAAGGCTGGAGAAAATTGGGGACAGCTTAGTGTTGTTCTAACAAAGCCTGTGACTAAAGAATCTGAAGAGGCTGTGCTTCGTGAACTACGTAAAAAATTGTCTGTTATTCCAGCAGTAAATATGAAATTTAGCCGTCCAACTTTATTCAGTTTTAAAACACCTCTTGAGATTGAAATTGAAGGTTATAACCTTGATAAGCTAAAAGATGTCAGTCTCATGCTCACTCGAGAAATGGCAAAGTCTGATCGATTTGCAGACATTAAATCAACCGTTGAATCAGGCTATCCTGAAGTACAGATTAAATTTGATCATCAACGTGCCGCAAGACTTGGATTGTCTGTGCCCGACATCGCAGAGACGGTTGTTAAACAAATTCGTGGCGATCTGGCAACAAAATATTCATTTAGAGATCGTAAAATTGATGTCTTAGTTCGTGTTGAAGAAGATGATCGGACCTCTGTTGAGAAGATAAAGGCATTGATTATTAATCCTCAAAGTGAGCGTCCTATTAGCCTGTCAGCAATCGCTAATGTAACCATCGGTTTAGGTCCCAGTGAAATAAACCGGGTCGCTCAGGAACGAGTTGCGATTATCAGTGCTAACCTAAATTATGGAGCTCTGGGCGATGCTGCAATTGAGGCTGAGGCGCTCATTCAAAGAATCCCCCTGCCCTCGGGCGTTGATATTCGACTGGCCGGCCAAAATGAAGAAATGCAAAAATCATTTCGCTCAATGCAATATGCACTGGCCTTAGCCGTATTTTTAGTTTATTTGGTCATGGCTTCAATCTTTGAATCATTGCTGCACCCATTCGTTATTCTTTTTAGTATTCCTTTAGCAATTGTAGGTGCAATATTGGCGCTTTATGTCACTGGATCAACGATCAGTGTGGTTGTCTTCATCGGCTTAATTATGCTTGCTGGAATTGTCGTCAATAATGCCATTGTATTAATTGATCTTATTAATCAATTGCGTACCGATGGCATGCAACGCATGCAAGCCATACAGGAGGCTGGTCGCTCAAGGTTGCGCCCTATTGTAATGACCACACTCACTACCACCTTCGGCATGATGCCTTTAGCCTTAGGTTTAGGTGAAGGTGCAGAGATTAGAGCGCCAATGGCAATTACGGTGATTGGCGGACTGCTGATGTCGACCCTGCTGACGTTAATCGTTGTACCAGTATTGTATTCACTGGTTGACCGTAAACAATTCACTGAATTGTAAATAGAAATAATGTCCAAGGATTAGCCAATGATTATTACCAAATTTGCTCTCAGAAGACCCATCACAACACTGATGTTCTTTTTCTGTTTTGTGCTTGCAGGAGGAACGGCGACCAAACTCTTACCCCTTGAATACTTTCCTGAAGTTATTTTCCCCGGTGTATTTATTCAAATTCCCTATCCAAATTCAACCGCCGAAGAAATTGAGCGACTGATCACTCGCCCTGCGGAAGAAGTTCTCTCAACAATGAGTGGAATTCAACGGTTTTCATCGACTACTACGGATAATTCTGCACAAATTCAAATACACTTTGATTGGTCTAAACAAGCAAAAATTATGGGCGTCGAAGCCCGTGAAAAATTAGAAGCAATTCGAGATGAGCTACCCTCTGACGTAAGAAGAATGATGGTTTTTACTGGCTCAACAGCCGATATGCCACTATTACAATTAAGAATTTCCAGTCCAAAAAACTTACAGCACGCGTTCCAATTACTTGACCGAAAACTAAAACGTCCACTTGAGTTA
The DNA here is from genome assembly GCA_030589945.1 of Gammaproteobacteria bacterium. Classification (GTDB taxonomy): domain Bacteria; phylum Pseudomonadota; class Gammaproteobacteria; order Enterobacterales. The sequence continues at coordinate 9,421 of JAUUZN010000052.1, read as the reverse complement.
ACTGAAGGTGTTTCCAAGGTTGAACTCTACGGTATTCAAAAAAATGAAATTATTATCCAACTACGCTCCGATCGAATTGCAGCTCACAACATCGATATCAACGCATTAAATGCAACACTGCAAAAACATAATTTTTCTAAATTTGCCGGTCAAATTACCGATGGTTCTCAAAGACTGAGAGTTAAGCCTCTTGGTGAATTTGAATCGATTGATGATTATAAGAATATGATTGTCGGGCCCAATAATTTACGTCTAAAAGACATCTCCAATGTGACACTCAGCCAACCTATTTTGGAAGAAGGTCGACATCTAGATAGAACCTATGCCATTGGAATTGTTGTTCAAAGAGAAAGTTCCGCTAATCTAGTCGACGTAGCCGCTCGAGTGGTTAATAAAATTGCAGAGATAGAACAATCACCTGAATTCAATGGAATTAATCTTTTCATTATGGAAAATCAGGCCGAGGGAATCACTGATTCGATTTCTGATATCACCTTTTCCGGTCTCGTTGGATTTAGTCTCTCCATTCTTGTGCTGTACTTCTTTTTAAGAAATGTAGCCATAACACTGATTGTCGCTATGGCCGTACCCTTTTCTCTTTTTATTACCCTCGCCGCCATGTATTTTCTTGGGCTCACCCTCAACGTTCTCTCAATGATGGGTCTGATGCTCGCCATTGGGATGCTTGTTGATAATGCCGTGGTCATTACTGAGAGCATATTTCAACATAAATCGCTGACTCCGGATGACCCTGAGGGTTCGACCATAAGGGGTGTTCAGGAAGTGGGTGTTGCTGTGACAGCGGGCACCATCACAACCGCCATTGTCTTTTTACCGAACATCATCGGTGAGAAGATGGACATCACTGTGTTTTTATCTCATGTAGCCATTGCTATTACAATTTCACTAGCAGCGTCATTGTTTATTGCCACTACGGTCATACCATTGTTGTTAAACAAGGTTAAGAAAAGCGCACAACAAAAACCAGTAAAAAGCATTGAATGGCTCACCAAAAAATATACCGCTGCGTTAGCTTGGTTGTTACATCGCCCAAAAATTTCAGCGTTTATCGCTATTGGAATTTTTGCCAGTGTTTTTGTCGCCGATGTCAATACCGACATGTTTCCCGAAGAACAAAGGGAAAACCTGATGTTGCATTACAACATTGACAGCAACTACACCGTGGCAGCGGTTGAGCAAACCGTCTTTAAAATTGAAGACTTTTTATATCAGCATCAGCAAGAACTCGATATTTTATCGGTTTATAGCTACTACCAGGCATCCCTTGCACAATCGACCATCATTTTTATTGACAAGGACAAGCGCACGCTCTCCAACCGTGAAGTACGTGAATTCATTGAAAAGAACATACCCAAAATAGCCATGGGCAAACCCTCCTTCGAACGTAATCGGTCAGGAGGTCAAGAAGGACTCAGCATTCAAATTGTCGGAGATTCTACAGAGCGACTGGTAGAAATAAGCCATGAAGTTGCTCGCATCATGAATACTGTTGAAGGTTTGCAGGATGCAAAAAGTGGTGCGGGTGTGGGTGAGCAAGAGATTAGGGTTAAGATTGACCGAGATCGTGCTCAAAACCTTGGCCTTAATCCTTCTGTCATTGCCAGCACCATTGGTATTGCCTTGCGTGGACAAAACCTAAGGACTTTTCGCGGTGAAGATGGTGAGGTTGATGTACGAATAGAGTTTGACAAGAGTGACCGTAAATCTATGAGTGATCTCTATAATTTACCCATTTTTCGACCAGGAAATGACACCCTGCCCCTTGCAGCAGTTGCTAATTTTTCTATCCATAAGGGACCCCAGTTTATACGCCGTGAAGATAAGACCACAATGATGACCATTAGCGCAACTCTAGGTGATGATGCAAAGATGTCTGACGTAAAGAAAAACCTTAAAAAAGTACTCGATAAAATGCTATTCCCACCGGCCTATTACTGGCAGTACGGACGAGGCTTTCAGCGAGACGATAAGGCTGGCAGAATCATGTTAACGAATATGGGTCTAGCTCTGATGATGATCTTTATTGTTATGGCCGCCTTATTTGAGTCTCTCATGTTACCGCTGGCGGTGATTACTTCAATTGCCTACTCTGTGGTCGGTGTATTTTGGTTTTTCTTTATTACCGGCACCACCATGAGCTTTATGGCGATGATTGGAATCCTTGTCTTAATGGGCGTTGTCGTCAATAACGGCATTGTACTCATCGATCACATTAATCGACTAAGAAGAGACGGATTAAGAAGGTATGATGCCATCATTCAAGGTGGTGCTGACCGTTTGCGTCCTATCTTAATGACTGTGGCAACAACTATTCTAGGACTCATTCCTCTAGCCGTTGGTGATGCGACCATAGGCGGTGGCGGAGCACCAGCTTATTTTCCAATGGCACGAGCAATTATTGGCGGATTATTATTTTCAACAATCGTCAGTCTTTTAATACTACCCTCAATTTATGTTGGACTCGACACCTTACGATTATGGGGTCGAACTAAATTGCACATCGCCCAGTCAAATGCGCAGAAGCTCAACAATCGCATCAGTCGAAACTAATCACAGAATATCTGGAAAATCAGCGCATCAGGTTGTATCATATCCGACCGATTTAATAGAATGTTGGTAGTCTATACTGCAGCATTCAACAGCTGTTTTATACAACATTTAACACAACTTTTTATTACAGGAAGGCAAAGATAAAAATGCCCAAATATCGAATTGCAGATGCACTTGCAGGTGAATGTAACACCGGAGAAGAAATACAACTTAATGGTTGGGTTAGAACCCGTCGTGACTCGAAAGCAGGTCTATCCTTTGTTAATTTGCACGATGGCTCTTGTTTTGATCCCATTCAAGTTATTGTTGAGAGCTCTGTGGAAAACTATCAAACTGAAGTTCTGAAGCTTACCGCTGGCTGTTCAATTCAGGTAACAGGAACATTGGTTGAATCACCGGGAAAAGGACAGAAATTTGAGGTACAGGCCTCTGAGGTTAAAGTCTTAGGTTGGGTTGAAGATCCAGACACCTACCCTATTTCTCCAAAACGACACAGTATGGAATATTTACGAGATGTCGCGCATTTGCGTTCACGAACCAATATCATTGGTGCCGTTACTCGCGTTCGTAATACTGTTGCTCAGGCAATTCATCGTTTCTTCCACGACAATGGCTTTTATTGGATTCATACCCCCATCATTACTGGTAGTGATACCGAAGGTGCCGGTGAAATGTTTCGAGTATCAACCCTCGACATGATGAATCTTCCCATGACCGATGAAGGCAAAATTGATTTCAACCAAGATTTTTTTGGCAAAGAAACATTTCTTACGGTCTCTGGTCAGTTGAACTTAGAAAGCTATTGTTTATCCATGTCAAAGGTTTATAGCTTTGGCCCAACATTTCGTGCCGAGAACTCTAATACCAGTCGCCATCTTGCAGAGTTTTGGATGGTAGAACCTGAAATTGCTTTTGCTGACCTTAATGATAATGCTGACTTATCTGAACAACTGTTAAAAGCCATCGCAGCGGCGGTTCTCAATGAACGCGGTGATGACATGGAGTTTTTCAACCAACGTGTGGATAAGGGAGCAATTGCTCGGTTGGAAAATATTGCCAATTCAAGTTTCGCTCGAATGAACTATACAGAAGCGGTCGATATTCTTAAAAACTGTAATAAAAAGTTTGATTATCCAGTGGAATGGGGTTGTGACCTACAGAGTGAACACGAACGATATTTGGCTGAAGAGCATGTGGGAAGACCCGTTATCTTAATGAACTATCCTAAAGATATCAAAGCCTTTTACATGCGCATGAATGACGATGGAAAGACCGTTGCTGCAATGGATGTACTCGCACCCGGTATTGGTGAAATTATCGGCGGAAGCCAACGTGAGGAACGCCTTGATGTACTCACTAATCGAATCGAAGAAATGAATCTTGATGTAGAAGACTACAATTGGTACATCGACTTTAGACGTTACGGTACAGTTCCTCATTCGGGGTTTGGTCTCGGATTTGATAGAACCATTTCTTATATTACAGGTGTTTCAAACATCAGGGATGTTATCCCATTTCCAAGAGCTCCGCGTACTGCAGATTTTTAGAAATCAAAAAGAACCGGTTGAGAAAATCCATATCTTTCTGAAGGATGCTTTGAGGCATCTAGAGAAGAATTTTCTCGACCCGTCATAAAATATTTAAAGTTATTATTTTTATCCCCTGCTATCTTCCGTCTAACTGACTGTTCAAGCTCTATGGGTTCTAATTTTAAAATTGAAGCAACCTGACGCCCAATAGCCGCAGAAGAATCAATTAATTTAATGGATTCTGGCAACACCTTTCTAAGAAGATTAGCGACTAGGGGAAAATGAGTGCAGCCGAGAATTAATACATCGACATCGGCAGACGATGCTCTCAAGAGTGGTGCAATAATCTCTCTCAATTCTTTAGTATTAATAGAATGACCCAACATGTATGACTCTGCAAGCTTAACAAGGCGCGTTGAAGCAATGTTGATCACCTCACAGTCATTTGCATATTGTTCAACAAGCTCAGCCGTATAATCAGAAGCTACCGTCGCAGGAGTTGCGAGCAGCGCAATCACCTTTGTCAGACTCATCAATGCTGCTGGCTTAATAGCAGGCACTACGCCAATAATGGGAATTTCAATCAAATTTCTCAAAGAGTCTAAAGCAACAGTACTCACAGTATTACAGGCTACCACAATACAGTCGGGTTGCATTTTCTCAGCAGCAGAGGTTAACAGGCTTGTGACACGTTGTATTATAGCTTGCTCATCTTTTTCACCGTAGGGAAAATAAGCGTTATCTGCCAAAAATATTTGTTCAACATCAGGTAGGATCTCAGTTAATTTTTGACTGATACTTAATCCCCCAACTCCTGAGTCAAAAATAAGAACAGTTGGCATTTTTATTCATCCGGCAATGTTATAATAAGTAAGATGGTTGTCAATAATGTTATGTGAATACACATTATTAATAGCATACCTCGAATAAATGACTAAGGGTAAGATTAATCTCAATGAGCGAAGATAGTCGATACAATGTAACGTTCAGTGGACATCTCGTTCCTGGAATGCAAGTAGCTGAGGTAAAGCAGAATCTTGTTCGTTTGTTCAAAAGCACTGAAAAGGCCATAGACAAACTTTTTTCGGGCAACATCGCTACGGTAAAAAAAGACTTAAATCACAAAGTGGCGAACACCTATTTACGGGCTATGAAGAAGGCAGGAGCAATTGCCGAGCTTGAAAAAATAGCAGAAACTTCTGATGCTCCATCATTTAAGCCTCAAACAGATGTAGTCGTAACCGATAAATTCGAGGATGACTCTGAATTTGCTGAACTTTCAGCTCCACCACCCCTTGCAGTTGATACCTCCCCAATGGATGATGGGACGTCGCATTTTGATGCAGATGATGATTTTGTCGCGCCTCCTCCAACGTCAATAACCAACGAGGCTGACGCCCAAGGTTATGCTCCTGCAGGGCAGTGGCAGATGGATCCTGTTGGCAGTCTTCTTACCAAACCTAAGCGAGAAGTTCATCGAGAGATACCGAAGTCCGATCAATTTGAACTTTCACCACCAAAATCCGATGTTGGTCAACTACATCATGATGTGGTTGCTGTAACCCCAGATATTAGTCAATATGCAATTGCCGAAACTGGAAGCCGACTCAGTGAAGAGAAAATTAAGCAAAAGATAAAAACACCTGACATTGGTGATATCGAGATAGCTGAGGTGGGAGTTGATATGGGCCAGGCTAAGTCAGAAGTAGAAAAGGTTGCCCCCGATACTAGCCAATTAAGCTTGGCTGAAGAAGGAGGAACCATTGAGCAACTCACTCACATGGAAGAAATTGTTAATCCAGATACCAGCCACCTGCATTTAGCAGACGACTGATTATAATCCATCCTATTTTATTGCTGAGTCGAGCGATTCTTAACTCAACCGCCGTAATACAGAGCCTGATCATGTTTAGCTTCAGCAAAAAATAACCAACGCTCGACAACAACACCTAACGCCATCAGTATAAATCCTGCAACGGCCATTAATTGACCTACCCAACCAACAAAAACAATGGCGATTGCCATCGTCAGTGTAGACATAAAACCACAGATTAAAAATATTTTTCTCAATTTTTTGCTGTGCTTTTGAGCAACTTTAAAACCCATCTCATCCATTAGGTAGTTTGTCTGAGAATGTGGATGTTCGAGTGAAGTTACCTTACCAAATCGTCCTAGACCTGTAGCAGATTCAATGGTTGAACGCCTCACTCCATTATCAACAGAACGCCAGTAGCCTCGCTTAAGTACCAGTGCAGCAACTATTGTAATCAGTGCAATATTATTCACCTGTGTAGAAGGAAACTGAGAAACATGTAATAGCGCATTTAAAATTGTAAATCCAGATGCAAGACTAAACATTAAGTAAAGCGGTGTCACATAGACGTTGTACCAAGACTGTACAGCCTTGATAGAACGATAAATCATTGAGGTGGTATAGACCGTTGTGAAAGCAAGGATTGAGGTAACAATACCTAACGTCATTGTTAGATCAGAATCTTCCTGTAACCAAAATCGGTAGAATGCATAGATTGTCCAGGGTAGAAAAGTCATAACCGAACTAATGCCTTCTCGACTTAACCAGGATGAACGCCATTGACTAAAGGCTCTCCACGCACGCTCAGGATGACCCAGGTGCAATGTTGACATCAATAAACCGACTGTCACTAATAGAAATGCCATAGACAGACTCACCATTTCAAGTATTGGTGAAGCTGAGTAAAGACCAATAATTTTACCCATAAGGGTTGCTATAAGTAACCCATAACCGGCACCCGAGAGGGTAGTGAAAGCGATGACTGATTTTGCTGGATGCATAATATTATTCCGACAGTAGTTGATCGACCCATTTCAAAAAACCTTTGGCCGTCTCAGCATTTTCTACAGGCTGCAATGATTGTTTGGCACAAGAACTTTCTCGAGGGGGTAAATATCGATTAACCGGCTTAGTATCATGTTCTGGCATTAAACCGTAACCTTCGCGTTCTTTGACGAGCTTGGAAACATCACTGTTTGGATCGCCAAGATCACCAAAATGTCTAGCGCCAGCGGGACAGGTTGAAACACAGGCCGGTTGACGCTTCTCTTCTGGAATATTTTCATTATAAATACGGTCAACGCAGAGTGTGCATTTTTTCATCACACCTTCTGATGGATCATACTCTCGTGCACCGTAAGGACAGGCCCAGCTACAAAGTTTACAACCAATACAGACATCTGCATTGACTAAGACGATACCGTCTTCTTCACGTTTATAACTTGCTCCAGTCGGGCAGACCGTCACACAGGGAGCATCTTCACAATGCATACAGGATTTAGGCATGTAAACCGTACGATCCGGCTCACTGGCTTTGTCGCTTTTTATTTCATAACCGTGGACTCGATTGAACCAAACGCCTGAAGGTTTTTCTCCAAGGGGTTCGAAATCGGTCAAGGGAGCTGAATGACCACCCGTGTTCCATTCTTTACAATTCACAGCACAGGCATGACAACCTACACAGATATCGAGGTCGATGACTAGTCCGAGTTTTTTTCTTGGAGTAGTTGATAAAGTCGGGGCTGGTAAAGAAGTCATTAGTTACCGCCTTTATATGCCATTATGTCCTGGAGATCGTTGTTACCTGGACCCGCCTTGTCAAAATAAGGAGAAGTCACATGATCTTCATCTTCAGCACACTTAATGATTCTTACCCGCAAGTCATACCAGGCCGCTTGACCGGTGACAGGATCTGAATTTGAATAACGATATCCATCTTTTTTCTGTGGCAATAAATCAGAAATAATATGATTCAGTAAAAAACCCTGTTTAGATTCTGGTGCCTTGTCTGACAAGCCCCAAGCACCCTTACGTTTGCCAATTGCATTCCATGTCCAAACCGTATCTTTATTGACTCCCGACATAATCTTAATGGGTGCCTTCACTTTTCCATGATAGGATTCTACCCATACCCAGTCTTCATCTTCAAGACCCAACTGCGTCGCTTTATCCTGATGCATATAAAGATAGTTGTGCGAGGTAATTTGTCTCAACCAGGCATTCATTGAACCCCAGCTGTGATACATATGAGCGGGACGTTGACCGATGGCACAGATATCGTACTTATCAGTATCGACCAACTCGCCTTCAAAGGGCGGATACCAGAATGGCAGTGGATCAAAATACGTTTCCACTCGTTTACGCATCTCTTCAGGTGGCTGATTCTCACCATGCCCTTGTGCAGCAAGACGGAACTTTTGCATCACTTCGTCATAAATTTGAAGGATGATCGGTTCTGAATTTGGGATCCAACCCATGCTTTGTGCGTATTCAAGGTAATTTTTATTGACCTGCTTGTAATAATGTTGATCCTTAGGCAACTCAAATTCCCAGAAACAACCATTTTCTATATAGGCATCAAGCTGCTTTTTATTCGGCTCACCTCTACCCTGCTTTGTACCATCTTCACCTCGCCATCCAGCTAAAGGGCCAATACCCGGTAGACGTTCGTGTCTAACGAGATAATCCTTATAACCTTCTGGATATTTAGGCGTACCATCTTCATTTACCATACCATTTAGGCCGAGCCTCGCACCCAGATCAAGGATTACATCTTGAAATGGTCGAACCTCACGATCGGGTTTAATGACCGGCCGGCGTATGCTATCCGCAGGGCCTTCAGCAGATGAAATAGGCCGGTCGAGTAGTGAGATAGCATCCCATCGTTCTAGATAGGTGGTATCGGGCAGTATTAAGTCTGCGTAGGCCACAGTCTCAGAATAGTAAGCATCTGAGTAGATAAAATGTTTAATTTTATATTCATCGGTTTCTGGATCTTTATCGGTCAAATATTTCAGAGTATCTTTAACATTCATTGACGAGTTCCAAGCCATATTGGCCATGTACATGAACATCACATCAATTTTGTAGGGATCCTGTTTCCATGAATTATGCAAAACCATATGCAGTGCACCATGAATCGACAATGGATTTTCCCAGCTATAAGCTTTATCGATTCTTTTAGGTACACCATTTTCATCAATCAGAAGGTCGGCAGGTCCTTTAGGATTACCAATGGGCGGTCCTGCAAGTGGAGTATTGGGGGCACTGTCACCGTGAGGCAATGGTGCTGGTGGAATTGGCTTCGGGAAAGGTGCCTTGTAGCGCATACCACCAGGAACATCGATAGAACCAAGAATAATTTGTAATAGGTGCAACATTCTACAGGTATGGAAGCCATTACTGTGTGCTGATATTCCGCGCATTGCATGAAGTGAAACTGGACGACCAACCATCTTGTCGTGTTTCTTGCCGGTCCAATCAGTCCATTCAATATCGAGTTCAATGG
>JAUUZN010000005.1 GCA_030589945.1 Gammaproteobacteria bacterium | reverse complement strand
TTGTGACATTGATTAACCCAATTGCGATGGATGAAGGCTTACGCTTTGCGATTCGTGAGGGTGGTCGTACTGTTGGAGCTGGTGTTGTTGCTAAAATCTTTGAATAAGATTTTATAAACACTGTCAGCACGACAGAAAAAAGACTAAGGGTTGGTGCAGAAATGCATCAACCTTTTGTTAGTTAGAAGATATAGAACAAAAATGTTACAGGCCAGTGGCTCAATTGGCAGAGCAGCGGTCTCCAAAACCGCAGGTTGTGGGTTCGAGTCCCTCCTGGCCTGCCACTCATTTTAGCCATTGTATCTTTTTAATGAGATACGATGTGAGCAGGATATAGAATGAACGCACAAACTGAAAATACAGGTAATAGCTTAGATATTGTTAAGTGGGTACTTGTTGCTACTTTTTTAGCGGCAGCAGTAGTCGGTAACCAATACTTTGCTGAACAGTCACTTCTCATACGAGTTGTTGCTGTATTGGTAGCTGCTTCAATTGCATTCTTAATTGCTGCAACGACAACAAAAGGAAGAACGGCTTTAGGTTTTGCTAAAGAAGCAAGAATTGAAGCACGTAAAGTAGTTTGGCCAACACGCCAAGAGACGATACAAACAACTTTAATCATTATGGTTGCTGTTGTTATTACGTCGCTTTTATTGTGGGGCATCGACGGTGTCTTGGTTCGTGTTGTCGCATTAGCACTAGGTCAGGAGAGTTAAATGTCACTACGATGGTACGTAGTTCAAGCTTACTCTGGTTATGAAGCCAAGGTAAAAGGCATGCTCGAAGAGCGAATTGTTCGAGAAGGCTTAGAAGCAAAATTTGGTGAAGTTCTAGTTCCAACTGAAGAAATTGTTGAGATGAGAGCTGGACAACAGCGTCGTAGTGAACGTAAATTTTTTCCAGGCTATGTGCTTGTTGAAATGGAAATGGACGACGAATCATGGCACTTGGTAAAAGATACACCAAGAGTGATGGGGTTTATTGGTGGTACCAAAGTTAGACCGGCGCCAATCACCGAAAAAGAAGCTAACGAAATTTTACAACGTGTTGAAGATAGTTCAGATAAGCCTAAACCTAAGGTCTTGTTTGAGCCAGGTGAAGTTATCCGTGTTAATGACGGGCCTTTTGCAGACTTTAACGGTGTTGTTGAGAAAGTAGATTATGAAAAGAATAGAGTTCGAGTATCAGTATTGATTTTCGGACGTTCGACTCCTGTTGATCTTGAATTTGGACAGGTTGAAAAAGGCTAGTTACCTTTTTTATTTAAAGAATAAAGTTTTTAAAAGAATACAAACGTATATTTAACCGATTGTGCAAACAATCATTAACTTCCCGGGGAGCCGCAAGGCGTTAGAACCCGCAAGAGGTAGAGAAAATGGCTAAGAAAGTAGAAGCCTATATTAAGCTTCAAGTGCAAGCTGGTATGGCAAATCCAAGTCCACCTGTAGGTCCTGCATTGGGTCAACACGGTGTCAATATTATGGAATTCTGTAAAGCATTCAACGCAAAAACAGATAGCGTTGAGAAAGGTTTACCAATTCCTGTTGTAATTACTGTCTATTCAGACCGTAGTTTCACCTTTGAAACTAAAACTCCTCCAGCAGCTGTACTTATTATGAAGGCACTGGGCATTAAGAAAGGTAGTGGAGTTCCTAATAAAGACAAGGTAGGCAAAATCACTCGAGCTCAGCTAGAAGAAATTGCAACTGCGAAGGAACCCGATTTGACGGCCGCATCTATGGATGCCGCAGTGAATACAATTGCGGGTACTGCTCGTTCAATGGGTGTGGAGATGGAAGGTTAATTATGACTAAGCTTACTAAACGATCAAAAATGATCAATGAAAAAGTAGAGGCAGGAAAATTATATCCTGTTACTGAAGCTCTTGGAATTCTGAAAGAAGTTTCAAGTGTTAAGTTTAACGAATCTGTCGACTGTGCTATCAACCTTGGCGTTGATCCTCGTAAGTCAGACCAGGTTGTTCGTGGTGCAGTAGTGCTACCACACGGTACTGGTAAAGATGTTCGTGTTGCTGTGTTCACACAGGGTGCGAACGCTGATGCAGCGAAAGAAGCTGGTGCAGACATCGTTGGTATGGACGAACTTGCTGCTGAAGTCAAAAAGGGTAACCTAGACTTTGACGTAGTTATAGCTAGTCCTGACGCCATGCGCATTGTTGGTCAACTGGGTCAAATACTTGGACCTCGTGGACTGATGCCGAATCCTAAAACAGGAACAGTAACCCCAGATGTTGCAACTGCTGTTAAGAACGCTAAATCAGGTCAGGTAACTTACCGTACTGATAAAGCTGGCATCATTCATTCGACTATCGGCAAGGTCGCTTTTGAGCAAAGTGCATTACAGGAAAATCTTGAGGTTCTAATGTCAGCACTCACAAAAGGTAAGCCAAGCTCAGCAAAAGGTACTTATTTTAAAAAGATATCGTTATCTTCAACAATGGGTCCAGGCTTAATTGTTGACAAGAGTAGCCTGTCTAAAAAAGACTAAATTTGTTAATCATTAAGCCTGTTAAACCATAGCTTATTGATTGATGGGGTAAGTGCTCCTTTTATAAAAGCACACAGACTTTGGGAGACTGGTTAGTTATTAAGTTTTATAACTAACCAGAATCGTCGAAGACCGTAGGTGTAACGAGCGACGAGTGTGAAAGCACTGTAAGTAAGTTACTTAATTTTTTTGAATATTTGATAAAAAATGCCTACGCAGATGGTGGAACCCTACCGAATAATTAGGAAGGTTCGCCAACAAGAGAGATGTACATCGTGTCGTCTCAAGCAATCGGCCAGAGAAATCTGGAATGTTAGGAGGTAACCAAGTGGCACTTGGAATCGAAGCGAAAAAACAGGTTGTTGCAGAAGTGAGTGAAATCGCATCTGGAGCGTTATCTGCTGTAGTAGCTGAATACCACGGACTATCCGTTGCTGATATGACTGTTCTGCGTAACAAGGCTCGTGAAAGCGGAGTTTACCTTCGGGTAATTCGTAACACACTCGCCATACGCGCAGTTGAAGGTACTGATTTCGAATGTATGCAGGAAGCTTTTACCGGTCCTGTACTTTGCGCATTTTCAACCAATGAACCTGGCTCAGCGGCTCGGCTCATTAAAGAATTTAGCAAAGAATATGAGTCAATGAATGTAACCGCCATATCGATTGGTGGAGAGTTACTTGCTGCGGATCAACTTAGCGTAGTAGCTAGCTTACCAACCTATGATGAAGCGATTTCACAATTGATGAGTGTTATGAACGGACCGATTACCAAGCTTACTCGTACTCTTAATGATGTACCGGGCAAAGTGGTGCGTGTTATTGCAGCTGTTAAAGATGCAAAAGCAGGTTAACCATTTTAATAGTCTATTGGTGTTATTTTAAATTTAATTAAATCAGGAGTAATTGAAAGATGGCTCTTTCTAAAGAAGATATATTAGAAGCAATTGCAGAAATGAGTGTTATGGACGTTGTAGCATTAGTTGAAGCAATGGAAGAAAAATTTGGTGTTTCTGCAGCTGCTGCTGTAGCTGCTGCACCAGCTGCTGGCGGCGAAGCTGCTGCTGCAGAAGAAAAAACTGACTTTGACGTTGTAATGACTAGTTTTGGTGCTACCAAAATTGCTGTTATTAAAGCGGTACGTTCAATTACGGGTCTAGGCTTGAAAGAAGCTAAGACTTTAGTTGAAAGTGCTCCTTGTCCTGTGAAGGAAGGCGTTGAAAAAGCAGAAGCAGAAGAAGTACAAAAGCAGCTTGAAGAAGCTGGCGCAACAGTTGAACTCAAGTAACTCTTGAGATTGACTGCAACACGCTAAAATGTTGCTAAATGGCTGGTGGCTTTTGTCACCGGCCTTTTGCCGCTTCAGGGTATTCAGAAATAAATATCGTGAAGTAGCCAGACAATATATGTCTGAACCGGGATTTTGTATCGAAAAACCGGAGATACACAAGAGTGTAATGTGAGCGAGCAGAGGAACACAGATGACCTATTCATACACTGAAAAAAAACGAATTCGTAAAAATTTTGGTAGCAAGAACGAAGTTCTTGATATTCCATATCTATTGGCAATTCAGTTAAATTCCTATCGTGGTTTTATTGAACCAAATGCCGATGGAAAATCTGGCCTAGATTCAGCCTTTGGTTCGGTATTTCCGATCGAAAGTTATTCAGGCAATGCGGGACTTGAGTATGTCAGTTACCGTTGTGGCGAACCTGTATTTGATGTTAAAGAATGTCAATTACGTGGTGTGACTTATGCTGCACCACTTCGCGTTAAAATTCGTTTGATTATTTATGATAAAGAATCAAAGGTAAGGACAGTCAAAGACATCCGTGAACAAGAAGTTTACATGGGTGAAATGCCGCTTATGACCGATAACGGCACCTTCGTTATTAATGGTACTGAACGTGTAATCGTCTCACAATTACATCGTTCTCCTGGCGTATTCTTTGACACTGATAAGGGTAAAACACACTCATCTGGTAAATTACTCTATAGTGCCCGTATTATTCCTTACCGTGGTTCATGGTTAGACTTTGAATTCGATCCTAAAGATTTAGTCTTTGTTCGAATCGATCGACGCAGGAAATTGCCGTCATCAGTTTTGTTACGTGCACTCGAGTACACCACAGAAGAGATTCTCGACATATTCTATGAAAAGGACGATTACACGATCACCAAAAAAGGTGAGTTCGAATTAAAATTTGTGCCTTCTCGCATTAAAGGTGAAACCGCTGGCTTTGACATTAAAAACAAAAAGGGCAAAGTCATTGTTGAACAGGGTAAGCGTATTACCGTTCGACACGTTAAATTACTTGAAGAAGATGGACTTAAGAAACTAACGGTTCCTCGTGAATATCTTTACGGTAAGCGTCTTGCAAAAGCATTAATTGAAAAATCACCCACTGACGATACTTTAATAGAATCGACAACTGATTTGGAAAAGGTTGCACCACCAAAACGTGGTAAAGCTAAAGTCGATCCTAATGCACCAAAAATTAAAGTTGAAGCAAATACAGAGATTACAGAAGAAAACATTGAAGTCTTGATTGAAAAAGGCTTGAAAAAGTTCACAACCATTTACACCAATGATTTGAATACGGGTTCTTTCATTGCTGACACAATGGCCAATGATTCATGTCGCACCAAGTTGGAAGCGCTTGTAGAAATCTATCGTATGATGCGTCCTGGTGAGCCACCGACAAAAGATGCAGCTTTGACATTGTTCAACAATCTTTTCTTCTCAACCGATCGTTATGATCTTTCACGCGTTGGACGTATGAAGTTTAACCGTCGTGTTGGCAGAGAAGAAGTAACGGGTTCAAGTATTCTCTCAAGAGAAGATATTGTTGAAGTACTTAAGATTCTTGTGAGTATCAAGAATGGTAAGGGCATGGTCGATGATATCGATCACTTGGGTAACAGACGTATCCGTTCTGTTGGTGAAATGGCTGAAAACCAATTCCGTGTTGGTCTAGTTCGTGTTGAACGTGCAGTAAAAGAACGTTTGAGCATGGCAGAAGCTGACAACCTTATGCCACAAGATTTAATTAACGCCAAGCCAGTTTCTGCGGCTGTTAAAGAATTCTTTGGTTCAAGTCAGTTGTCACAGTTTATGGATCAAAACAACCCTCTTTCAGAAGTCACGCACAAGCGTCGTGTTTCTGCATTAGGACCCGGTGGTTTAACAAGAGAACGAGCGGGCTTCGAAGTTCGTGATGTTCACCACACTCACTATGGTCGAGTCTGTCCAATTGAAACCCCTGAAGGGCCAAACATTGGATTGATCAACTCATTAGCAACCTATGCTCGCACTAACGATTATGGATTTTTAGAAACTCCTTATCGAAAAGTTGCAAAGGGCAAGGTAACTAATGAAATAGAATATTTGTCTGCTATTAACGAAGGTACTTATACCATCGCTCAGGCAAACGCTAGCATTGATAAAAAGGGCAAGCTAGTTGACGCTCTTGTTCCTGCACGATTTGAAGGTGAATTTACCTTAGTTGCACCAGAAACTGTTAATTATATGGATGTTTCTCCACAGCAAATTATTTCCATTGCTGCTGCGTTAATTCCATTTTTGGAACATGATGATGCAAACCGTGCACTTATGGGTTCAAACATGCAACGTCAGGCTGTACCAACATTACGTGCTGAAAAGCCGCTAGTTGGAACCGGTATGGAACGACCCGTTGCTGTTGACTCGGGTGTCTCTGTTGTTGCAAAGCGCGGCGGTACCATTGAAATGGTTGACGCTAGCCGAATCGTTGTTCGAGTTAACGAAGATGAAGCTGCTATTGGCGATGCTGGTGTCGATATTTATAACCTCACCAAATATACCCGTTCAAATCAAAATACCTGTATCAATCAAAAGCCGATTGTATTAACCGGTGATGAAATTGCACGTGGTGATGTACTGGCTGACGGTCCATCAACAGATTTGGGTGAACTCGCACTGGGTCAAAACCTTCGTGTAGCATTTATGCCTTGGAATGGATTTAACTTTGAGGATTCAATTCTGATTTCAGAACGAGTTCTAGAAGAAGATCGATTCACCAGTATTCATATACAAGAACTTACCTGTATCGCTCGTGATACAAAATTGGGATCAGAAGAAATTACTGCTGATATTCCGAATGTTGGTGAAGGCGCACTGGCTAAGCTTGATGAGGCTGGAATCGTCTACATCGGAGCTGAAGTTAAAGGCGGTGATATTCTTGTTGGTAAAGTAACACCTAAGGGTGAAACTCAATTGACTCCAGAAGAAAAGCTTCTCCGTGCAATTTTCGGTGAGAAAGCCTCTGATGTAAAAGATACATCACAACGCGTTCCATCAAGTGTTGTGGGTACTGTTATCGACGTACAGGTCTTCACTCGTGACGGCGTTGAAAAAGACAGTCGTGCACTAGAAATTGAGAAGATGGAACTGGCTCAGGTCAAAAAAGACTTGGGTGATGAGTTTAGTATTCTTGAACGCAACATTTTAGGTCGTGGTCGTTCAATCCTCCTCGGTTCTGTTGCTGAGAAAGGGCCCGGTGGATTTAAGAAAGGTTCTAAGGTTACTGAAGAATATCTCAACAGCATCGACAGAAATGAATGGTTAAGCATTCAGTTACGAGTTGAAAGCAAGCAACAGAAGTTAGAATCTTTAGCTAACTACCTCGAAGAGCAACGTCGTGTATTTGACGAAAAGTTTGAGAAGAAACATAAGAAAATTGTCCAGGGTGATGATTTAGCACCGGGTGTTCTTAAAATTGTTAAAGTTTATTTAGCGGTTAAGAGACGCATCCAACCGGGTGATAAGATGGCGGGTCGTCACGGTAACAAGGGTGTTATCTCATCCATTGTTCCCGTTGAAGATATGCCTTACATGGATGATGGTACTGCCATCGACATCGTATTGAACCCACTAGGTGTTCCTTCAAGAATGAACATTGGTCAGATCTTGGAAACTCACTTAGGTTGGGCTGCTAAAGGTGTTGGTAAACGCATCGACAAAATGCTCAAAGAGCAGGCGTCTCAGAAAGAGTTGAGAAGCATCCTCGATAGGGTTTATAACATTGTTGGCGACAACAAAACGGTTGATTTCAAAGACTTTTCTGATGAAGAAATTATTAATCTTTCTAATAACCTCTGTGAAGGTGTTCCTATGGCGACGCCAGCATTTGATGGAGCAACTGAGAAAGAAATTGAAGAAATGTTTGAAATTGCGGGTTACGACAAGAGCGGCCAGAGTATTTTATACGATGGACGTACTGGAACTCAGTTCGATCGAGCAGTAACCGTTGGTTACATGTACATGTTGAAACTCAATCACTTGGTTGACGATAAAATGCATGCTCGTTCAACCGGTTCGTACAGTCTTGTTACCCAACAACCCTTGGGTGGTAAAGCACAGTTCGGTGGTCAGAGATTCGGTGAGATGGAAGTATGGGCACTAGAAGCATATGGTGCTGCTTATACCTTACAGGAAATGCTGACAGTGAAATCAGATGATGTTAACGGTCGTACGAGAATGTACAAGAATATCGTTGACGGTAATCATCAGATGGATCCGGGAATGCCAGAGTCCTTCAACGTACTGTTGAAAGAGATTCGTTCTTTGGGAATCAATATCGAACTGGAAAGCGACTAAACCAGACGTTATAGAATTTAATTTTATCAGGTATCGATAACCTTAGAGTTATCAGAAAGCTGGGAGTAATGCGGTGAAAGACTTACTTAACTTTATAAAGCAACAGAGCCAGAGTGAAGAATTTGATGCAATTCGTATCGGATTAGCTTCACCTAGTTTGATTCGTTCTTGGTCTTATGGCGAAGTGAAAAAGCCAGAGACAATTAACTAAAGAACATTCAAGCCGGAAAGAGATGGACTGTTTTGTGCGCGTATCTTTGGACCAGTAAAAGATTACGAATGTCTTTGTGGTAAATATAAAAGACTCAAGCATCGTGGTGTGATTTGTGAAAAGTGTGGTGTTGAAGTTGCACTTTCAAAAGTTCGTCGTGATCGTATGGGTCATATTGAACTTGCGAGTCCAGTGGCTCACATTTGGTTCTTGAAATCCCTACCATCACGTATTGGTCTATTGCTAGACATGACACTGCGTGATATTGAACGCATTCTTTACTTCGAAGCATTTGTTGTTGTTGAGCCAGGTATGACCACTCTTGAGAGAGGCATGCTATTGACTGAAGAAGCTTACCTTGATGCTTTAGAAGAATTTGGTGACGAATTTGAAGCAAAAATGGGTGCAGAAGCCGTCAAAATATTGCTAGAAGATCTTGATCTAGCTGAGCAGGCTGCTGGAATTAGAGAAGAAATTCCCAACACAAATTCTGAAACTAAACTGAAGAAATTAACCAAGCGTTTAAAGTTACTTGAGGCGTTTTTATATTCAGGCAACGATCCAAAATGGGTGATCATGGAAGTACTTCCAGTATTGCCGCCGGATCTACGTCCTTTGGTACCACTTGATGGCGGACGCTTTGCGACATCGGATCTTAACGATCTATATCGTCGAGTGATTAATCGTAACAATCGTCTTAAAAGACTTCTTGATCTAAATGCACCAGACATTATTGTTCGCAATGAAAAACGTATGCTGCAAGAATCTGTTGATGCGTTAATGGATAACGGGCGACGTGGTCGAGCTATCACTGGTTCAAATAAGCGTCCTCTGAAGTCACTTGCTGACATGATCAAAGGTAAGCAAGGTCGATTCCGTCAGAACCTTCTTGGAAAACGTGTTGATTATTCCGGTCGTTCTGTAATTGTTGTTGGTCCAACATTGAGACTTCATCAGTGTGGATTACCTAAGAAAATGGCACTTGAATTATTTAAGCCATTTATTTTTGGAAAATTAGAACTCCGTGGATTAGCGACAACCATTAAAGCTGCAAAGAAAATGGTTGAGCGTGAAGAATCCGTAGTTTGGGATATTCTCGAAGAAGTGATTCGAGAGCATCCGGTGATGTTAAACCGTGCTCCTACTTTGCACCGTTTGGGTGTTCAAGCATTCGAACCTGTGTTAATTGAAGGTAAAGCGATTCAACTTCATCCCCTAGTTTGTGTTGCATTCAACGCTGACTTTGATGGTGACCAAATGGCTGTACACGTACCTCTGACTATTGAAGCTCAGATGGAAGCGCGCTCATTGATGATGTCTACCAATAACATACTTCATCCAGCCAACGGTGAGCCAATTATTGTTCCTACGCAGGACGTTGTTTTGGGTCTGTACTACATGACTCGTGAACGAATTAACGGTAAAGGTGAAGGCATGGCCTTTGCTGATATTGAAGAAGTAACGCGAGCATACCGAAACAATTTTGTAGAACTTCAGGCGAGAGTACGAGTTCGCGTTGTTGAATATGCAAAAGATGAAAATGGTGAAATGCAAAAAACCATGGTATTGCAAGATACTACCGTGGGACGTGCATTGTTGTCTGAGGTTCTTCCAAAAGGATTGTCTTTCAGTCTCATCAATCAGGTCATGAGTAAAAAGACCATTACCAAGATCATCGATAATTGTTATCGTGAACTTGGTCTGAAAGCTACGGTTATCTTTGCTGATCAACTGATGTACACCGGATTCCATTACGCGACTGTTTCTGGTGCTTCTGTTTGTGTGGGTGACATGGTCATTCCAGACGACAAGAAAACAATTGTTGAAGCAGCAGAAGAAGAAGTGAAAGAAATTGAAAACCAGTATGCATCAGGTCTGTTGACCGTTGGTGAGAGATATAACAAGGTTGTCGACATTTGGTCTCATACCAATGAAAAAGTTGCTAAGGCAATGATGACAAACTTGGGTACTGAGAAGGTTAAGAATGCTGAAGGTAAGATGGAACAGCAGGAATCTTTCAACTCAATCTTCATGATGGCTGACTCAGGTGCTCGTGGTTCAGCGGCACAGATTAGACAGTTGGCTGGCATGCGTGGTCTGATGGCTAGACCCGATGGTTCAATCATTGAAACACCTATTAAATCGAATTTCCGTGAAGGTCTTGACGTTATTCAGTACTTCATTTCTACACACGGTGCTCGTAAAGGTTTGGCAGATACGGCACTTAAAACTGCAAACTCTGGATATCTCACAAGACGTCTTGTTGATGTATCTCAGGATGTTGTGATTACCTCAAAAGATTGTGGTACTGAAGACGGCATAGTCATGGTACCTCTGATTGAAGGTGGTGATATTGTAGAACCACTTCATGAGCGTGTACTGGGTCGAGTTGTCAACGAAGACGTATGTAAGCCCGGAACAGATGAAGTTATTTGTGAAAAAGGAACGCTCATTGATGAGCAATGGGTTGATATTCTTGATGAGCACAGTATCGATAAAATCTTAGTACGTTCACCTATCAATTGTGAAGCTAGATTTGGTGTATGTGCAGCCTGTTACGGACGTGACTTGGCTCGTGGTCATCAGGTTAATAAGGGCGAAGCAGTTGGTGTTATCGCAGCTCAGTCTATTGGTGAGCCGGGAACACAGTTAACAATGCGTACCTTCCACATTGGTGGTGCAGCATCTCGACAGAGTGCAGACAACCATATCCAAATTAAGACAACAGGTTCCATCTCTGTGGATAATGCCAAAATGGTGAAACGCAGTGATAAGAAAAGTTGGGTAACGGTTTCTCGTTCAGGAACATTATCAGTATCCGATGAACATGGTCACGAGAAAGAGCGTTATAAACTTCCTTATGGTGCAGTATTGACTAAAAATACCGGTGACAAGGTAAAGGCTGGAGATATCTTAGCCAAGTGGGATCCACACACTCACCCAATCATTACTGAAGTGAAGGGTAAGGTTAAATTTATCGATATGATTGATGGTGTCAACATCGAAACGAAAACTGATGATATGACGGGTCTTTCAAGCATCGAAATCACCGAGCAGAAAACAAGCTCTGCGGGTAAAGGAAATGAGTTACGTCCGAGCATCAGAATAGTCGATGGTCGCGGTAAGGAACTTTGTATTGAAGGTACCGACATTCCAGCACAGTACATGCTTCCGCCAACGGCAAGAATCGACGTTGAAGATGGTTCAAAGGTTAACGTGGGTGATTCAATTGCATTGATTCCTCAAGAGTCAGCCAAGACAAAAGATATTACCGGTGGTCTTCCACGTGTTGCAGATTTATTTGAAGCACGTAAGCCCAAAGAAGGAGCAATTCTTGCTGAGATGACAGGTACCGTTAGTTTTGGTAAAGAGACTAAAGGTAAACGTCGTCTTGTGATCACTCCAAATGAAGGCGATCACTATGAAGAGCTCATTCCTAAATGGCGTCATCTCAGCGTGTTTGAAGGTGAGCGAGTTGAAAAGGGTGAAGTTGTTTCTGAAGGCTCAGACAATGCACATGATATTTTAAGATTGAAAGGCGTACCTGCATTAGCTAACTATATTGTTAACGAAGTTCAGGATGTATATCGACTTCAGGGTGTGGGTATTAACGACAAGCACATTGAAGTGATTATTCGCCAAATGTTGCGTAAATGTTTAATTACCCGTACTGGAGAATCACAATTCCTCAAAGGCGAACAATTAGAGTACGCAGCTGTTGTAGAAGCAAATCTTAAGTTGGAAGAAGAAGGTAAAGAACCTTGTCAATTTGAACGTATTTTGATGGGTATTACCAAAGCATCGCTTGCAACAGAATCATTTATTTCTGCAGCATCTTTCCAGGAAACAACACGAGTTCTAACCGAAGCCGCAGTGAGTGGTCGTAAAGATAGCCTCCGCGGACTCAAAGAGAACGTCATTGTTGGTCGATTAATACCAGCAGGAACGGGTCTTTCGTATCATGAAAACCGTCGTATCGTGAAAGAAGAAGTGGTTGAAGAAGAAGTAACAGTCAGTGCATCTGATGCTGAACAGGCATTAAGTGATGCGTTAAACTCTACTGAGGATTAATCAGTAGTTTGAGAAAATTGAGGTCTAGTCTTGACAGATGACCTCTTGGTAATTAGAATGCCGCACCCTAACTGATAGGGTGCTTTACATTCGAACGTTTTATTCGGAAGTACAGAATATAAAAGTGGAGCTAAAAGAGTAAAAATGGCAACAGTTAATCAATTAGTCCGTAAGGGACGAAAGAAAGTCGTAAAAAAGACAAACGTACCAGCACTTGAGGCCTGTCCTCAACGTCGTGGTGTTTGTACTCGTGTTTATACAACTACACCTAAGAAGCCTAACTCGGCTTTACGTAAAGTTGCACGTGTACGTCTAACAAACGGTTTTGAAGTTACATCCTACATTGGTGGTGAAGGTCACAACCTTCAGGAACACTCAGTTGTTCTAATCCGTGGCGGTCGTGTAAAAGATTTACCGGGTGTTCGTTATCACACAGTACGTGGCGCGCTCGATACATCAGGTGTATCTGATCGTCGTCAAGGCCGTTCTAAGTACGGTGCTAAGCGACCTAAAAAATAGAATCAATTTAATTCTTTTTTAACTTTTTAATTATAAAGTAAGAAAGAAAAATCTGTTTCATGTGAGTAAGGCCAGGCTTGTTCTGGACCGCCCTGAAGCTAACACAGAAGGAAGATCGTCATGCCTAGAAGAAGAGTCGTTGCAAAACGCGAAATACTACCCGATCCTAAATTTGGTAGTGAAGTCCTAGCAAAATTCATCAACATCATTATGGTTGATGGCAAGAAATCAGTCGCTGAAAAAATTGTTTACGGTGCACTCGATATCGTTGCTGAAAAGAAAAGTGTCAAAGAACCTCTTGAAGTATTTGAAGAGTCACTTGAAAAAATCAGACCATCTGTAGAAGTTAAGTCTCGCCGAGTCGGTGGTTCAACATATCAGGTTCCTGTTGAAGTTCGTCCAGCACGTCAATCTGCTCTCGCGATGCGTTGGTTGGTTGAATTTGCACGTAAGCGCGGTGAAAAATCTATGCGTCAACGTCTAGCGGGCGAAATGATGGATGCTGTTGAAAATCGTGGCGCTGCTGTTAAGAAGCGTGAAGATGTTCATCGCATGGCTGAAGCTAACAAGGCATTCTCACATTACCGTTGGTAGAGTACCGCTGGTAATCTGTAAATAGTCATATATTTAGATAAAGGCATCGACTGTGGCGCGTAAAACTCCTATAACGCAATATCGCAATATAGGTATTGTCGCCCACGTTGATGCTGGTAAGACCACCACCACTGAGAGAGTTCTGTTTTATACGGGAATCTCTCATAAGATTGGTGAAGTTCATGACGGCGCTGCCACCATGGACTGGATGGAACAAGAGCAGGAACGTGGCATCACCATTACTTCTGCTGCAACCACCTCATTCTGGTCTGGAATGAAGGGTCAATTCGAACAGCATAGAATTAACATCATCGATACTCCGGGACACGTAGACTTCACTATTGAAGTTGAGCGGTCATTACGAGTACTTGATGGTGCTGTTGTTGTTTTTTGTGGTACCTCAGGTGTAGAGCCACAATCTGAAACGGTCTGGCGACAGGCTGATCGTTACGGTGTTCCCCGGTTAGTTTTCGTTAATAAAATGGACCGAGCGGGAGCTGATTTCCTACGCGTTGTCGATCAAATTGAAAATCGTTTAGGTGCAACTCCAGTTCCCATACAACTAGCCATTGGTGCCGAAGAAACTTTTAATGGTGTTATTGATCTAATCTTACAAAAAGCAATTTATTGGGATGCTGACGATCAGGGTGCGAGCTTTACCTATGAAGATATTCCAGAAGACATGGTGGAGCAGGCAGAAGAGTATCGAGAGTTACTCATCGAAGCCGCTGCAGAAGCCAATGATGAACTTATGGAAAAATATCTTGAAGATGGTGAACTGACCATTGATGATATTAAAACGGGTCTACGCATTAGAACATTATCCAATGACATCGTCCTTGCTACCTGTGGTTCGGCATTTAAGAACAAGGGTGTACAGGCCGTTTTGGATGCTGTAATTGAATACCTTCCATCCCCCATAGACGTTCCAGCCATTGTAGGTCATTTGCCTGACTCTGAAGAGCAAGTCGAGCGAAGCGCATCAGATGATGAACCCTTTGCAGCACTTGCATTTAAAATTGCAACGGATCCTTTTGTCGGTACCTTAACATTCTTTAGAGTGTATTCGGGTGTGTTGAAGACCGGTGATAGCATTTTGAATTCTGTAAAAGGCAAAAAAGAACGCATTGGACGATTGGTACAGATGCATGCCAATTCTAAAGAAGAAATTAAAGAAGTTAGAGCAGGAGACATCGCAGCAACAGTTGCATTAAAAGACATCACAACGGGTGATACCTTCTGTGCATTGAAAGAGCCAATTGTTCTTGAACGAATGGACTTTCCTGATCCGGTAATATCAATTGCTGTTGAACCACGTACCAAGGCCGATCAAGAAAAAATGGGTGTAGCCTTTGGTAAGCTTGCACAGGAAGACCCATCTTTTCGCGTTGAGACCGACGAAGAAACAGGCCAGACCATCATCTCCGGTATGGGTGAGCTACACCTCGATATCATTATCGATAGAATGCGCAGAGAATTTTCCGTTGAGGCCAATGTGGGTAAGCCACAGGTTGCTTATCGCGAATGCATTAAAAAGACCGTTGAGGTTGAGGGTAAATTTATTCGTCAGTCTGGCGGTCGCGGTCAATATGGTCATGTCTGGTTGAGACTCGAACCCCAAGAAGAAGGTTTTGGCTACGAATTTGTTAACGAAGTGGTCGGTGGTTCAGTTCCCAAAGAATATATTAGCTCTGTTGATAAGGGCGCTAGAGAACAGATGGAAAATGGTGTTCTTGCGAGTTATCCAATACTTGATGTGAAGGTCACATTGTTTGATGGTTCCTACCATGACGTCGATTCAAACGAGATGGCATTTAAAGTAGCCGGCTCCATGGCATTTAAGGCCGGTGCACTTGATGCCGATCCTGCGCTACTGGAACCAGTAATGCGTGTTGAAGTTGTTTGTCCTGAAGATTACCTTGGTGATGTTATGGGCGATCTTAATCGTCGAAGAGGCATTGTTGAGGGTATGGAAGATAGTCCTGCAGGGAAGGTAGTGAATGCCACGGTTCCACTGTCTGAAATGTTTGGGTATTCAACCGATCTTCGAAGCTCTAGTCAGGGGCGTGCGACCTATTCGATGGAATTTGAAAAATATGCTGAAGCTCCATCATCGGTGTCTGAAGCGATTATCTCAACCCGTTCATAATCAATCATTATTAATAACCAGTATTTAAAAGAATCATTCAATTTAATTTAAGTCAGTTTAATTTATTTCAATAAAGAAAAAGGTAAAAGTCATGTCCAAGGAAAAGTTTGAACGTAATAAACCCCACGTCAATGTGGGAACGATTGGTCACGTTGACCATGGTAAAACTACACTGACGGCTGCATTGACAGTTGTTACAGCTAAATTAAACGGCGGCGAAGCGAAAGCCTTCGATCAAATCGATAACGCCCCTGAAGAAAAAGCACGTGGTATCACCATTGCAACTTCACACGTAGAGTATGACAGTGCAAACCGTCACTACGCACACGTTGACTGTCCAGGACACGCGGATTATGTGAAGAACATGATCACCGGTGCTGCACAGATGGACGGCGCAATCCTTGTTGTATCAGCAGCGGATGGCCCTATGCCACAAACCCGAGAGCACATCCTCCTAGCGCGTCAGGTTGGCGTACCATTCATTGTTGTCTTTATGAACAAATGTGACGTGGTTGATGATGAAGAGCTATTAGAATTAGTTGAAATGGAAATACGTGAACTGTTATCAGAATACGACTTTCCAGGTGATGACATTCCAGTGATCATGGGTTCAGCACTGAAAGCACTCGAAGGTGACGAAGGTGAGTTAGGTGAGGGAGCGATTATTAAGCTTGTGGATGCACTTGATAATTACATTCCACAGCCAGAGCGTGATATTGAAAAGCCATTCTTGCTTCCGATTGAAGATGTATTTTCGATCTCAGGACGTGGAACGGTAGTTACCGGTCGTGTTGAGCGCGGTATTGTGAAAGTTGGCGAAGAAATCGAGATTGTAGGCATTAAAGACACAGAGTTAACTACGGTTACCGGTGTTGAGATGTTCCGCAAATTGTTGGACGAAGGTCGTGCTGGAGACAACGTAGGAGTTTTACTGCGTGGTACGAAGCGAGAAGAAGTTCAGCGTGGACAGGTATTGGCTCATAAGGGTTCAATCAAGCCGCACACAAAGTTCGAAGCTGAGGTTTATATCTTAAGCAAAGACGAAGGTGGACGTCATACACCATTCTTCAAAGGCTATCGTCCACAGTTTTACTTCCGTACAACGGATGTGACTGGAGATGTTGAGTTACCGGAAGGCGTAGAGATGGTTATGCCGGGTGATAACATCAAGATGGTTGTGACATTGATTAACCCAATTGCGATGGATGAAGGCTTACGCTTTGCGATTCGTGAGGGTGGTCGTACTGTTGGAGCTGGTGTTGTTGCTAAAATCTTTGAATAAAAGCTCATTTAGTTGTTGACACAAAGCCTAGGCTGAGTATAATTACGCGCCTAGCAGATGGGGCTCTATCTTTTAACGGATAGAGCCTCATTTAATAGAAAGCAAGAAAATCATCGACTAATCAAGTAGTTAGAAGGTGATTAAGTACTAAAACAGCAGGCTCGATTTGAGTCTGAATGATATAACAAAAAGATACTGCTTCCGGAATAACGGAATTGATAGCAGGTCTTTTTTTTACGCATTAAAAAAACTGGAGTGTCTTTGCTATGGCAAAGCAGAAAATACGAATTAGATTAAAGGCATACGATCATAAATTAATTGATCAGTCTACCTTAGAAATCGTTAACACAGCGAAGCGTACTGGTGCACAGGTTGTGGGTCCAATCCCATTACCAACTCGTAAAGAGAAGTTCACCATTTTGATTTCACCACACGTCAATAAAGACGCACGTGATCAGTATGAAATCCGTACTCACAAGCGCATGGTCGATATCATTGATCCAACAGAAAAAACTGTTGATGCATTAATGAAACTCGATCTTGCCGCTGGTGTTGATGTTCAGATCAGCTTGTCCTGATCAATTAAGTTTAGAGGAATAGACAATGATAATCGGACTAGTAGGCGTTAAGAAGGGAATGACACGTGTCTTTACAGAAGATGGACGTTCATTACCTGTAACAGTCATTGAAGCTTCGCCGAACCGAATTACTCAACTGAAGACAGTCGATACCGATGGGTACACTGCAGTTCAGGTAACAGCGGGAACGCGTAAAGCATCTCATGTTAATAAACCAAAGGCAGGCCAATTTGCAAAAGCTTCTGTTGAAGCCGGACGCGGTCTTTGGGAATTTCGCATAAATGATTCTGATAATGACAACAATGAATTATCAGTCGGCGGTGAATTGACGGTAGAGCAATTCAACGAAGGCGAAAAAGTTGATGTTACAGGCACATCGAAAGGTAAAGGTTTCCAAGGTGGTATTAAGCGTTGGAACTTTACTATGCAAGATGCAACCCACGGTAACTCAATTTCACACCGTTCAAACGGATCAATTGGTCAAAACCAATCTCCTGGACGAGTGTTTAAAGGTAAAAAAATGTCAGGACATATGGGTAGTCGAAAAGAAACTACACAGTCTCTTGAAGTTGTTCGCATTGATGTAGAACGTAACCTGTTGCTCATCAAGGGTGCTGTACCTGGCGCTCCTGGTGGTGATGTAATTATCAGGACAGCTGTTAAAGCTGCCGGCAAAGGTTAAGGAGTAATAATAATGGAGCTAACGCTAACAATTCCCGGCGAAGGAAATGCAGATGCAATGACTGTATCTGATACTACCTTTGGTCGAGAATTTAATGAATCTTTGGTTCATCAAGTAGTAGTCGCCTATCTTGCGGGTGCCCGTGCAGGAACAAGAGCTCAAAAGTCTCGTTCTGAAGTACGCGGTGGTGGACGCAAGCCTTGGAAACAGAAAGGTACTGGTCGAGCTCGTGCTGGAACAATAAACAGTCCTATCTGGCGCTCAGGTGGTGTTACATTTGCTGCTAAACCACAGGATCATTCACAGAAAGTTAACAAAAAAATGTACCGCGGAGCCATTCGAAGCATTGTTTCAGAATTGGTTCGCCAAGAGCGATTAATCGTTGTTGAGTCATTTGCACTAGATGCACCTAAGACACAACAGCTACTTGGTAAGCTGAAAGACTTAGAGCTTTCAGAAGTACTTATTGTGACAACAGACGTTGATGAAAATCTATATCTTGCAGCACGTAACCTTCATAAGGTTGATGTTCGTGATGTGGCCGCTATCGACCCAGTGAGTTTAATTGGTTTCGATAAGGTGCTTATGACCGTTGATGCCGTTAAGCAGTTGGAGGAAATGTTGTCATGAACCAGGAACGCCTATTAGACATTTTAAAGTCACCACATGTTTCTGAAAAATCAACACTCGTTGCTGAGCGTGATAATCAGGTGGTATTCAAAGTCGCAACTGATGCAACTAAACTCGAAGTTAAACGTGCCGTTGAAAGCCTGTTTGAAGTTGAAGTTGATTCGGTACAAATTTTAAACGTAAAGGGTAAAACCAAACGCCAAGGCGCCCAAGAAGGTCGTCGAGTCAATTGGAAAAAAGCCTACGTTTCACTGAAAGCTGGTCAGGAAATTGATTTCCTGGGCACTGAAGCAAAAGGATAAGAGGGTAAAGTCATGGCAAGTATAAAGAGAAAGCCGACTTCTCCAGGACGCCGCTTCGTAGTCTCAGTGACAACCGAAGGTCTTTGGAAAGGTAAGCCACACGCACCTTTATTAGAATCTAAAAGTAAATCTGGTGGTCGAAACAACAATGGACGTATTACAACACGTCACATTGGTGGTGGCCATAAGCAGCATTACCGTATAGTCGATTTCAAGCGTAATAAAATCGATATACCGGCGACTGTTGAAAGAATTGAATACGATCCAAATCGTAGCGCACATATTGCATTACTGAAGTACCTCGATGGAGAGCGTACTTACATCATTGCACCTAAGAAATTAAGTGTTGGTGACCAGGTAATTAGTGGTGAGAGTGCTCCGATTAAAGTTGGTAACAACCTTCCTATGAGAAATATTCCCGTAGGTAGCACTATCCACTGTATCGAAATGAAGCCTGGCAAAGGAGCTCAAATGGCTCGTAGTGCTGGCACATACGTACAGATGGTTGCTCGTGAAGGTCGTTATGTAACGTTGCGATTACGTTCAGGTGAGATGCGTAAAGTCTTATCAGAATGTCGTGCAACAATTGGCGAAGTTGGAAATTCAGATCATTCCTTGCGCAAGCTTGGAAAGGCCGGCGCAACTCGCTGGCGCGGTGTTCGACCTACGGTTCGTGGTTGTGCCATGAACCCGGTTGATCATCCACATGGTGGTGGTGAAGGTCGTAGTTCAGGCGGTCGCCATCCAGTTACTCCTTGGGGTGTTCCTACTAAAGGTAAGAAGACTCGTAGCAACAAGCGTACGGACAGACTTATCGTTCGTCGCCGTAATAAATAATTGAGGGTTAAATTTTGCCACGTTCACTGAAAAAAGGCCCATTTATCGATCTTCACCTTATTAAGAAGGTAGATGCTGCTGTTAGTACTAATAACAAGCGTCCACTAAAAACCTGGTCCAGACGGTCTATGGTTTCTCCTGAAATGGTTGGATTGACAATAGCTATTCATAACGGTCGTCAACATGTTCCAGTTTTTATGACTGAAGACATGGTTGGACATAAATTGGGTGAGTTCGCTCCTACCAGAACTTATAGAGGCCACACGGCTGATAGAAAAGTTAAGGGAGCGTAACCGATGGAAACTGTAGCTAAACATCGCCAAGCTAATATTTCTGCTCAGAAAACCAGACTGGTTGCTGATCAGGTACGCGGAATGCCCGTTGAGGCAGCATTAAACCTCCTTACTTTTAGTAAGAAGAAAGCCGCAGTATTAGTTAAGAAAGTACTCGAATCAGCAATCGCCAATGCAGAGCATAATGACGGCGCTGATATCGATGAATTAATTGTGTCTACTATTTTTGTAGATGAGGGTCCAACGCTAAAAAGACTTAAGCCTAGAGCTAAAGGTCGCGCGGATCGCATCTTAAAGCGGACATGTAACATCACCATCAAGGTTTCGGACTAGGAGTTAGGAATGGGTCAGAAAGTACATCCAACCGGCATCCGTCTGGGTATCGTCAAAAATTGGAATTCTACCTGGTATGCAGAAGGTACCGATTTTGCTGATAATCTAGAAAGTGATTTGCTAGTTCGTCAGTTTTTGATGAAAGAACTCAGCAAGGCATCAGTATCAAAAATTGATATTGAACGACCAAGTAAAGCCCTTAGCATAACAATTCATACGGCTCGTCCAGGAATTGTGATTGGTAAGAAAGGCGAAGATATTGAGAAGCTAAGAAAGAAAGTTACTGCCCTTACTGGTGCAAAGACTCAAATCAATATCGAACAGGTTCGTAAGCCTGAGCTAGATGCTAAATTAGTTGCTGAAAGTGTTGCTCAACAATTGGAACGTCGTATTATGTTCAGACGTGCTATGAAAAGAGCGGTTCAAAATGCTATGCGTTTAGGTGCCCAAGGCATCAAAATTCAAGTAGGTGGACGTCTAGGTGGAGCTGAGATTGCAAGATCTGAGTGGTACCGTGAAGGTCGTGTTCCTCTTCATACATTAAGAGCTGATATTGATTACTCGACTGCTGAAGCCCATACAACCTATGGTGTGTTAGGCGTTAAGGTTTGGATTTTTAAAGGTGAAATTTTACCTGGTCAAGAAATGAAGACCAGTAATGATAATGACGCTCCTAAAAAACCACATCGTAAAGCGAAGAAGTGAGGAATTAGATAATGTTGCAGCCTAAACGGACGAAGTTCCGAAAGCAGCACAAGTTGCGTAACCGCGGTCTAGCAATACGTGGTGGTAAAGTTAGCTTTGGTGATTATGGCCTAAAAGCTACAGAGCGAGGCAGAATGACTGCCCGCCAAATTGAAGCAGCTCGTCGTGCATTGACACGTGAAATGAAGCGAGCTGGTAAAGTATATATTCGGGTTTTCCCAGATAAGCCGATTACCAAGAAGCCTCTTGAGGTTCGAATGGGTAAAGGTAAAGGTAGTGTTGAATATTGGGTAGCTCAAATTCAACCTGGTCGTATGTTGTTTGAAGTTGAAGGTATTTCTGCAGAATTAGCTGAGCGTGCATTTGCACTGGCAGCAGCAAAACTTCCATTTAAAACAACTTTCGTGAAGCGGACGGTAATGTGATGAAAGTCAGTGAAATGAAAGAAAAAAGCGTTGAAGAATTGAACGTTGAATTGTTAAACCTTAAGCGTGAGCATTTCAATATGCGCATGCAGAAGGGTACAGATCAGCTTGAAAAGACCCATCGTATTAAAGAGGTGCGCCGCGATGTTGCGCGCGTTAAGACAATTATTACTCAGAAGGCGGGTTCGTAATGACTGAATCAGCTCAAAAAATTAGAACTATCCAGGGTCGAGTTATTAGCGACAAGATGGATAAAACAATCACTGTATTAGTGGAGCGTCAAGTTAAGCATCCTTTATACGGTAAATTTATGCGTCGTTCTACGAAGCTACATGCACATGATGAGAATAACCAATGTCGCGAAGGCGATATCGTTAACATCACATCTTGTCGCCCATTATCTAAGACTAAAACCTGGAATCTGGTTGAAGTCATTGATAGCGCTAACGGTTAATTAGAGGAGATAGCTGATGATCCAGATGCAGAGTGAACTCGATATTGCCGATAACAGCGGCGCTAGACGAGTAATGTGTATCAAGGTACTGGGTGGTTCTCATCGTCGTTATGCACATATCGGTGATGTTATAAAAGTCAGTATTAAGGAAGCAATTCCTAGAGGCAAAGTTAAGAAAGGTGACGTAATGAATGCTGTAGTAGTGAGAACTGCTAAAGGTGTTCGTCGTCCTGACGGTTCTTTGATTAAGTTTGATGGTAATGCTGCGGTATTACTGAATGCTAATTTCGAACCTATTGGAACACGTATTTTTGGACCAGTGACCCGCGAACTCAGAACTGACAAGTTCATGAAAATCGTCTCACTTGCACCAGAAGTATTGTAAGGAAAAGTAGCATGCAAAAATTAAAAACAGGTGATGAAGTCATCGTGATTGCCGGCAAATGTAAAGGCGAGCGTGGCAAGTTAACAAAGATACTAACCAACGGACGCGTTTTCGTTGAGGGTGTTAACTTGATTAAAAAACACGTAAAGCCTAATCCAAATGCTAACGAGCAGGGTGGAATCATCGAACGTGAAGCAGCATTTGATGCTTCAAATATCGCTATTTTAAATTCTTCTACTGATAAGGCTGATAAGGTCGGAATCAAGAAAAATGACGATGGTGAAAATGTGAGATTTTTCAAATCTAGCGGCGAATTAGTCGACGCTTGATTATTAATTAGCTTATTATTTATTAAAAAACGAAACTCTATTATAAAATAGAAATGGTGTGAACAATGGCGAAACTGCAAGACTATTATAAAGCAACTGTTGTGAGTGAATTGAACGATAAGTTCAGCTACTCATCAGTCATGCAAGTCCCACGCATTACAAAGATTACATTGAATATGGGTCTGGGTGAAGCTGTAGGGGACAAGAAGATTATGGAACATGCTGTTTCAGATCTTACGGCGATATCCGGACAAAAACCTGTTGTGTGTCTAGCACGCAAATCAATCGCAGGTTTTAAAATTCGTGATGGTTATCCAATCGGCGCAAAAGTAACTCTCCGTGGTGAAAAAATGTGGGAGTTTTTAGAGCGTTTGATTTCAATAGCTATTCCTCGTATCCGTGATTTCCGTGGTCTGAACCCTAAGTCTTTTGATGGACGTGGGAACTACAGCATGGGCGTAAAAGAACAGATCATATTTGCTGAAATTGACTATGACAAAGTCGATAAGATTCGTGGTCTTGATATTACAATTACTACCAGTGCGGATTCTGATGAAGAAGGTCGAGCTTTACTCGACGCCTTCAAATTCCCGCTTAAACACTAAGGAACGAGGAAATGGCAAAAGTTTCAATGAGACAACGTGAACTTAAGCGTAGCAAGATGGTTGCAAAATATGCAGCTAAGCATGCTGAACTTAAGGCACTAATAGTCAATCCTAATATCAGTGATGAAGAGCGCTGGGATGCACAACAAAAGTTCCAAAAGCTGCCACGTGATGCAAGTCCTGTACGTCAACGAAATCGTTGTCGTTTAACAGGTCGACCACATGGTTACCTTCGTAAATTTGGATTAAGCCGTAACAAGTTGCGTGAAGCAGCGATGCGTGGTGATGTTCCAGGCCTTACAAAGTCAAGCTGGTAAACAATTAGGAGAATAAGATTATGAGTATGCAAGATCCTATCGCTGATATGTTGACCCGCATTAGAAACGGTCAATCAGCAGATAAAGTAGCAGTTTCAATGCCTTCTTCAAAACTGAAGAAAGCAGTAGCAAAAGTATTATTAGATGAAGGTTATATATCTGGATTTGATACAGATGCTAACGATGGGAAAGAACTTCTCAACGTTACATTAAAGTATTACCAGGGTGAGCCAGTCATCGCAGAAATTAAACGTGTTAGCAAGCCTGGCTTACGTATATATCGTAGAAAAGGTGACCTAGGAAATGTGATGAATGGTTTAGGCATTTCAATTATTTCAACTTCGAAAGGTCTTATGACTGATCGTGCAGCACGTAGTGCAGGCTTCGGTGGCGAAGTTCTGTGTTCTGTGTCGTAAGGGGAAATTGATATGTCTAGAGTAGCAAAAACTCCAGTCGCATTGCCATCAGGCGTAGAAGCGAACTACAAAAATAGTGAAATAACTATTAAAGGATCAAAAGGTTCTTTATCTCAAGTTATTCATTCAACAGTTGAAATTTCAACTGAAGATAACAAAGTTACTTTCAAGCCAGTGACCAAAGATGGTTGGGCAATGGCAGGAACAATGAGAGCCTTGGTTAATAACATGGTTGTTGGTGTAACCAACGGCTTTGAGAAAAAATTACAACTTGTTGGTGTTGGTTACAGAGCGAAAGCTCAAGGTAACAAGCTTGATTTAACGTTAGGCTTTTCACACCCTGTTGTTTATGACGTACCTGAAGGTCTTAAAATTGAGACGCCTTCAAACACTGAAGTGGTTATTACTGGTATAAATAAGCAACTTGTCGGTCAAGCTGCTGCGCAGATTCGCGCATACCGTCCACCAGAACCTTATAAAGGTAAAGGCGTTCGCTATGTAGATGAACGAATCATCCGCAAAGAAGCTAAGAAGAAATAACGGGACATGACTATGAATAAGAAAATTGCACGTATACGTCGCGCCACGCGCGGTCGTAAAAGAATGAGTGAACTTCAAGCTCAACGATTGGTTGTCAACCGTACACCTCGTCACATCTATGCACAGGTTATTAGTGCTGATGGCGGAACTGTACTGGCTAGTGCATCAACAGTTGATAAAGCAGTTCGAAGTGAAGTTAAATATTCAGGTAATGTTAACGCTGCAGAAGCAGTCGGCACTTTAGTTGCTGAACGCGCTCTCAAAGCAGGTGTTACCAAGGTCGCTTTTGATCGCAGTGGTTACAAATTCCACGGTCGAGTAAAGGCTCTCGCAGAAGCAGCACGGGCTAAAGGCCTTCAGTTTTAATAAGGGTAGATAATGGCTAAGAAAGATCAAGGTATCAGCGATGGCTACATAGAGAAACTGGTTAATGTTAACCGAGTTGCTAAAGTAGTTAAAGGTGGTCGTATATTTGGTTTCACAGCATTAACTGTTGTGGGTGATGGAAGTACTAAAATTGGTTTCGGACGTGGTAAAGCACGCGAAGTTCCAGCTGCTATTCAAAAAGCAATGGAGCAGGCACGTCGAAATATGGTTAATGTTGCGGTTAAAGATGGCCACACATTACAGCATTCAATTACTTCTGTTCATGGTGCGTCGCGTGTTTACATGCAACCAGCATCTGAAGGTACAGGAATTATTGCCGGTGGTGCAATGCGCGCTGTTTTCGAAGTTATCGGAATCAACAACGTACTTGCTAAAAGCATTGGTTCAACAAATCCGATCAACATTGTTCGGGCGACTATCAAAGGGTTAGGCTCTATGGCAACTCCTGAAAGTATCGCTGCGAAACGTGGTAAATCGGTTAGCGAAATACTAGATTAAGATTTTTGGGATAAGACAATGGCCAAGAAAACATTAAAAGTTACACAGACCAGTTCAAGCATTGGTCATCTGCCAAATCACAAAGCGTCACTCAAAGGCCTAGGCTTGCGACGCATTGGGCATACGGTTGAATTAGAAGATACACCCAGCGTTCGCGGCATGATCAATGCTGTGCACTACATGGTTAAGGTTGAGGACTAAGCAATGCGTTTAAATACATTAAGCCCAGCAGAGGGTTCTAAAAAAGACCGTAAACGTGTTGGTCGAGGAATCGGTAGCACTTTGGGTAAGACAGCGGGTCGCGGTCATAAAGGACAGAAGTCTAGAACTGGCGGTTCAACTGCAGTCGGTTTTGAAGGTGGTCAGATGCCTTTGAAACAGCGTCTACCTAAGTTTGGTTTCACATCTAGAAAATCTTTGGTAAGAGCTGAAGTTAGACTCAACGAGATTTCTAAAGTTGAAGGCGACATGGTTGATCTACTGACTTTAAAAGCTGCAAACATTATTACTAAGAACATTGAGTCTGCAAAAGTAATGCTCTCTGGTGAAATTACTCGTGCTGTGAATGTGCGTGGAATTGCTGTTACTAAAGGTGCAAAAGCTGCTATTGAAGCTGCAGGCGGAACGGTAGAATAAGATGGCATTAGCGGGAAAAAAATCAAAGGCAGCAGCACCGGCGGCATCAGGTGGTGGTTTAAGCGAACTACGCCAGCGTCTGTTCTTTGTCTTTATGGTGATTGTAATTTTCCGTGGCGGATCATTTGTTCCCGTCCCTGGTATCGACAGTTCTGTTCTTTCAGCACTGATGGATCAGCAGAGTGGCACATTATTAGCACTCTTTAACGTATTTTCTGGTGGAGCACTTGAGCGAGCGAGTATTTTTGCTTTAGGTATCATGCCTTATATTTCTGCTTCGATTATCGTGCAGATTTTAGGTTTTGTTGACCCTAGACTCATGCAACTAAAGAAAGAAGGTGAATCTGGTCGTAAGAAAATTAACCAGTACACACGTTATGGAACAGTATTTTTAGCAACAATCCAGGCGGTAAGTATTGCCTTGAGTTTCCCAGGATTAGCAGCTGGTTTAGTGCCAAACCCAGGAACAGCATTTTACTTTACTGCGGTTGTAAGCCTTGTAACGGGCACAGTCTTTATCATGTGGCTCGGTGAACAGATAAACGAACGTGGTATCGGAAACGGTATCTCGGTATTGATTTTCACTGGTATCGTAGCAGGATTGCCATCAGCAGTAGCTGAAACAATGGAATCTGCACGACAGGGTGAAACACAGATTTTAGCATTACTCATCATTATGTCGATGGTGTTAATGGTTACAGCATTTGTAGTATTTGTTGAACGTGGACAACGTAGAATTGTCGTTAATTATGCG
This sequence comes from Gammaproteobacteria bacterium, assembly GCA_030589945.1. Lineage (GTDB taxonomy): Bacteria > Pseudomonadota > Gammaproteobacteria > Enterobacterales. The sequence continues at coordinate 27,914 of JAUUZN010000005.1, read as the reverse complement.
AAGCGTCAGCAGGGTCGTAAAGTCTTTGCAGCACAAAGTAGTCATTTACCGCTTAAGGTTAATATGGCTGGTGTGATACCTGCAATCTTTGCATCAAGCATCATTCTATTTCCTGGCACCATTGCACAGTGGTTTGGTCAGGGTGAAGGAATGGACTGGTTACAAGATATCGCCTTGGCAATGTCACCCGGTCAGCCTTTCTATATTATGTTGTACGCAGCAGGTATTATATTTTTCTGCTTCTTCTACACAGCTCTTGTATTTAACCCAAGAGACACAGCAGATAACTTGAAGAAGTCAGGTGCATTTATCCCTGGTATTCGACCTGGCGAACAGACATCACACTATGTTGATAAGGTGATGACTCGACTAACATTCACAGGTGCTATCTATATGGCTAGCGTCTGTTTATTACCAGAATTCTTAATTTTATTCTGGCAAGTACCTTTCTATTTTGGTGGTACTTCATTATTGATTATCGTGGTTGTGATTATGGACTTTATGTCTCAGGTGAATGCTCATCTGGTATCGCATCAATACGATTCAGTACTGAAAAAAGCAAATTTCAAAAGCTATGGTTCTTCAGGACAGTTACGTTAGAGTTTATCTAAATAACTGAATCGCAGAAAATTAGTTTTTGAGTATTAATGGTCAGATTGTTTAATTGAACGACTGGCAGGTTTAGAGGTTGCAATTGAGATGGTTTCGCGTTAATCTAGCGCGCCTTTTTAGTGGGCAACAAAATATTATAATGAGTTTTTAGGAGACTGTTTAATGGCCCGTATTGCAGGCATTAACGTTCCGGTAAATAAACATACCGTAATTGCTTTAACTTCCATTTATGGAATTGGAAATTCCACTGCACAAAAAATATGTGCTGCATCTGGAGTAGAGCCAAGCCGTAAAATCAGAGATTTGAGTGAAGGTGAAGTAGAAAGCCTTCGTTCAGAAGTAGCAAAAAACAATGTGGAAGGTGATCTTCGTCGTGAAGTTTCCATGAATATTAAACGCTTAATGGATCTTGGTTGTTATCGTGGTATCCGTCATCGTCGTGGTTTACCACTTCGCGGACAACGCACGAAAACCAATGCACGTACTCGAAAGGGTCCGCGTAAAGCCATTAAAAGATAGATTAATAGAAACCGGGAATAAGCTCATATGGCTAACAAACCGACTCGTGTACGTAAACGCGTAAAAAAGCATGTAGTAGATGGCATGGCGCACATCCACGCATCCTTTAACAATACAATCGTAACTATTACTGATCGTCAAGGCAATGCACTTGCTTGGGCAACAGCGGGTGGTTCTGGTTTTCGTGGTTCTCGTAAGAGCACACCATTTGCCGCACAGGTTGCAGCAGATCGTGCAGCGACAACTGTAAAAGAAATGGGCATGAAGAATATGGAAGTATTCGTCAAGGGTCCGGGACCTGGACGTGAGTCAGCTGTAAGAGCACTCAACGCTGCAGGTTTTAAAATAACTAACATCACAGATGTGACACCAATTCCTCATAATGGTTGTCGCCCGCCTAAAAAGCGTCGCGTGTAAAACCGAGTTAAGGGTAGAGATAGATAATGGCAAGATATATTGGACCAAAATTAAAATTAGCACGTCGCGAAGGAACAGATTTGTTCCACAAAAGTGGCGTCCGTGCGATTGAAACCAAATGTAAAATGGATACGCCTCCTGGCATGCATGGCCAGCAGCGTACTCGTTTATCAGACTATGGTATTCAACTACGTGAAAAGCAAAAAGTACGTCGCATTTATGGCGTTCTTGAAAAGCAATTCCGTAACTATTACAAAGAGGCTGCTCGTTTAAAGGGTGCAACAGGTGAGAACCTTCTACAACTTCTAGAAAGACGCCTTGATAACGTAGTGTATCGCATGGGTTTTGGAGCTACACGCTCAGAATCTCGTCAGCTAGTAGCACATAAGGCTATCTTAATTAATGGTAAAGCAGTCAATATCGCTTCTTACCTCGTTAAGCCAGAAGATGTTGTAGCAGTACGTGAAAAATCAAAAAAACAAGCACGTATCAAAGCAGCCATTGAGTTATCACAGCAACGTGAAGCTCCGGTATGGATTGAAGTTGATGAAACTAAAATGGAAGGTATTTTCAAATCTTTACCAGAAAGATCTGATCTTCCAAGTGAAATAAATGAAAACCTTATCGTGGAGCTGTACTCCAAGTAACTAAACATCAAGTGGTTCTTTTTAAATTTACGTTTAATGAGAATCAGAATAAATCTTGAGAGGATTAAATATGCAGGGTTCAGAAATAGAATTCTTAAGACCACGTCAAATTAAGGTCGAAAGTCAGGGTGCTACAAATGCTAAAGTTGTACTAGAGCCATTTGAACGTGGTTTTGGACATACTTTAGGCAATGCACTTCGTCGTATTCTTTTGTCATCTATGCCTGGTTGTGCTGTAGTAGATGTTGAAATTGATGGCGTACTCCATGAGTACACAACCATCGAAGGCGTTCAAGAAGATGTTATCGACATTCTTCTTAACTTAAAGAACTTATTCGTTATCCTTGAAGACAAGGACGAGGTTTACCTTACTCTACAGAAGAAAGGCACAGGACCTGTCCTAGCAAGTGACATTACAGAATTATCAGGCGTTACCGTTGTAAATCCTGAGCATGTTATTTGTAACTTGAATAACAACAGTAGCATTAGCATGAACATTCATATCCGCCGTGGTCGCGGTTATGAAGCAGCTAACAGCCGTCGTTTTCCAGAAGGTGAAGATCAGCCAATAGGTCGTTTACAAATTGATGCTTCTTATAGCCCAATGCGTACGGTTGCTTATACGGTTGATTCAGCTCGTGTTGAACAGCGCACAAACTTAGACAAGCTTATCTTAGAAGTAGAAACTAATGGCACTATTGAGCCAGAAGAAGCTATTCGTAGAGCTGCTACAATATTACAAGAACAACTTTCAGCCTTTGTTGACTTGAAAGATGAAAGTGATATTGAGCCAGAAGAAGTTGAGCCAGAAGTAGATCCAATGCTTCTACGTCCTGTTGATGATTTAGAATTAACAGTACGTTCAGCGAACTGCTTAAAAACTGAAAACATTCATTACATTGGTGATTTGATCCAACGCACTGAAGTAGAACTTTTAAAGACTCCGAACTTAGGTAAGAAGTCTCTAACAGAAATTAAAGACGTTCTAGCTTCTCGTGGATTATCACTGGGTCTTCGTCTAGAAAACTGGCCACCCGCTAGTATTTTAGAAAACGACTAAACCAAACATTAATATTAAATTTGGACTCTATTAAGAGTTTAATTGAAAGGATAGGATCATGCGTCATCGTAAAAGTGGTCGTAAACTGAATAGAAACAGTTCACACCGTAAAGCAATGTTCAGAAATATGTCAGCTTCGTTGTTTGAACACGAAGTAATTAAAACGACTGTACCAAAGGCAAAAGAGCTGCGTAAAGTTGCTGAACCTCTGATCACTCTCGCAAAAGTTGATAGTGTAGCTAACAGACGTCTAGCATTTTCACGATTAAGAAGTGATGCTGCAGTTGGTAAATTGTTTGCAGATCTTGGACCTCGTTATGTTGAACGTCCAGGTGGATACTTAAGAATTCTTAAGTGTGGACTTCGCACCGGCGATAAAGCACCCATGGCAATTGTCGAGTTGGTTGATCGTCCAATCGTTGAAGAAATTGAAGATGATGAAGAAGAAGTAACTGAAAGTTAAAGCAAGTTATAATCTTTTTCAGGTATCAAAAAAGCCGAGTTTATCTCGGTTTTTTTATGGGTTATAGTTAGCTCATTATGAGTCATTAATAGAACGTATTAACTGGAAGCGAGCATGAATAAAAGTATCATTACTAACTTTATTGGATTGTTGTTAATCCTCATTGGATATACGCAGAAGCAAGAAATAATATTAACCGTTGGTATGTTTGCATTCTCTGGTGCTATTACCAATTGGCTAGCCATTCACATGCTTTTTGAGAAGGTACCAGGCCTTTATGGTTCAGGTGTTATTCCTGCGCGATTTGAAGAGTTTAAAGCAGCTATTCAATCGATGATGATGGACCAGTTCTTTACCGATGAAAATATCGATAAATTTTTAAGCTCAAGTGGTGGTATTCAACCCGATCTACATTTGGCTCCGGTGATTGAGAAGGTCGACCTTTCTCCAGCCTTTGATGATTTAGTTGATGTGATCATGAAATCATCATTTGGTGGCATGCTTGGAATGATGGGTGGACAAGAAGCGCTAATGCCTCTAAGGGAACCCTTTATTGAGAAGATGAAATCCTCACTGGTTGCGATGACAAAAACTGAAGAATTCGCCGAGTTATTAAAATCTGAAATTGAACAGCCTGAAGTGTTATCAGATATTAAATCTAAAGTGTCTACAATCATCACTACCCGCCTTGAAGAATTAACGCCTCAGATGGTAAAAGAAATCGTCCAAGAGATGATTAAGAAGCATCTGGGTTGGTTAGTAGTTTGGGGTGGTGTGTTCGGTGGGGTTATAGGTTATTTAACCACTCTGATTAATCTTTGATTTTATCTAAAGTAACACTCTCCTCTTTTGAGGAAAGTGTTCGTATGTAAGCGCGTCTAGTTTTTACTTAATATTTCAACGGCTCGCTCTCTGAAAACGCTGTGACAATCTTGACAGCCTTGGACTATTTTTTGATAGTCCCCTATTATTTTCACCATATCTTGTTCTTTACTTGCTTCCAATATATCAAGAGCAGAGGTATGTACTATTGAATCAAAGTTTTTAAACTTTAACATTTCAGGACCAAATTCTTTGGCCAGTTTCTTTCTAGTGGCCATATTTGCAGGAGGGTGATTGGCAATTTTGTTTGCTGATTTTTCAATCATCAGATAATCGGTTTGAATAATTCCTTCGGTCAATTTAAGGGTTTCAGTGAGTAAGCCCTTCATAATCGTTTTTAAGTCATCCGCTTTGCTGACATCTTTACTGACCTCTTCAGCCATTAGACTGGAGGAGAGTAGTAAAGCAGCCATACCAAGTTTTTTACAGTGATTCATATTTGTGCCTTTTAGTTAATATAAAATTTAATTAAGTCAGTTATTTGATGATACTAGATTGGAATTTTGCGCTTCTTTGGCGTGTAACGTTGCTTTAGCCAAACCAAAGTCTTCCAATATTGCATAGAGACTAGGGATAACAAAAATAACCAATAGCGTCGATGTTGCTATTCCGAAGACGATACTTGTAGCCAGAGGTATCATTATTTGCGCCTGTAGACTCGTTTCGAACAAAAGAGGGGTCATGCCAGCGATTGTAGTGACTGAGGTCAACAGTACCGCACGAAAGCGATCATGGCTGGCCTTAGCTGCAGCGTCATGAACATTATATCCTTCGGCAACTCGTTTTTTTACGAACTCGACCAATAAGATTGAATCATTCACCACAATACCTGCAAGAGATACAAATCCCATCATCGATGGCATGGTGAATTGCAATCCCATGATCAAATGCCCCCACACAACACCCATCATTGCTAGTGGAATTGCTACCAGTACTATAAGGGGTTCTACATAGCTCTTGAACTGGAAGGACAAAAGAATAAATACGCCGAAGAGACCTAGTATAAATGTTTTAAGCATCGATTTTTGGGTCGTTCCTGAATTCTTAACTTCACCCTCAAAGGAATAGCTGAGTGAGGGATAGCGTTGCTCAAATTGAGGAATCCAGTTTTTTTCTATGTCAGCCAAAAGTTGTTGGGTATTATTCTTATCAACATCAATATCTCCGTACACTGTAACTGCACGTTGATTGTTAACTCGTTTGATTCGAGAAAATCCTCGCGTCGATTCAATTTTAGCAACGCTTGATAAGGGAATCACAGCTTTGGTAATTGGGTGAATAATAGGAAAGGTGTCAAAATCGAGAAACTCATCCCTCGATTCTTTTGTTAGCTTAACGGTCACCTCAAATGTTTCCAATCCGACGGATGTTTCCAGAACTTTAATTCCTTGGAATGCTGCACGCATCTGTGAGGCGATAGTTTGTGAATCGATACCTAGATTTAGGGCACCTTCTTTTAAGGTGATAGAAAATTCAGGTTTCCCGGGACGCAAATCATCATACACATTCTCGACACCTTGATAGCCTCCCAGCCAGTTTTGCAAGTCAAAGGATGCTCTGGATAGTTCATCCAAGTCATCACCAATAAATCGAATATCAATGGCTTGACCACTGGGTCCTACTTTCGGCTCCTTAAATGATATGGATTGCACATGAGGCATGACACCGACATTGGCACGCCACACATCAACAAAGGATTGGAGTTTGGTGTTACGTAGTTCTGCAGTGAGAAGATCAACGGTAATGGTTGCTAGATGTGGTCCTGATTCATGAGCATCTAAATTTTCATTATGACTGACGGTAATAGCTCTAACGAGTTTTTGAGATTCATTTTCCTGTAGTTCTTCCTCTGTCATATTAAGTGCCTGAATGAGTTCGTCAACGACTCTTTCAGTTTGGGACAGTGGTGCTCCTGAAGGCATTAGGATACGAGCCTGAATGATATCTCCTTCGATGTTTGGAAATGCAGAAAACTTTAATATTCCAGAACCCAACATGCTCACGGAGAATAAAAAGAATGCGATAACTCCACCGATGAAGGCATAACGTATCTGTATTAGACGCTCAACTAGTTTCAACACCTGATCTCTGAAATAACCAAATTTTATTTCAAAATTTATTCTAAAATCAGATGGCTTCTGTTTGCCGGCATGACTCAAAGAGTGGTTTAAGTGATGGGGAAGGATTAAAAAGGCTTCTACCAAGGAAACGGTAATGACCGTTAGTAATACAATTGGGATAACCTTTAATATTTGTCCCAAGTTACCTTCTAAAAATATTAGGCCAACAAATATACTTAAGGTAGTAAGAAAGGATGAGATAACCCCTCTGGCGACAATTTTGGTGCCTGCTATTGATGCTTCAAGTGGAGATAAGCCTTTTTTGATTTGGCTACCAATAGACTCGGCTATAACAATGGCATCATCCATCAAGATCCCCAAAGATAATAACAGTGCCACCATTGAGAACATATTAATAGAGATTCCAAATAGACCAAGGAAGTACAAACTGGCAAGAAAGGAGACCGGTAGCCCCATGACGACCCAAAAAGCATAACGGATAGTAAAGAATAACCACATTACGCCGAACACTAATATGAGACCTTGCCAAGCGTTGCTTAACAGCATATTGATTCGGTCTTTGACGATACTCGTCGCATCTTGTGTTAATACTAAATCAATGCCCTTGGGTAATTTCATTTGTTCAATGGAGACTAATTTTTCAACGGCATCTAGTACCACCAAGCTGTCATCAGTAGTATTTTTATTGATCTGAAGTAAGGCTGCAGGTTTGCCATTGAAGATAACCTTATCTTCTAGAAGTTCAAAATTGTCACTAATATGAGCAATATCTCCCAACCGTACTTCATTACCATTTTTCCCAGTCATGATAACTAATTGCGCAATATCGCTAATGCTTCTTCGTTCGTCGGTGAACCTGAGTTGGGTTTCACTAAAATCAGTCACTATAGAGCCAACGGGTAAGTCGATGTCTTGTTTACCAATCAAGTTAGCCAAGTCTTGTAAACTCAAACCAAATTGACGCAAATTATGATTAGGAACTTCTATGAGTAATTGACGTTCTGAGAAGCCTTTAATTTCGACCAATGGAATATTCGGATCATGTAAAAGTGTTTGTTTCAAATCAAGCGCAAGTGACTTTAACTCTGGTCTCGGAATGTCAGCGGTGAGTGCAATGGTGATAACGTTTTGTGTACGACCGACTTCTGTAACGGTGGCAAGTTCAGCTTCTTTGGGAAATTGATTAATGCTGTCCACAGCACTATTGACATCATCCATAAATTTAGCAAAATTACCCTGTTCGAACATTTTAATAGTCATTAGTCCGATATTTTGTCGAGCCTGACAAACTTTTTCTTCAACAAAACTAATCCCGTCAAGAGCATCTTCGAGCACCAAACAAATCCCTTGCTCAACGTCCGCAGGAGCAGCTCCTGGATAGGGTACTCGGATCTCGGCAGTGTAGGCTTTAACTTCTGGGAAGGTTTCTCGTTTAATCTCCGGAAGTGTTGTTAAACCAATGGCCATGAGTAGCAACATTAACAGGTTGCTAGCAGTCGGATGTGCCGCAAAAAATCGGATCATTTCTGCACACCTTTTTTCTGCAAACCGTAGTTGATCCAAAGGGTCATTTTATCGCTCACAGCCTGATCAAGCACAGGGGTAACGCTCATTCCTGTGACCGCAGGAAATACATCTGAGGTAATGACTTTATCACCTGCTTTTAGTGTTGATTGAATTAAAACAAGATTTCCTTGGTATTGAGGAGTTTCAATAAACATCCGTTCTAATTTATTATCCGGAGTGATCAGGTAAAGTTCATTTTCGTGTAATGAAAATCGTGGAACTGCTACCGCCTTTACAGCATTACCTTGCAACATTATCTTCATGTACATACCTTCCAATAATGGAGGTTTTGATCCTGGTTTTAATTGTGAATAACTACCCGAGACACTCACTACCACACCGACAGTCCGCGTTTGTGGATCTAGGTTATCACTGAAGCGTTCAACCTTTGCAGCCCAATCATTAAATCCTCCACCCGCTAGTTCTATTCTTGCAGTAAGTCCCATAGAGTGCAGCAAGCGTGTCATATTCGGCATGACATCATCGGATATAGGCTGTTCAATATCGCGAAAGTTATTAATAAACAATCTAAATTGGTCGATAGGAAATTGTGCATTGATAACCATTTTTTCGAGACCAAAGGCATTAAACAATGATGCGCCGGTGGCGACAAATTGATCCTGTTCGGTATTAACTTGGCTAATTCGACCGTTAAAGGGAATTCGTATCTCAGTACGTTCTAAATCACGAAGACTCTTTTGTAATTTCGCTTTCGATATATCGATTTGAGCCTCAACAACTTTAAGTTGCGAGGGAAGGGTTGTTTGTTTGTTTTTCAGCTGTTGCATTTCTTGCTTCTGTTGTAATAAGTTTTGTCGTTCCTTCTCAAGAGACGACTGAGACACAGAACCACTTTTCCTAAGCTTTGTAAGACGAGCAAATTCCTTGTCCCTCACTTTCAGTTTTTCAGCAGAAATGGTGAGATCGAGTTTATTGTTTTCAATATTGATTTTCATCTCAGTTAATTTGGCTTTTGATGCAATGAGATCCGCTTCAGCCTGTTTGAGTTGTAACTGATAATCTTTATCATCAATCTTGATGAGTAGTGTGTCTTTTTTAAAGATCTCACCCTTTTTAAGTTGTGGATGCATGTAAGTTACTCTGCCGGTAACTTCCGCCTTTGCTTGAAGATCGAGATCGGGCTGTACGAGTCCATAACCGATAATTTCGGGTTTAAGTAACTCCTCTTTTAAATCGATATAACTAACCGCAACAGCAGCACGCTGTAATTCATTATGAGTTAGACTCGGTTGTATTTTAATAATTAAAACTGTCAGAACTAGCCCTGCTATTGCAAATGCTGGTAAAGCGACCTTTGTTTTTATGAATTCTTTGAACGGTAGCATCAAATGTTCTCCTCGGCACATCCACTCATAAAGAGAGAATAAATTTGTTCTGCCCAGTCTGGGCCGTATAGTTCATCATCACTGATACCCCATGCAACAGTTCTAACAGCTCCAACGATAAAGGGTGTGATGATTAACATCATCAGCGAAAAGGCAGCATGAGTTGCCTTCTTGTTATTAGTAATTGCCGTGTTATCCATGATCAGTTTCGGCAATACCTGAGCCATTCGCTTCGGAAATCGATTAATGAAATCATCGTTAAGTTGAGTTTCGTTGACCATAAGTTGCTCATGAATGAGACGTGCAAAGCCTTTATTTTCTTTAAACTGTTGGATCATCATGACAATCAACGAGCGCAGGGGATTAGGATTCTTGGTCATCTTTTGCATTTGAGCAAAAAGTTGATTAGATATCTTGTCCATCAGTGCAATAAATACGCCTTCTTTATTTTTAAAGTAATAGCTGATCATCGCTGAATTTACGTCAGCTTGCTCTGCGAGTTCTCTAATGGTTATTTCACGGATAGGTTTATCTTCAAGAAGGGACAAAGCGGCTTCCATAAGTTTAGCCTTTTGTGACTCTTGTTTTTCTTGAACAATGGGACGACCACGATTCGTCGCTTTCGATGCAGAACTATTCATTATATTTGCTAATTAACTAATCAATTGATTAATTAAATAGCAAAACAAAACAATATGCAAGCTAAATTTCAATCAAGAAGAACCGTTGAGTTAACAAAGAATGAATTAGGCTGTGACAATCTGTCACATTGATTATTTATGTGAGGACAATATTATATTAGCAATATCTAATATAAATTATATGAAGAGGTACTATCATGTTTAGCAAAAAAATAATTCCTGTCATCGCAGGACTTTTCTTAGTGAGTCTTTCTGCTTGTGACTCTGGCTCTAGTTCAAGTAACGCAAATCTTGGAGAGCCTGAACAGGCTGCTGGTCCTAATTTCGATATTAATAGTCTAAGTGCAGAATTAGATGCAATTCCTATAAAGCTACTGACTACTCAGGAAGCGGACGATTTGTTATTCATGCGTGAAGAGGAAAAATTAGCGCGGGATGCCTATGTCTTATTTTATAGTCAGTGGAATCAGAAAATATTTAATAATATTTCACAAGCTGAACAGGCACATATGGATGCGTTATTACTGTTAATCAATCGATATGAATTGATTGATCCCGTTGTGGACGACATTAAAGGTTATTTTCCGAATATTGAATTGCAAGCTTTGTACGACGCATTATCAGCATTGGGTAGTAATTCTATTATCGATGCGTTAATGGCAGGTGCAGAAATTGAAGAAGTAGACCTGATTGATTTAGTGGTGAGATATGCAGAAACTGATAATAAGGACATTCAGTTTATTTATGACATTTTGATGCTTGGTTCACGGAATCATTTGAGATCATTTGTATCAAATTTATCAAAGCAAGGTATTGATTACCAACCGAAGCATTTGTCGGAAGAAGAGTATAAATTAATCATTAATTCACCCATGGAAAAAGGCTAATCACCGTCGAAAGATATAAAAAAATAATTAGTTATTACTTATAAAAAGGAAACGTTAAATGTTCAATAAAGTTGGAATTAAGATAATAATGGGTAAATATTCAAAGTTTTTACTATTACCCATTTTTGCTTCAGCAGTATTTATTTCAGGATGTGCTTCTCAGCCAAAGTCTGCAGTTAAGAAAATTTTTGTGACCAATATCTCTGTGGATGGCATTAAAAGCTTCAGCTTTAGTCTCATAAGAGATCGTAGTCAGAAAAAGAACTATTCTGGAAAAGGGCGTGGTTCTGGCTCAGGAGTTATGGGCTCTGGAATGGGTGGCGGTAAAGGGAAGATGTCGGGTGGCCATTCTGGAAAAAATGGTGGTGGCGATAACTTTGAACGCCTTAAAATTAGAACTGAAAATGAACTGGTAGTTACCTTAGATGAAACGGGTTATTGTCGTGACGGATATTCAGAGCTTGAGAGTTATTTCGTACAGGGTGTATCCCAGATCAGAGGCGAATGTTATGACGACGCAAATGAGGATGATCGTCAGAAATTTATTAATATTTAGAGACTAGTTTGAGATTGATTTGTTACTCATTATTAAAGCCTGTGTGTTAACTACGCACAGGCTTTTTGAGTAATTTACGCTGCAATGTCCTTCGATGCATTCCAAGAGCACGAGCTGTTGCCGAGATGTTTCCTTCATTGTCATTGAGAACTTTCTGAATGTGTTCCCATTCAAGACGTTGAACAGACATTGGATTCTCATTAACGATGACCTCTGTCTCCGCTGATTTTTGACTTAAATGCGTTAAGATTTCCCTCGCAGTAATCGGTTTGGGTAAGTAATCATTGGCACCTAGTTTTATGGCTTCAACCGCAGTCGCAATGCTTGCATAGCCTGTTAATAATATTATTTGACTGTTTTGATTGGCGTCTCGGAGTCGTTCTATCCACAATAGTCCGGAATCTGCTTCAAGCTTTAGATCCAATAAAATGATAAGAGGCTTATCATTGGAATCGGCATAATTTGTGATGGTCTCAATAGCGCAATTCGGGGCAGCAAAATGAGTGACGTCGCAGTTTTTGTTGCTCAGCGAACGCGCTAGAGTTTCACGGAAGAGTAGATCGTCATCAATAATAACAAATGTTTGAATCATGACGATATCTCTATGGGCAATGTGATTCGGGTGAGGGTGCCACCTGTATCAGATTCTAACAAATGCACTTCACCTCCCGCACGTTCAATACTTGCGTTTGATAAAAACAAGCCCCAACCTAATCCATCTGATTTGTTTGAAAGTTGGATATTGCTACCCAATTTTTCCCGCTTTTCTCGAGTTAGTCCAGTACCAAAATCAGTAATTTCAATAATAGTCTGTGTTTGATTATTGAGCGACTCTATAGAGTAATTAATTCGCACATGACGATGATTATTTTCGAGACTTGCATCTGCGGCATTATCGAGTAAATTAATAACAGCCTGTTCAACGCTGATTGGAAATTTATTCAAGACACCATCAAAGTTGTTATTCCACTGTTGAGTTAACTCTATCTGTGGTCGATAAACTAGCCAGTTTTCAGTAATGCTGAGTAATTGTTTTTTCAGATTAACATCTACATGTTGTTCTTGATGCAGTAATTGTTCACGAGTTAGTTCACTTTTTTCACCTAGACTACCTATGATGTCTCGGCATCGTTTGATTTCCTTTTCAAGAATTTTCATATCGTTAAATAATGCTTCAGATTTATCGACCTGATGGACTAGATCATCGACAACTATTGCCATGGTTCCCAGAGGTGTACCGAGTTCATGGGCAGCACTTGCGGACATAATTCCGATACTTAAGATTTGTTCATCCTTAAGTTGCTTCTCACGCAGTCGCTGTATTTGTTTATTTTGTTTAGACAGTGAATAACGTACAAGAAGACCAAATGATGCAATGAGAATGACGGTTAAGGCAAAATTGACCCACATGCCTGCGAGATGCAAATGAAATGATGCTAAAGGGCTAGAATCACCTAGTTCCAAGGGTCTTTGATAGATATTTAACAGTGAGTACAGTGAAACCTGTGTGATTGAAACTAACAGAAGATAACGGGCTGTGAGCATCAGCGTACCTAAAGCAATGGCTATTAGCAGTAGATAGATAAATGGGTTATTGGCGCCACCCGAAAAATAAATTAACCCGCTAAGAATAAGTGAGTCACCTAGAATATGAACAAAAAGCTCTAAAGAGCTGATCGCTTTAGTTTGCTTTACTCTATGTGTTGCATAGAACTGAAGAATAACTTCAGTGCCAACAAACAGAGCAAGCCAATTAAAGGGAAGCTGGATCCCTAGATAGGTGACTGCAAAAGCAATTAATAGCAATTGACCGATTATGGCAATTAGGCGAATACGATTGAGCACTTCGGCACTAAAGCGATTGGATTGAAAGTCCGTGCTTTGAAAAGAATTGTTCTGAGATGAATTGTTTTTAAAATTATCTAGGATCATTGGGATAAAATTTGTTGGTGAATATCAATTAACATTACACCAGCAGATTAGAAAAAGCCACTGCGACAATTGGTCGCATATTCAGCAAGCTCATCAAATACTATCATTACATTCATATACATAATCAATATATCTGAGAGTGGTCTTTAATGAAAAAAGTAATGATGGTATCCGTGGGTTTTGCAGTTTTAATTGCTAGCACCCTATATGCTGATAGTTCGACAGAAGAAAATGCAGAGCAATCTGAGGTGAGAACATTAATTATCACCGGCTCACCAATATTACAAAGTATTGAAGGGAGCATTGAGCAGCTTGCTGAATATGACAATCAAGCAATTATTGATGCCGGAGACCTATTGACACGATTCCCAGGGTTCTCAGCCATTAGAGCAGGAGGCCATGCAGTTGATCCGGTATTGAGAGGATTAAGTCAGACACGTATAAATTTATTACAACAGGGGGCGTTTTTGCACGGTGCAGGCCCCAATCGTATGGATTCTCCAGGTTCATATACCGAGCCATTTGGCTGGGATGAAATCCAAATTATCAAAGGAGTAGAAAGCCTAGTCTTTGGTAGTGGTGGACCCGCAGGATTAATTAATTTTAAGCGATATAGCCCCATTGTTGAAGGCGATGGTGTCACGGGCAAAATGGTCGCTGTTTACTCGTCAGATTATTATAAGCTCGGTGCAGACTTAGCAATGGGTAACGAAGAGGGTTACATCCGATTAATCAGTCAGTTGCATGATCAAGATAGCTATGAAGATGGCGATGGAAATATAACCCGAACAGCGTTTAAAACAAAAACCAACACCGTTGTTGCCGGCTTCACACCGGATGAAAATACAGAGCTTAGATTATCAATCATGATGAATCGAGGAACTGATGCATTGTTTGCTGGCACCATGATGGATGGCCCCGTGACCGATATGGACGCTGCTCAGCTTTTATATTTGGATGGTGATCAAACGAGCAACAACTATAGTGAGTATCAATATTATAAAAATGATGCCCATCATATGATGGATAATTATAGTTTGCGCACCCAAACATCTCCGATGAGAATGCTCACCGATTCCTATTCAGAAACGGAAGGCTTAAAGTGGTTAAAACGTTGGCAGGATGATAAGACTATTTGGCAAGCCAGTTTTGATTGGCAAAATGTTTCACGTCATGCTGAGCGCTACATGGGCATGATGGGTGAGCCTACTATGCTACAGGCGAATATTTGGCCTGATAATGAACTTGATATCAAGGGCTTCGCCATCGAAGGTGAATATCGACTAGATGATGACCGTCGGATTAAATCGGGAGTTCGTTATGACCGAGTTGAAGCGAACTCTGCAGCACTTGAGAGTTTAGAAGCTCAAAGCTTATATCAAAACTATTACAGTTCCTCAAAACCTCTTTCATCGGCTGAAGAAGATAATGTCAGTGCATTTAGCCGTTACTACCAAACTATCGATTCCGCACTCTTTTGGATTGGCATAAGCTCTACTGTTCGAACAGCTGATGCAACAGAGCGCTACCTCGGCGCCAAAAACAATATGGCCATGATGCAATGGGTTGGTAATCCATTCATTTTACCTGAACGTCACAACCAGTTAGAACTGGGTGCAAAATGGTATTTTGAAGGTGGATGGCATGAACTCAATGTTTATTATGATGGTATCAATGATTTTATTTTGCGTGACAGAGCGCGTGGACAGGACGGCATTATCGCGATGGATATGGCGACAATTTATCGAAATACAGATACCACTTTAAAAGGCTTTGAATGGTCTTTATCAAAGGATTTTTCTAACGACTGGTCACTGTATACCAATCTTGCGTACGTCAAAGGAACCGTTGATGACACGGGTGAGGATCTGTATCAGATACCTCCTGTGGAAGGTCTTATCCGAGTCAGTAATGATGTGGGTGACATGGCTTATTGGCTTGATGTTCGATGGGCTCTATCACAAGAAAATGTTGATGACAGCATGATGAGTGGTAGTGCGCTTGATGCGGGTGAGTCTGATGCTTGGGTGGCGGTTGACTTCAAAGTACGCTACCAGTTGGCTGATTCTTGGCAGCTTTCGGCGGGGATCAATAATGTTCTTGATGAGACCTATGCTTACCATGTGAGCCGAGGAAATATGGATCCTTTTAATCCTGAAGCAATACGAGTGAATGAACCGGGTAGAAATCTGTGGGTTTCGGTGATTGCTGATTTTTAAATAACCTGATCCAGATCAAATATCTTACATAAGACAACAGGTATATTAGAACTAACTAATATACCTGTTGTCTACTGTACTGAACAGTTATCAAAGTCAGTTATCAAAATCATTTATGTAAAAGGTTTGAACTATGTATTCGAATAAAGTTACCTCAATCATAAAAACATCGGCATTATTATTAATTTTGCTACTGCAATCCTGTGGAGGTGGTAGTGATTCACCCAATACTACCACTGATCCAATCATTACAGACGGCACCAGTAATAGTTCAGTAGCTGATGCGAATTTCACCTCTGCACATTTTTCAGGCTCAGAAAACTGTGCTCTTTGTCATAATGGTATACAGAGTTCTACAGGTGAAGATGTTTCTATTGAAACGGCCTGGTCATCTTCAATGATGGCTAATTCTACGCGAGATCCCTTCTGGCTAGCAAAAGTTTCCAGTGAGTTAGAGCGCAATCCACAATTAAAAGAAGTGATTGATGACAAATGTACGCGTTGTCATGCGCCTATTGCGAATGTTGAAGCGAAATTTTCCGGCGCGGCTGTGGAGTTATTCGGAGAAGGTTTTGTAAATCCGAACAATGAATTTTTTAATCACAGTAGTGATGGAGTGAGTTGCACGGTCTGTCATCAGATAGAAGATGATGGTAATTTAGGAACACAGCAAGGATTTTCAGGTCATTTTAACATTATTGATTTAGGTGTCTCTGGCGAGCGTACCGCATATGGTCAGTATCAGAATCCTAGCATTAATCCAATGTTAATGAATACAGGATTTCGACCTACCTATTCGGAACATATTTCAACATCAGAAGTGTGTGCGACCTGCCACAATTTGAAGACACCATTCGTAGATAGCGACGGAGTGATAGCTAGCACAGACATAGAATCTGAGTTTCCCGAGCAGATGATCTATTCAGAATGGGAACAGAGTGTTTATGCAACAGTTGCTGAACAACAAAGTTGCCAAGATTGTCATATGCCATCGGTTGATGGGGTAAGAATCTCAAACCGGCCAATTAACTTGGCAGCTAGAAATGATTTTTCTAAGCACACACTCATTGGTGCCAACTCAACCATGCTGGAGATCCTAGATTCTAATCGAGAAGAATTGGGCGTTACTGCCAATGGTTTTGATGAGGCAATTGCACAAACAAGATTAATGCTTGAATCGTCAGCTGATATTGAAGTACTTAATCAGCAAATATTTAATCAAGAATTAGTCGTGCAGTTAAGAATTACCAACAACACTGGCCACAAACTACCGGGTGGATATCCGTCGAGACGTGTCTTTATTCATTTTACTGTGAATGACAGTGCTGGTGTGGATCTCTTTGAATCTGGCAAGATGAATGCTGATGGAAGTATTGTCGGTGCCGATGGTGATCAAGATTTACTTTCCTATGAACCTCATTATGAAGAAATTACATCTCAGGATCAGGTTCAAATCTATGGCACTGTTATGGTCAACACCGATGATGAGGTGACCTATACATTATTACGTGCAGCTTCATATGTGAAAGATAATCGTCTGACTCCTGCAGGATTTGCAAAGCTTACGGTCCCTGCTGATGTGAGAGTCGCAGGATTAGCCTTTGAGGATGATGATTTTAACCTCGGGTTTGATGTCATCACCTATCGAATTCCAATTGGTGACGCTAGCAATGTAAGCTTTAAAGCTGAATTGAAATACCAGACTCTTGCTTATGGATTTATAAAAGATTTGTTTTTAGATAACAATAACGCTGAAGTGGCTAAGTTTGAGACGATGTACAACAATGCAGCAATTCGAGCAGAAATGATTAGTGTTGTTGAGGGCACTGTTAATTAAAATGTCTAATTATTTTACGGGGAGGGAATAACTTTTAGAAATGAATATAATCAAACTTGTTACTCACTATTCGAAAATTAAACCCTCACAAACATTATTCTTTTTAAACGCATCTGCCATTATCGCACCTGAAAAAAATTGTTCATATTGTTTCCGATGAGGCTGAACAAATTGGTTTAAGTATTAATGAGAAGTTTGATCGCGATGGGTCAATCGTTTCTGCAAGAAATCTAACCGTCCAAAAAGAAAGAAAACTGCTTTATGTCATTATCAGCACACGTAGAATTCCTGAACTCAGAACCCTTGTGACTGAAATTGATCCAGATACACTGATGATGGTGATGGAAGCTTCCGAGATTGCTAGTTCTCGAAGATATTCTTAAGATCAAAGTCATCAATTTTAGATCTTCTTATAAAGAACGTGCCATCATTGCTCCGCATATTTAGTTAATCTCTGTATTTCAACTGCGTAATTCTCTATTAAGTTTATTTACTCACACCGTTAAAATTAATGATTATTGTAATTATTATGTTTTATGTGGACAGGTTATGGTTTTAAATCTACTGAAATTGAAATTGTGTACCATAAATGGTACGCTGCTATGGTAGAACCATTTAAAAGGGTTCCAGCTAAATTTTATCGAAATATTCTTGGTAAAGAACCAGTACGAGAATGGTTATTAAGTCTTAATAAAGAAGATAGAGTAAATATAGGTACAGATATACAAACAGCTGAATTTGGATGGCCTATAGGAATGCCAATTTGTAGACCATTGAAACAAGGATTACATGAAGTTAGAACTAAGCTTTCTGATGGCCGTATATCAAGAGTCTTATTTTGTGTTTATTCAGATAATATGATTTTATTGCATGGGTTTATTAAAAAAACAAGAACAATACCAAAACAAGATTTATCTTTAGCGAATAAACGTAAGAAGGAAGTAGAAAATGGTTAATAATCCTCAAGTTGGCTCAAGTTTAGATTCATTACTTGAAAAAAGTGGTGAACTAATAGAGGTCAGCGCAGTAGCGATAAAGCGTGTACTAGCTTGGGAAATAAGTCAAAAAATGGAATTGGAAAATATATCAAAAACAGAAATGGCATCACGATTACAAACCAGTCGCAGTGCTCTGGATCGATTACTTGATCCAAATAATACTTCAATCACATTAAACACTTTAGATCATGCCGCAAGAACAATAGGAAAGAAAATTCATATTGAATTAATTACTGCTTAATGCCTAGCTAGCTCTCTAATAATTATCACCACATCAAATCATCAGGAATCTGATAATCGGCATAGGGATCATCAGCGTCGATCTCAGTATCAATATTATCATTCATAAGCACAATGATTGATTCATCTCTCTGGGCAATTTTATCAGCAACAATAGCTGGCACAAGTTCATAACTTTCAGCCAATTTAGCAATACCGACAATACCCTTACTGAGTTGCTTTTGTAGCAGTTCAGTGACGTAGGTTTTTTTGATGGTTTTGTTGTCGGTAAATTGAAAAGCAACATCTCCATTCTTGCAATCAATGGCGTTGGCTTTAATCAATTGAATAATTTGAGCCTGCACCGCTTTTTCATCTGCCAAACGTTTGTTTTCTTTATTTAATGCCTTGTCTTTAGCAACGCGTTCAGCTAATTGCGCTTCAGCCTGCAGCTTATTTTCATCAATCGGAGTATGACCTTTGGGTTGCTTTTTAGATTGACTGTACTTCGCAAGCTTTATCTTTTTAGCCTTTTTCTTATTAACAACGCCTGCTTTTAATAATTGATCCTGTAGTGAAGCCATATTTAATCATTACTCTTTATTTTCAACTTTAAACTATGGAATATTAAGACCAGGCAACCATAGCAGCATCAAGTGCAACGCCCTTATTAATATTCGCGTTCATATCGCCCAAAACAGCCTCAAGCGCACTCAAACATAAAATAACATTTTCTTTACGAGATGCATAACCCATAAGTCCAATACGCCAAACTTTTCCAGCCAAAGCTCCAAGTCCTGCACCAATTTCTAAGTTGAACTCATTTAACAAACGC
Source organism: Gammaproteobacteria bacterium (assembly GCA_030589945.1). Taxonomy (GTDB): domain Bacteria; phylum Pseudomonadota; class Gammaproteobacteria; order Enterobacterales. The sequence continues at coordinate 8,197 of JAUUZN010000005.1, read as the reverse complement.
TTTCTGACTTCAGCCTCATCAACACCTTCTGGAATGGTTACGGTATTCAATTGAGGTAGGCGATCATCTTCATGGACTACATAACTTAATCCTAGTGCTTCAAGTCCTGCTTTTAATGCCTGATGATTTTCATCATGTCTTTTCCAAGAATTCTCTAACCCTTCTTCCTGCAGTAACACCAATGATTCGTGCAACGCATACAGAGAATTAACAGGCGCGGTATGATGATAAGAGCGCGTGGTATTTTGACCCCAATAACCCATCACCAAATTAAGATCTAAAAACCAGCTTTGTACAGCAGATTCTCTGTTGCTTATTTTGTCCTGTGCGGCCTTGTTAAAACTAACAGGTGATAATCCTGGTACACATGAAAGACACTTTTGAGTACCTGAATAAATAGCATCAATGTTCCAATCATCAACTCTGAGTTCTGAACCACCAAGAGATGTCACTGCATCCACAATAGTTAAACAATCGTGTTCGTGGGCAAGGGCAACTAATGCCTTGGCATCTGATATAGCACCCGTGGACGTTTCTGCATGAACAAAGGCAACAATGACAGCATCATCATTATCTTTAAGAGCCTGTTCGAGTTTGTTAATATCTACAGCTTCACCCCAAGTATCCTCAACCATAACGGCTATTCCACCACAACGAGTGACATTTTCTTTCATTCGGATGCCAAAAACACCATTGGAGCAAACGATGATCTTATCACCGGGTTCAACCATATTAGCAAAACAACATTCCATGCCTGCCGAACCGGGTGCTGAAACAGGGAAGGTGAGTTCATTAGTGGTTTGAAAAGCATATTGCAGCATTTCTTTAACTTCATTCATCATTACAATAAATTGTGGGTCAAGATGGCCGATAGTAGGACGTGCTAATGCGTCTAGAACTCTCGGATATACATCAGAAGGACCAGGTCCCATAAGGGTTCTAACGGTTGGGTGAAAGCTTTTCATAAATTTCCTCTATTGTCCGCAATTGTTGTGACATTTTGTATCATGAACAATGTAGACGCTGATTACTTTGATTTTTAAATTGGATGATAGCAAGTATGGACTAGTTTAAATTTGGCAACAATGCCGTTATTAACAATTCTACTTATATTGATAATAAGAAAAATGACATGCTGAGCCTCATGGTTTAAGCTGAGTTAATAAGAAAGGAGCCTAGATATGAAATATTTATTCATTAGCATTATTGCTTTTATCATCACAGTTGAGATTGACGCTGCTAGGAATTTTAAAACAAACATCATCAAGGATGAATTTAAATTTCAAGACAGTAGCAAAAGAAGTATTGAACTTGCTGAGCTGAATCAAGGCTGTCCGAAGATAGATTGTATTCCTTCTATTGATAATCCCACTTATGACGCTATTTCAGCAGTATCCTTTCTTCATGATGATGATGTGATGATGCTAGTTGATTACAACGGAGTTCAAAAAGCATATCCACGAAAAATTATGCAGAGCCATGAAATTGTTAATGACTATTTTGACGGCAAACCAGTGGCGATGACTTACTGTCCATTATGTGGAACTTCCGTAGCTTTTGAACCCATTATCAATGGCGAAAGAGTTGAGTTTGGAGTTTCCGGTGTCCTTCATAATAGTGATTTGGTGATGTATGACCGAAAAACACGTTCATTATGGGGGCAATTAACTGGACGCTCTATTGTAGGTTCTCAATCGGGTCAGCGCTTGAAATCAATCAGTGCAGCCTTGATGACTTGGCAGCAATTAAAGGAAAATTATCCTCAATCGCAAGTTTTACTGCCTCCGACTGAAGGCACAGAAGAGTACGATAACTTTCATTATCAAAAGTACACTGAGTCAGATAAGTTGATGTTCCCCGTTTCTTTGACCGATGCGCGACTTGCTACAAAAAAGTGGGTTTATGGAATAGAAATTGATGATAGCTTCGTTGCATTTGAGGAAGAGTACCTTAAAGACAACACACCCATTGTTGAATCTTACGGGAAGCACATTTTGGTAGTGACCTATAAGAATGGTAGCGCTACAGCCATTGATAAAAGAACCAATGAGCAATTTAATGTGATTCGATCTTACTGGTTTGCCTGGTTTGCATTTCATCCTGAGACGCAATTGCGGAACTAATGTGAGGTTCATTAAAATAGGGGTCAGAGTCGATTAATCGATCAATTCTCTATCCAGAAGAAAGACAAAAGGTCATTTAATTCACTCTGACCCCTATTTTAAAGACTGAACTGATGATGAGCAATCATGACATGCTCATGCAACAATATTAATACCCGAATAATAGCGAATTATGCGTATTTTTTAACATTAAGAAAGTATGGCGCTGCTTATTTATGAAAACATTATAAAAAAAGTATATTTCCTACAAGTTTTCCAACGCCCATTTCTATATGATTGAACAAGAAAAATAATTGAACTAACAAATGGATTGACACCAAGTGGTTGTTAAACATGTTTTTTTATGAGGTTTCCTATTATGAATAAGCAAATTTTACTGAACATGACTATAACGTTCTCAATTATGAGCATTGCAACAATAACTGTTATTAAAGCAGCGGAACGTGAAGACGGTATGCGTTTTGTGCCCGATGTTGTTAACCAGTTTAACTCATTGACAGTCTATCCAGAGGCACTCGGTTTTCATATTGGAGATACGACTAATCCGACTGATTGCCGTCATTATCAAGGCTTGGCTCGTCTTGAAGCTGAAGATGGGACACCCTACTTCATTGTTTCAAAGAGTGGTAGTACACCGAAAATCTGGGGTTCACAGACTTTAGGAGCAATAGTTTGTGACAATCCAAGTGAAGTTGAGCTAAACGGTAATCTAGTCATCTTCAGGGCAGGATCGCGGGATAAAAATGGTGAGCGATTGCGCAGTAATAAGCTAGCAAAAAATAAACGAATTGGTTCAACGCAAGTACCAGAAAATGATATTGCTACAGTACATTATACCGTTGTCGGCGGTGATCCAAATGCCAATAATGAAGCTGATAGACCCGGTTTAGTTTATCGAAATGGACCTTCCGGACAAATATTGCCTAGAGCTTATCAACATCCAGGAAGCATGCAGGCTGTTGGTAATATGCTAGCAGTTGCCGCGGATGGACCCAGACAGCATTCTAATTTATGCGATGCACCCCAGGGAAGCACACAGTTTCAGTTCCTACAGGCAAAGTTAGAGCAATATCCAAATTATTGTACCTTTGAGACTGCTGACACGCGCACAATTGTACTATTTTTAGATGTCAGTGATCCGGAAAACCCTGTTTATAAAAGTAGCTTCATTCCACATAAAGAATTTGGTGAAGAACTCTCCTTTGCTGATGCGATGGGCTTGACTGCCTTACCGGGTGGTCGATATCTTTTGGTCGTCTCTGGAGGGTTTGAAGGCAACCGCTATCATTTTTACCGTTCAAGTTTGGGAGGACTCGATAACCCTGATTTAACTTGGGATTATGTGGGAGCAATACCGAGTGTCGATACAGGTAGTAACATTAATCAATCTTTAAACTTTATTCGGCAAGGTGATATAAATGGCCGATTATTTATGGCTGTTGCAAGAGGTCACATTGTTGTTGATTTAGTTATTGAGAAGCTTTATACGGGTAAAGATAGAATTGCACTGTACGAAATAGAATGTGAAAGAAACACTTGCGAACCGGGTGAAGCCATTAACCTCACGGTTATTGAGAATAGTAAGAAAGTAACTCCTTTTCCATCAGTTGGCGGTGGCGACGTGGCTAATTTAGCGGCTGCAAGTGGCTATTATGTAAGCCCGACGGGTGAGTTACTCATGTACTCATTCAATCATGAAAATAGAGGCAAAGACAGCACTGCAGAAGCTGGAGAATGGAGACATGAGAAGGTAACGCGACTCGATAGTCCAACATTGTCACCGACAATCTCGCTCAATGGCCCATTTGAAGTTAATGAAGGCGATACGGTTGATTTGAGTGGTTCGGCCTTACCCCCATTGACACAGGCATGGATGCAGCCTATTGCCTTTACGGGTAACTATCCAGTCATTGATTTTACGGATCGTGATAAGGATGATTATGATAATATTGAAAACTTTGATTATTTTGATATCTTGAACTTTTTTGGTATTAACGGCAAAGCTCAAAGTTGGAGCTGGTATGCGCCTACCGGTTGTTCCATTCAAACAAGTAATTCTTCAGGTGAAGTATTATTGACTGTTACCGGTACAGGATATATTCAATCAGATAGTGATTTAAAAAATGTACTCAATGAAGATGGAACAGACGACATCTTTGAACAGATTAATGATGTCAAATTTCTCAATAATTGTAACCAATACTACAGTACCCCTGTCGACTTGAGATGGGATCTAGACGTTAGTGGTAACTATGAAGAATCTGGAAATATAGTTAGTTACAGTGCTATTTACTCTGATGGTCCATCTGTAGTTAATGTTCCCGTTCAGGCAAGACATCCCACGGGTGGTAGAACGACTCAAGACACTGTTGAAGTGACCGTACTAAACGTTGCTCCACTGATAGACCAATTCGTACTGGTGAACGATAATGGGCAAGTCTTGAATGAAGAAATACCCTTTTTGCTGATTGGACAACCAGTTACTGCCAAAGCAGAGTTCAGTGACCCCGGAAGGCCAGATAATCAGACGGCAACCTTGGACTGGGGTGACGGATTAATTGAAACGAACACAGGTTTTAATTCATTCTCCGATGCTTTTGGTGGGAACCTTGGATTAGCCTCACAAGACCATAGTTTCTCTTCTTCTGGTTTGTACCCTGTTATATTTACGGCGCGTGATGATGATGGAGACGAAGGAAGCGATTATGAACTAATCAGAGTTTATACCGCGCAAGAGGCTGTTACTAATCTAGTCGACATGTTAGACCAAATGATAGCGAATGAAGTTAATGCTGACATTAGAGATGATTTGCTACGCGCGAAAAAAGCACTAACGGGCAGTGTCATTAACACCAGTGAAGATGGTGCTTTGAATATGATGAAAGCAGATCGTGTAGCCGCTAAAGCTTTTATTCGCCAGTCCATCTTTTGGTTACTAAAGGCTTCGGATCAAGGTGCGGATACTGTTGTAATTATTGCCATTCTTGAGCAAGTGATTATCGCTCTAGAATAAGGGCAATACTATAATAGCCATTGATAAGAGAACTAATGTGCTATTCATCTAGCCTGCAATATCAAAAAAAGACTAACAGTTATCAAAAATGGCCTACGATTAACTCGTGGGCCTTTTAGTTTGACGCTCAGTATAATCTACAAATACTCTTGAAAGAAAAGTAAAACCGCCTGCACATAGATATCTCTATTTTCCTTCTTACGATAGCCATGTCCCTCGTTAAGCGCATTCATATACCAAACAGGATTATTAATATCCCTCAGAGCTTTCACAATTTGTTCAGCTTCTGTCACTGGTACTCTAGGATCATTTTGCCCTTGGATCACGAATAACGGAATTTTAATTTTATCAACATGATTACTAGGGCTGATATTTTGTAAATGTTCTCGCATTTTAGGATCACGTTCATCACCATATTCTACTCTACGCAAATCGCGTCTATAGGATTTGGTGTTTTCTAAAAATGTGACAAAGTTTGATATACCAACAATATCAACTGCAGCTTTTAACCGATCACTATAATGCGTTGCACTGGCAAGAACCATGTACCCGCCATAGCTTCCACCGAATACGGCTACTCGGTTCTTATCAAGATCAGGTTGAGTTTCAATCCAATCTAATAAGGCCCCTATGTCTTTGACTGAATCTTCACGTTTAAATCCATTGTCGAGACCTATGTATTCTTTGCCATAGCCAGAAGAGCCTCGTACATTTGGAGCGATAACAGCAACACCTAATTTATCCATCCAAAGTTGGTATGTACTGCGAAATGCTGGTCTAAATTGGCTTTCTGGCCCCCCGTGAATACTGATAATGACAGGATGTGGTCCTTTTGTATTTGGCTTATAAATGAATGCTGGGATGCTGCGATCATCAAAGGTTGTAAAGCGAACCAATTCTGGTTGACTAAATTTCTGAGTATCTAGGCCACCCACTTCACTGTAAGTCCATCGCTCCATTTTTTTATAACTTAATGGTGATTTGCCTAGAGTTAAAACAAAACTATCACTGGGCGATTGGGCGGTATTTAATGTAAACCCTAACTTATTCCCATCTCCACTAAACTCTAAACTACCCACAAGACCGATGGGTAATCCTTTAACTTTTTGATAGTCTCTCGTTTTTGTATTAAGCAAATAGAGCACACTAAAACCATCCTGATTAACTATAAATGCAGCTCGATCACCATCTTCTGAAATTGTAAAACTACTGATATTCCAATTGATATCCTTAGTAATAATTTCAGGATTTTCATCAGCCAGTGATTGGTAGGCTAGCTGATCGAATTCACTAAATTGATTGGTAATTAAGAATATACCTTTACCACTTTTATCAAAGGCTAATCCTGAGTTGGATGATTTGTTTTCAGGATCACCAGCTAGCTTTATCTTTTTTTGTGTCTCTGTATCCACTAAATAAATTCTAGAATCTGATGCACTGACATACTGACCAACCAGTACTTTTGTATTATCTTTACTCCAATCATTTGGTCCCCACCAACTTCCATCTGTTGATTCAACAAGAATGCTTGCTGTGTCAGGATTATTTGGATCCATCATCCAAATATCATTTGATTTACCATTTCTGCGAGTGCTTTGGAATGCTAGTTTAGAGCCACTGTTATCCCATAGCACAGCACCATTTCTAGATTCGCCATCGGTTAACATCTTGCTGCTACCCGTTTCAGGATCAAGCATAAAAATTTGCGCGTATTCACTGCCACCAGCATCCATAGTAAAAGATAGTTTATTACTACCGGGCTGTTTACTCATTCCACCAATGGGTTCTTTAAAGAAGGTTAATTGATGACGAGCGCCACCGGCCATGTCCACTCTGTGGATTTGACTGACATCGCCAAAACGAGTTGAGATGTAGATACTCTTTCCATCTTCCGTGAACCCTCTAAATGGTGCCGATCTAACATTTTGATATTGATTTAAATCATCAACAATTTGCTGGGGAATTTCAGGCACATCCTGCATCACTAAATTACCATTGTTAGCGGTTCTTGTTTTAACTTCAGCAGCATTTATTACACCAAATAATAAGGTGATAACGAGTAATTTAATCTGATGATGGTTCATAGAGTGCCTCCGAACGCTTTAATAGCTAATTTTTTATTAGATTTAATAAGTTATGATCTACCACCAGGGGATTAGTTGATAACCCTCGGCCTGTAATTCTGTGAGCATAGTCATGGCAGAAAGTGCCATCTTAACCTCAGGTGCTAAATGTTTAGTTTTCACTTTTTGATAATAAGCACTCTGACCACATTGGTAAAATTTAACACCTTTAGCACTGAGTTGTTCAATGAGATCTAGGGTTGGATTTTTAACCAAATATCGTTCTTCATAGGCTGTATGAGAAAGGCCATTCTTTGTCGCACCACCATGCAAAATAACGGCAACATCAATATCGTCAATTTTTACACCATGTCTGACATGCATATTGATATAGCGGGCTACACTGTCGATTACTCCATTGATATCATCAGCAGACTCAGGTGATTTTGAAATATCGAAAAGCACCTTATAACGATAATTTTTCTTTAAAGGTACCGTCAAATCTTTGATGTCATAAACGGCACCATAATCATTAAATACTGGACCTGTTCTTGCACTTTGAGCGTTTAGTTTAGACTGAGCCCATAAAAATGAACTCATGATCAGTAAAAATACCGTCAGTTTTCTCATGCTGATATCCCCTCATTAAATACAATGATTGTTCTTTGTGCATTAATTTTTATGGATTGAACTTCTTCGCAATGTCATTAACAATATATCTATTTCCCAAGCATCGGTTTTAAATACACGCCCGTGTGAGATTCAGCAATTTCAGCCACATCTTCAGGAGTACCTGTGGCGATAATATCTCCACCGCCATCACCGCCTTCGGGACCTAAATCGATGACCCAGTCAGCCGTTTTAATCACATCCAAATTATGTTCAATCACAACAATGGTGTTGCCATGATCCCTAAGCCTATGAAGAACCGCTAGCAATTGTTTAACATCGTGAAAATGAAGACCTGTTGTGGGTTCGTCGAGCAAATAAAGAGTTTG